>NZ_JBVHTA010000024.1:0-124714 GCF_055566095.1 Streptomyces sp. NPDC027962
GACCGACGACCCCGGACACCCGGCGACCCCACGGCCACCGGGCGTCCAGTACTGCCCACACCGACCCTGACCTGCTGCTATTTACGCGTCAGAGGGGAATACAAGGTTGGGAGACCGTGTGCCGCCTGCGTATTCGGTGTGCAGATCCATGGCAGGCGAAGGTTGTTTGACGGGGCCTCACAGATCCTTCACACCGATGCGGCACGAGATTTCCGCCGCCCGGGAATCGGGTGACCGGCCAATTGCGGAGCGTTGCCTCAGACGGTGTCCGCCGGGGGTTCGCCGACCGGCGCGGTGATCTGGGCGTGCAGCGCCGCTGCATATGCCTCGTCGGGGTCGAGACGGCGCAGTTCCTCCGCGATGAGCTCCGCGGTACTGCGCACTTTGAGGGCGAGCACCCTGCTGGGCTGACCCGGGATGCTGAGCCGGGCCACCGGCCCTTCCGGCCGGTCGATATGGATCTCGCCGTCGGCGGTGTGGAGCCGGACCGCGGTGACGACCGGCCCCTCGGTGACGACCTGTTCGACCGGCACCTTCAGCCGGTCGGCGAACCAGCGGGCGAGCAGTTCGGCGCTGGGGTTGTCGGCCTCGCTCTCGACCACGGCGGACACGACGTCGGCCCGGGCCTGGTCGAGGGCGGCGGCGAGCATCGAACGCCACGGTGTGAGCCTGGTCCAGGCGAGGTCGGTGTCGCCGGGCTCGTATCCGGCGGCACGGGCGTCCAGTTCCTCGATCGGCCGCTCCACCGCGTAGGCGTCGGTGATCCGCCGCTGCGCGAGGGCGCCGAGCGGGTCCTTGGCCGGCACGGGTGGTGCGTCCACCGGCCACCACACCACGACGGGGGCGTCCGGCAGCAGCAGCGGGAGGACCACCGAGTCGGCGCGCTGGGTGAGTTCACCGTGCAGGCGCAGCAGTACGGTCTCCCCGGCGCCGGCGTCGCTGCCGAGGCGCACCTCGGCGTCGAGCCGGGTGTCGTGGCGGTCACGCGGCGAGCGGACGTGGCGCTTGATGACGACGAGGGTGCGGGAGGGGTGTTCGCGGGAGGCGTCGCCGGCCGCCTTGATGGCGTCGTAGGCGTTCTCCTCGTCGGTGACGATGACCAGGGTGAGGACCATGCCGACGGCCGGGGTGCCGATCGCGCGGCGGCCCAGGACGAGCGCCTTGTTGATCTTGCTGGACGTGGTGTCCGTGAGGTCGATCTTCATGGCTTGCGCCAGCTCCGTCCGTCTCGTGCGAGCATGTCGTCCGCTTCCACCGGGCCCCAGGTGCCCGCCGCGTACTGCGCCGGCTTGCCGCTGCGGTCCCAGAAGTCCTCGACCGGGTCGAGGATCCGCCAGGACTCCTCCACCTCCTCCGTCCGGGGGAAGAGGTTGGCGTCCCCCAGCAGCACATCGAGGAGGAGGCGTTCGTACGCCTCGGGGCTGGACTCCGTGAACGACTCGCCGTAGGCGAAGTCCATCGTGACGTCGCGCAGCTCCATCGACGTACCCGGCACCTTGGAGCCGAACCGCACCGTCACGCCCTCGTCCGGCTGCACGCGGATGACCAGCGCGTTCTCACCGAGCTCCTCGGTCACGGTGGAGTCGAACGGCGAGTGCGGCGCGCGCTGGAAGACGACCGCGATCTCGGTGACGCGCCGTCCCAGCCGCTTGCCGGTCCGCAGATAGAAGGGGACTCCGGCCCAGCGGCGGTTGTCGATCCCCAGCTTGATCGCGGCATAGGTGTCGGTCCTGGAGTCGGGCGCGATGCCCTGCTCCTGGAGGTAGCCGACGACCTTCTCGCCGCCCTGCCAGCCGCCCGCGTACTGCCCGCGCACGGTGTGCAGGGCCAGGTCCTCCGGCAGTTCGACGGCCTTGAACACCTTGAGTTTCTCGGTGACGAGGGAGGCGGCGTCGAAGGAGGCGGGCTCTTCCATGGCGGTCAGCGCGAGCAGTTGGAGCAGGTGGTTCTGGACGACGTCACGGGCGGCGCCGATGCCGTCGTAGTAGCCCGCCCGGCCGCCGATGCCGATGTCCTCGGCCATCGTGATCTGCACATGGTCGACGTACGACCGGTTCCAGATGGGCTCGAAGAGCGTGTTGGCGAACCGCAGCGCCAGGATGTTCTGGACGGTCTCCTTGCCCAGGTAGTGGTCGATACGGAAGACCTCGTCGAGCGCGAACACGTCGTGCACGATCTTGTTGAGGTCACGCGCGCTCTCGGTGTCGTGGCCGAACGGCTTCTCGATGACCGCCCGGCGCCAGGAGCCCTCGGACGCGTTCGACAGCCCGTGGTCCTTGAGCTGCTGGACGACCTCCGGAAAGAACTTCGGCGGCACGGAGAGGTAGAACGCGAAGTTGCCGCCGGTGCCCTGCGCCTTGTCGAGATCCTCCACGGTCGCCTTCAGCTGCTCGAACGCGGCGTCGTCGCCGAAGTCGCCCTGGACGAACCGCATCCCCTCCGACAGCTGCCGCCACACCTCCTCGCGGAACGGGGTCCGCGCGTGGTCCCTGACCGCTTGGTGGACCTCTTCGGCGAAGTCCTGGTCCCGCCACTCCCTGCGCGCGAAGCCGACGAGCGAGAAGCCGGGCGGCAGCAGTCCCCGGTTGGCCAGGTCGTAGACGGCGGGCATGAGTTTTCTGCGCGACAGGTCACCGGTCACTCCGAAGATCACCAGCCCGGAGGGGCCGGCGATACGGGGCAGCCGCCGGTCGAGCACGTCCCGCAGCGGATTCGTCCACCCGCTGTTCCGTGCGGTGTGCTGCGACCTGTTCTGGGCCATGGGGTCAGGCCTCCTTGCGCGAACGGCGTTCGGACGGGTCCGTTCCGAGCATCGCATCTCCCACTGATCTTGTACGGGTACGTCAGCGCGCGCCCGCAGGGATTGATTCCCACCCCGCCACGAACGGCGTACCGGCCCGGTGGGCCCGCCGCAGTGACCAGAGCCGCGCGCGGTGTCCGCAGGTGTTCTTGTCTGCTGCCCAGAATCCGCGAACAGTACGTGTCATGGCGACAGTTGTGCTGGTGGGCACGCTGGACACCGAGGGTGTGGAGTACGGCTGGCTGCGTGAGCGGCTGCCGGCCGGCGGCGTCGAGGTCGTCGACGCGGGCGTGGCGGGCGAGCCGCGTATCCGCGCCGACGTCCCGCGCGCCGAGGTGGCCCGTGCCGCGGGCGCCGACCTGGCCGGCGGTATCCAGACGGCGGGCCCGGACCGGCCGAGTGCCGCCGGACGACAGGGCATCTTGCAGGTGGTGAGCCTGGGCGCCCTCGACGTGGTGAAGTTCGGTCCGCTCGACACGCTTCCGCCCGCACTGCGCCGGCGCCATGTACAGGTGCACAATCCGTCGATCACCGTCGTCCGTACGGCGGAGGAGTGCGCGGAGCTCGCCGCCGGATCGCGGCCAAGCTGCGTGCGGCCACCGGCCCCGCCGAGGTCCGCGTGCCGCTGCGGGGGCTCGCACCGCCGGGAGCGCCGGGCGCCCATACCACGATCCGGCGCTGGACGAGGCGTTGTTCGCGACCCTGCGGGAGGAGCTGCGGGGCAGCGCAGTCGGCGTGGTGGAGTACGAAACGGACATCAACAGCCCGTCGTTCGGCAGGGCCGCGGCGGACCGTCTGCACCTGCTGATCGGCGCGCACAGGGCGGCAGCCGGCGTCCGCTGACGGCAAGCGGGCGGGGCCTCAGCGCGCCGTGAGGAGCACCCACACCTGACCGCGGGCGAAGTTCATGCGGTCCCCCGCCGGGTCGGTGAAGACCGTGTCCCCGTCGGCGGTCGTCCGCTGCCACCGGGCGTCGTGTGCCCGGCCGTCGCGCAGCACCAGCGCGGTGCCGGAACCGACCGTCTCCGTGTACGGGGACACGCTGCCCGAGCGGTCGTGGAACTGCGAGGGGCGGACCTCGGTGTACTGCACGACGACGGTAGCCGCCTCCAGAGGCCCCTGGTCCGTGGTCCGCGCGGCGGTGCCGTCGATGGCCACCTGCCACCGCTTCTGCTCGGCCGACCAGGTGAACGTGAACCATGCCGACGGGTAACGCACGGTGTGTTTCTCCAGCGGCCGGCCCGGGTGGGAAGCTCGCCCGAAGCGCATGCCGATGTCGGAGGCGTCGCTCACGTCGTCCGCGGCGGCTAGAGCCCGGTCGGGGCGCACATAGAGGTTGTGGGGTGCCGGGCGGTCGCCGGAGCGGACGAACGCGCCGGGGGCCGTCCCCTGGGGCAGGGTGGCGATGGGGGCCGCCTCGATCAGGGGTCGCAGCGCCGACTGGGCGCCGGAGTAGGCGAGCGCGGGCCGGCCGAACTGCCCCAGCAGCGCGAGGTCGGACTCACGGGCGCTGCGTACCGGTCCGACCAGCGGCGGCAACTGCGAGGAGAACACCGCCAGTATCCGGGTGAGTCCCGACTCGACCTGCTCGACGTACACGATGTCGGCCGCACCGAGTCCGGTGTGGGGCCGCGCCGGACCGACATTGTCGATCTTGACTGCGAGGACCGGCCCGGGTCGTGCGGGCATACCGGTGAAGTACGAGGTCCGCAGCTGATTCGCTGCGCTCTGGCCCGGCTGCTGATCGGTGCACCCGGAGAGGGAGAGGGCCAGGACGGCAGCGGTGAACGCGGCGACCACGGCGCCGCCCCGTGCCGGTCCGCCTCGGCGGCTGCTGTTCGTGTCCATCGGCCCTCGTTCCCCGTGGCTTCAAGTGGACCACGAACCACGGCATGTCGACAGTCCCACGGCATATGGACGGACCCTGACACCGGCCGGTCAGGGCAGCAGCTGCTCCGCAGCTGCCGTTCGTCGCGATGTCGCACGGCCGGTAATCGAACGTGACAGCGGACCGGGGGAGGTTTTAGGATCTTCGGCACGGCATCGCGTGTCGGTCACCGACCGGGTGAGACATGGAGGTGCCCGTGAGTTTGCCTTACGGAGGCATTCCACAGTGTCAGTAGAGTTGAATCACACCATCGTTCTGGCCCGGGACAACCGGGAGTCCGCCGAATTCCTCGCCCACATTCTGGGGCTCGAACTCGGTGAGGAATGGGGGCCGTTCATCCCTCTCACCCTCAGCAACAACGTCACCCTGGACTTCGCGACCGTCGACCACGACGTCCCGCTGCAGCACTACGCGTTCCTGATCTCCGAGGCGGAGTTCGACGAGGTCTTCCAGCGGATCCAGCACGCGGAGATCACGTACTACGCCGACCCGCACGGCAAGCGGCCCGGCGAGATCAACCACAACGACGGCGGCCGCGGGATGTACTTCAACGACCCCGCCGGTCATGGCATGGAGGTCATCACCAGGCCGTACGGCAGCGGAAGCTGACGTCACGCCCCTCGCACGCCACGGTCCGTCGGCTGCCCGCCGCGGTCCCGGCGTGCGAGGGCCCGCTGGGCCCGGCTCAGCAGCGCGCCGGGGGACAGCACGCGCAGCGCGGCACGCGCGGCGTTCGCACCCGGCGCCCCGTGCACTCCACCACCGGGATGCGCGCCCGCCGAGGCCAGATAGAGCCCCTCGACCGGGGTCTCGGGGCGGCCCGTGCCGGGCATCGGGCGAAGAAGCAGCTGCTGATGGACGGCGGTCGTGCCGCCGTTGATCGCTCCGCCGCGCAGATTGTCGTCCAGGGCCTCGAGGGTCGGTGGCGCAAGGATGCGGCGGGCCATGATCCGTGCGCGGAAGCCGGGCGCGTACCGCTCCACCTCCTCCTCCAACCGGTCGGCCATGACCTCCTGCTCGCTCGTGTCCCACCGGCCGGTCAGACCGGCGTCGCCCGCGTCGCCCTTGGTGCGGTGCGGGACATGCGTGTACGCCCAGGCCGATTCGGTGCCCGCGGGCGACCGGGTGACGTCCGCCGCGGTCATCTGGCCGATGAGCACGAACGGGCGGTCGGGCACCTGACCCATCGCCAGCTGTGCGGCGAACCGGGTGAGCCCGTCGACACCGTCGGCCAGGTGGACCGTGCCGGCAGTGGCCGCCCCGCCGGCGGTCCACGGAACGGCGCCGTCCAGCGCCCAGTCGACCTTGAAGGTGGCGAAATCCCACTGGAAGCGCCGCAGATCCCGCAGCAGCCGGGACGGCAGGTGCCGCTCGTCGACCAACTCCCCGTACAGAGCCGGTACGGACACATCCGCCAGCACGGCGCGGCGGGCCGGCACCGACTCGCCCGCCGCGGTCCGTACGGCCACGGCACGGCCCGCGCGCACGACGACCTCGACGGCCCGTTCGCCGCATCTCACCGCACCGCCGCGGTGTTCGAGCCTGCGCACCAGGGCCGCCGTCAGCCTGCCGGCACCTCCGACGGGCACGGGGAAGCCGTGGCTCTGGCCGAGCATCGACATCAGCCAGCCGAACCCGCCGCTGCCCGCCGCCTCCGGCGCGAGATCCGCGTGCAGCGCGCTCCCCGCGAGGAGCAGCCTGCCCGCCTCGGCCCCGAACTCCTCCTCCCCCAGCCGGCGCACGGGCAGCAGGAGCGTGCGCGCAAGCCGCAGGCCTCCTCCGGCACGCAGCCGGGCGGCCAGCCGGGCGGAGGCCCGCACGGGCGGGAAGGGCGTGAACAGCAGGTCCAGGATGTCCGGCCGCAGCCGCTCCCACACGTCGTACAGATCCAGCCAGGCCGCGCCGTCGCCGGAAGCGAAGGTGTCCAGGCCGGCCGCGGTGTCCGCGGCCCGGCGTTCCAGGACGGCGCACCGGCCGTCGGGCAGGGGGTTGGCGAGCACCTTGGGGGCGTGGCTCCAGCGCAGCCCGTCCCGCTGGAGCTCCAGCGCGGACAGCACCGGGGAAGCCGCGGCCAGCGGGTAGAAGGCGCTGCACACGTCGCTCACGAAGTCGGGGTGGACACCCCGGTCACTGCGCACGGCGCCACCCGGTTCCGGCTGCGCCTCCAGGACCTCGATGCTCCATCCCGCGTCCGCGAGGAGGTTAGCCGCGACGAGCCCGTTCGGTCCCGCTCCGATGACCACTGCGTCCGGCATCGTTGTCTCCTGAAGTTTCGACGACGTGTGCCAGGTGGCTGAGCATCTTGCGATGGCGCAGGACGAGGAAGACGTCGAAGGCGGAGTTGTGCAGGAACCCTCCGGCCCCGGTCAGGGGATGCTCGTCGACGATGACCAGGGTGTACGCGCCCCACGGCCGGACGTCGATGGCGACCCTCGCACTGCCCAGCGGCCCGCTCTCCGCCTCCAGTTCGAGGATGCGCGGCGGTTCGCAGCGGCGCACCGTCGTCCTGCCGTTCAGGGTCCACGGGCCGAGCCGCACGGTGTACTCCAGAGCGGAACCGACGTCGGGCCAGTCGCCCGGGCCGGGCCTGCTGTCCGAGGTGCCGACGACCCAGTCGCTGTAGCGGTCCCTGTCCTCCAGGACGGACCACACCGCGTCGGGGGACCTTCTGATCAGCTGGTGGTGCACGGCCATGGGTCCTCCAAGACTAGGCAGTGACGTTCCCGGGCTCGCGGGTGCCCACTTCTTCACGATCCATTACCGGCATCGGGACGGGCAATCGGGTGCCGCGTCGCGCCGGCGGACCCGGACCGCCGATCCTCCTCGGCGCGGCGCCCGCCGAAAATCCGTCGACCGGCCCACTCGTACCTTTCCCGGGATGGCGCAATGTCGCTTTATGCCCATTAGATGTAACGAAGTGTGCGCGCTGAGGCGGTGCACGACGAACGACACGGTGTACGCCAATCCGGATGTTCCGCGAACGGAGCCCGCGCCATGACCACCGACCCCAACGCTTCCTTCCCGTCCGACTACCAGGACGACCGACCGCGGTCGCCCGACAGGACCTCTGGCCCGGGGTACGACGCGCCGACGCCCACGACTCGCGCCGTACCGCACATACCGCCGCTCCCTCCCCACCCGCCGGTGTTCCCCCCGGCCCCGACGGTGACCGCGGGCCCGTTCGGTCCCCCGACTCCGGACCCCGTCAACCCGGCACCCGTCAACCCCGGCCCCCTCCGCCCGGCACCCGTCACCCCGGCCCCCCTCCGCCCGGCGCCCGTCCACCCGGCGCCCGTCCACCCGGCGCCCGGGACGGGGCACCCGGACGAGGACCCGCGGCCGGTGCCCGAGACGTTCCCGCCGCAGGAGGCGGACCAGGCCCCGAGGACATACTCCGCCTCGAGCGAGCAGCCTTCGCCCCTGAACGCCGCGTCTTTCAGGCCACTGAACGGCACGACCGAGACGCCGTCCCCGCTGAACGGCACGTCCGGCGGGCCCCAGCCGGTGCGCGACTTCGCCGCGGACCCGGTGCCGGTGCGCGAGTCTCCAGGGGATCCGACACCGGTGCGCGACGCGGTCGCGGACCCGCATCCGCTGCGCACGACGCCGGTGCCCTCGCTGAGTCCACTGCCTGATTCCGGCGAGGAACGCCCCTCCACGGACGAGCCGCAGCCGCCGTCCGACGCGGCCGGTGACCGGGGTCAGAGCCCCACCGGCACCACGACACCCGCGCCTGCGGCCTCCCCCGCCCAAGCAGCCGCACCCGCACCCGAAGAGGAGCAGGCGAAGCAGTCGACGCCGTGGTCCATGGCGGCGCTGGACAGCGCGCTCGCCGCCGGTCCGAACAGCCACACCGTCTCCCCCGCGATGCGTTCGGGGCTGCGCTGGCCCGCGGCCCTCGCTTTGTTCGGCTGCGGCATCGTCCACCTGCCTGCCGACGTGGCGGGCCTGCGCTCCGGCGGCTATGCCGAGACGCTCTCCGTGGCCGTCACGGCGCTCTGCCTGGCCGTGGCCGTGTGGGTCGCCGTACGGGACACCGTGATGCTCTGGGCCGCCGCCGCGGGACTGGCCGTCGGCATCATCGCGCTGCACGCGCTGACGGGCCTGGACGCGCTCAATCTGCTGCAGAGCAGCCTGGGCGCTTCGTTCGGCTGGGCAAGAGCGGCCGCCGTGCTGTGCGCCGGCGCGGGCGCGATCATCGCCGGCTCCGTCCTCCTGCGCCGGCAGCCGGCGACCGGCGCGACGAACAACAGCTGAGCGCCCCGCCCCGTGCCGCAGAGCCGCCTTCGGTCTTCCGCGACGGCCCGCCCGCCGATGCGGAAAGCCTGCGGCGGTCGGCTGCGGGAATGGTCTCGCTACGGACCGTTCCTCTCGGGACCGCGCCGGCCGGCATCGCGCCGGTCGGGCGCACCCGCCTCCTTCCGTACCGGTTCGTCCTCTTCCCGCTCCCCTTCGGCCTGCGACGGGGTGGTGCGGGGAAAGTTCTGTCCGCGGACCGGATCGTCGTCCCGTTCGCCCTCGGCCTGCGAGGGTGTCTGCTCACTCATGGGACCACTCCTCACCGTCTGAGCCGGATGACACAGGCGCCGGGTTCCCGGGCACGAAGCTGCCAATCATGTGGCGCTCACGGGACCGCAGGCCGTGCGGGAGTGCGGCCGCTCAACGCGCCGAGGATGGCAAAGGCCCGACATCGCATGTCCTGCCGGAGAAAGGGCGGTGGCAATCCGATGGACCCCGGCACCGACTTCCCAGCCGCGTCGGGCGATGACGCCACCGCGCGGGCCGGACGCGCCGTCGACGCGGCCCGCAGATTCCCGCGGCGCACAGGGCCGAGTCCGTGGGCGCGGGAGGCGTCATACGCGGCCCTGCGCACCGCGGTCAGCTGCCGGAGCAGCTCTTCGGCGTCGTCGCACGGTGGTGTCCGCACCTCGAGCTGCCCCTCGTGGAACTCACCGGAGACCAGGTCCCCGACGGTTTCGCGGGCCCGTGCCACGGTGCGGCTGCCCGCCGGTTCGACGGCCCGGGTGGCAGTGTGGACGAGGAAGAACTCCTCCTCCACGCCGATGGTGGTCGTCGATCTCCTCAGAATCCCCCCGATCGCGTGGGGGTGCGAACAGGGGAATGCTCAGGTTTCCCGCGAGTCCGCATCGGTTACACCGGTTTGATGTGGCCCGCTTTTCGTATGCGACAGGTGCGACAGGAAAAGCAGCGGATGACGGACGTGGACAGCATTTCGACGTCCGGGCGGGGCGGGACGCGCTGCACCGCGGGCGCGACGGTGCTCCGCTGGCTGACGACCACCGATCACAAGACGATCGCGAACATGTACTTGGTGACCGCGTTCGGTTTCTTTCTCTTCGCGGGACTGCTGGCCATGCTGATGCGTGCGGAGCTCGCCAGGCCCGGACTGCAGCTCGTGTCGAACGAGCAGTACAACCAGCTGTTCACCATCCACGGCACCGTGATGATGCTGCTGTTCGCCACACCGACCTTCGTCGGATTCGCCAATGCCGTGATGCCGCTGCAGATCGGCGCGCCGGATGTCGCTTTTCCCCGGCTCAATGCCTTCACGTACTGGGTGTTCCTGTTCGGCGGTCTGATGGTGGTCTCCGGCTACCTGACGAGCAACGGGGCGGCCTCCTTCGGCTGGTTCGCCTACGCCCCGCTGAACGGGCCGGTGCACTCGCCGGGCACCGGCGGCGACCTGTGGGCCATGGGTCTGGTCGTCTCGGGTCTGAGCACCATCCTGGGCGCGGTCAACTTCATCGCCACCGTCGTGTGTCTGCGCGCGCCCGGTATGACGCTGTTCCGCATGCCCATCTTCACGTGGAACGTGCTGTTCACGTCGATTCTGGTGCTGCTGGCCTTTCCGGTGCTGACCGCCGCCCTGCTGGCGCTCGAGGCCGACCGCCGGTTCGGATCCCATGTCTTCGACCCGGCGAACGGCGGGGCACTGCTGTGGCAGCACCTGTTCTGGTTCTTCGGGCATCCGGAGGTCTACATCGTGGCCCTGCCGTTCTTCGGCATCATCACCGAAATCCTGCCGGTGTTCAGCCGTAAGCCGGTCTTCGGGTATTTCGGGCTGATCGGTGCGACCGTCACCATCACCGGTCTGTCGGCAGTGGTGTGGGCGCACCATATGTTCGCGACCGGCGCGGTGTTGCTTCCGTTCTTCTCGCTGGCGTCGCTGCTGATCGCCGTGCCGACCGGGGTGAAGTTCTTCAACTGGATCGGCACCATGTGGCACGGATCGCTGTCGTTCGAAACGCCGATGCTCTGGGCAATCGGGTTTCTCACGACGTTTCTCTTCGGAGGGCTGACCGGGGTGCTGGTGGCCTCGCCGCCGCTCGACTTCCACACCACCGACAGCTATTTTGTGGTCGGCCACCTCCACTACGTGCTGTTCGGCACCGTCGTGTTCGCCATGTTCGCCGGGTTCTATTTCTGGTGGCCCAAGTTCACCGGGACGATGCTCGACGAGCGGCTCGGCAGGATCCACTTCTGGACCCTGTTCGTGGGCTTCCAGCTCACCTTCCTGGTGCAGCACTGGCTCGGTGCCCAGGGGATGCCCCGCCGTTACGCCGACTACCTGGCCGCCGACGGCTTCACCACCCTCAACACCCTCTCCTCCATCGGGGCCTTTCTGCTGGGGGCGTCGACGCTGCCGTTCTTCTACAACGTCTGGAAGACCCGGCGGTACGGCGAGAAGGTCACCGTGGACGACCCGTGGGGCTTCGGCCGGTCGCTGGAGTGGGCCACCTCGTGCCCGCCGCCGCGGCACAACTTCGTGGCGCTGCCCAGGATCCGCTCCGAGTGCCCGGCCTTCGACCTGCACCATCCGCAGGTCGCTGCGGCGCGCACCAAGAGGGCCGGCGAGGGCTCGGAGCGGCTGTCATGAAGCCGGAAGCCCTGCTCTTCCTCGGAGTCGCCGTGTTCTTCGCCGCGTCCGCCGCGATCTACGGGTGGTGGGCGGCGGATCCGACCGGGACCGTGGTGCTGGTCGTGTCGTTTCTGATGGCCGCCCTCGTCACGTTCTTCCTGTGGAGGCAGGACCGGCGGCTGGGGACCGTCCCGCAGAACCGCCGTCAGGCCGAGGTCCGTGACACCGCCGGCCCCGTCGCCTTCTTCCCGCCGCGCAGCTACTACCCGGTGCTCGCCGCCGTGGGCACCGCCGTCCTGGCGCTGGGAGTCGTCTACGGGCTGTGGCTGTTCATCATCGGCGCGGGGCTGCTCGCACCCGGCGTCTTCGGGTTCGTCTTCCAGTACAACGACACCGAACCATGAGCCCTTGTACGCGGCGGCGGGTCTCGCTGGTCTCGGCTACGCCCTGGTGCCCGGCTTCTCGTGTTCTTCCTCCGGGCCGGCGGCGCGGTGCTCGGCGTCCGCCCGGTTGTCCGGGTGGAACCAGGCACTGAGAGCGCGCCGGACCCGTTCCCGCCGGGTGTCCTCGGCGCCCCTCCCGGCTGCCTGCAGCGGGCTGGGCGGGGCACGGTGCGTCATGACGTACCGCACCTCGGGGGACAGCGGCCGACGGCGTTCGCCGTAGGTCCCTTCGATCGACTGCCGGAGATCGCCCGTCTCCTCCCCCTCGGCCAGCAGTTCCGCCTCATGTGCCTGCAGCGCCAGGCACAGCCGCTTGGTGAGCCAGAAGGCCGCGACGGGCCCGAGAACCACCAGGACACGCATGGTCCACGTCAGGGCGTTCACGGAGACGTCGAAGGTGAACGCGACGATGTCCTGGCCTCCGGCCACGAGCAGCAGGCCGTAGAACACGATGGCGGCGACGCCGAGCCCCGTGCGCACCGGCCGGTCGCGGGGACGGTCGCACAGATGCTGTTCGCCCCGCTTGGCAGTGACCCAGCGCTCCAGGAAGGGGTACGCGTACAGGACGAGGAAGAACACGCCGGGGAACACGACCGCCGGAATCAGCGGGTTCCACTGGACGGTGTGGCCCCACAGCCGGGTCTCGAAGCCGGGCATGACACGCATCGCGCCCTCGAGGAAGCCCAGGTACCAGTCGGGCTGCGCCCCGGTGGACACCTGATCCGAACGGTAGGGCCCGTAGGCCCAGACGGGGTTGATCTGCGCCAGCCCGCCGAGCGCGGCGAGCACGCCGAAGACCATCGCGAACAGGCCGCCCGACTTGGCCGTGAAGTGCGGGACCATGGGGCGGCCCACCACGTTGTGATTGGTCCTTCCCCGCGCCGCCCACTGGGTGTGCTTGAGATGGAAGACCAGGATGAGGTGCACTGTCACCGCGGCCAGCAGCAACCCCGGCAGCAGCAGGATGTGCACCGGGTAGAGCCGGGAAATGATGTCCTCGCCCGGGAACTCGCCGCCGAAGACGAACATGCTCAGGTAGGAGCCGACGATCGGGACGGACAGGATGAACCCCTGGGCCGTGCGCAACCCGGTGCCGGACAGCAGGTCGTCGGGCAGGGAGTAGCCGGCGAATCCCTCCAGGATCGTCACGACCAGAAGGGTCACGCCGATCACCCAGTTGGCCTCGCGCGGTCGGCGGAACGCACCGGTGAAGAACACCCTCAGCATGTGTACGCCGATCGCCGCGACCATCACCAGCGCGGCCCAGTGGTGGATCTGACGGATCAGCAGACCGCCCCGCACGTCAAAGCTGATCTCCAGCGTCGATGCGTACGCCTCGCTCATGCGGATGCCGATCATCGGGGTGTACGCGCCGCGGTACACCACCTCGCCCATGCCCGGCTCGAAGAACAGCGTCAGGTAGACGCCGGTGATCAGCAGCACCACGAAGCTGTAGAGCGCCAGTTCGCCGAGCAGGAACGACCAGTGGTCAGGAAACGCCTTGCGCAGCAGAGCGCCGCCGTCGAACAGCGGCAGACGGGCGTCGAGGGCGACGGACGTGTCCTTCGCCGCCCGTTCGGCCCTGCGCCTCACTTGTTCCCTCCTCCGCGACAGCAGCACCCGCCACGCACCTCTCACCCACGATCCGGCCTTCCGCGGCCTTGCGGCCGAGGTCAGCCATACCCGGAAAAGGCGGTTTGTCCCTCAACGTCGCCGGATGCGCGGGCGCCGTCGCCTGACGCCTGACGCCTGACGCCTGACGCCTGACGAGGCTGTCCGACCTGGCGCCGTGTCCCGCACGGGGCGTCGTCGTGGCTCGCACGGGGCGTTGCCGTGTCTCGTACGGGGTGTCGTCGTGGCTCGCACGGCCGCCGGGGTCGGGCGCGCCGCGAACGCCGCAGGGCATCGTCGACAAGGTCGTGGCCAACGATCTCCGCGACGTCGTCCTCGTGGGTCACAGCTGTTCGGGCATTCCCACCGGCCAGGCCGTCGAGCGCCGTCCGCCTCGGCCCAAGGCCCGCCGGACGGCCCTACGGGTCCGCGGGCGGATCACTCCGCCCGGTCGGCGGCTGCGTAGAGCGCGGACACGTCGAGCTTCTTCATGCCGAGCATGGCCGCCATCGCTCGCTGGGCACGGCCCTCGTCCTTGTCCGTCAGCAGCTCCCCCATGGCGGCCGGGACGACCTGCCATGACAGGCCGTACTTGTCCTTCAGCCACCCGCAGGGTCCCTCCTCGCCGCCCTCGCCCAGCTTCGTCCAGTAGTAGTCGACCTCCTCCTGGTCCGCGCAGTTGATCAGCAGGGAGATCGCCTCGTCGAAGGTGAACTCCGGGCCGCCGTTGATCGCGGTGTACTCCTGGCCGTCGAGGACGAAGTCCACGGTCAGCACGGTGCCGGCCTCCCGGGGGCCCGCCTCGCCGTAGTACGAGATGTGCTTGATCTCCGAGTTCGGGAAGATCGAGACGTAGAACTCGGCCGCTTCCTTGCCCTGGGTGTCGAACCAGAGGTTCGGGGTGATGCGCGGCATCGCGTGCTCCTTCATGGTCGGGTCGGCTTGCGCTCTGTTGCGTTACTGACCATCGCACCGCCCGGAATTCATCGCTCGCGTCGCCACAGCCCCGGGCGGAGGATAGGAGCGATGACCGGATCTGTGACTCTGATCAGTGAGAGCCCGGAGGACCCGTACTCGCACGGTCGATCCGCCTCCGTGGTGCTCGACCGGCGCGGCCGGGTGTCCGGCTGGAGCGAACGCGCTCGTGAGCTGACGGGCTACTCCGCCGAGGACGTGCTCGGCCGTCCCGCCATGGAGATCCTGGTGGACCCGGCCGATCGTGACGTGGTCGCGGAGGCCACCTCCACGTGCATCAGGAATCGCGGCTGGTTCGGGATCATTCCCGTGCGGGCGAGCGACAGCAGCAGGATCGGCCTGGGGATCCGGGCCCGCTGGGTGACACGCGCGGAAGGGGTCCAGGAGTGGTTCCTGGTGGCCGCGCCCGCCGAAGAGGTCACCCAGTGGGAGATCGACCGGTCGGTCATGGACGGTATGTTCCGCAGGTCGCCCATCGGCCTCGCGGTGCACGACACCGACCTGAGCATTCTGCGGATCAACCGGGCGATCGCCCGGCTCGGCGGCATCAGCAGCGAACAGGCGCGTGGCCACCGCATCGGCGACTTCCTCATCCGCCCCGACGCGGAGACCGTCGACGCGGGGCTGCGGCAGGTGCTGGAGACCGGCACGCCGATGATCTTCACGGAGCAGCCGTGCCGGGTCCCGGGCAGCCCCGGCAGGGACCGGTACGTCTCGGTGTCCGCGTTCCGCATGGAGGATTCCGCCGGCCGCGTCCTGGGGGTGACGCAGCTGGTGGAGGACGTCACCGACGGTCACCGAGCCCGCCGCAGGCTCGCTCTGCTCACCGAGGCGGGCGCCAGCATCGGAACCACGCTGGACGTGGAAACCACTGCGGAGGAACTGGCACGGGCGGCGGTGCCCGGCGTGGCCGACTGTGTGTCGGTCGACCTTCTCGAGCCCGTCAGCCGCGGTGAGGAACCCGTCCCCGGAGGCGTGGGCCCCGTGCGCAGGACGGCGAACAGGACGATCACATCGGAGACCGCCCATCTCCTCTTCCCCCTCGGCACCGTGAACTCGTTCCCCAAGAGCACGCCGCAGGGGCAGTGCCTGGCCTCCGGGCGGCCCGTCCTGAAGCCGTACATCGATCTCTCGGAGTTCCTCACGACCATGGGCCGGGGAGCGACGACCGGACTCAAGAACGTGCATTCGTTGATGGTGGTCCCGCTGACGGCACGCGGGCTGGTGCTGGGATTCGTCAGCCTGTGGCGGTCCCGGCTGCCGGAGCCGTTCGAGGAGGACGACCTCACACTGGCGAGCGAGCTCGCCGCCCGTGCCGCGGTCTCCCTCGACAACGCCCGCCGCTTCACCCAGCAGCACCGGGCCGCGCTCGCGCTGCAGCGGCGCCTGCTGCCGCGGGAGCTGCCGGCTCACCCGGCGGTCGTTGTCGCCCACCGCTACATGCCGGCGGGCGGAATGACCGGTGTCGGCGGCGACTGGTTCGATGTCATCCCGCTGTCCGGGGCCCGTGTCGCCCTCGTCGTCGGCGACGTCGTCGGGCACGGCATCAACGCCGCAGCCACGATGGGCCGTCTGCGGACCGCCGTGCACACACTGGCCGATCTCGACCTCGAGCCCGACGAGGTGCTTTCCCACCTCGACGACCTGGTGAACCGGCTGGCGGGGGAACAGGAGCAGGACGCCGAGGACGGCGGGCCTGGAGAACAGGTCGTGGGCGCGACCTGTCTGTACGCCGTGTACGACCCGGTGACCCGGCGCTGCTCCCTCGCCCGGGCCGGGCACCCGCCCCCGGCGGTGGTCACGCCCGAGAGAGCCGTGAGCGTCCCGGACCTGCCCGCCGGGCCCCCGCTGGGTCTCGGCGGACTGCCGTTCGAGGCGGCGGAGCTGACGCTCGAGGAAGGCAGCATCATCGCCCTGTACACGAACGGGCTGATCGACGGTGCGCTGCACGACATGGAGGCCGGACTGGCCCAGCTGTGCGAGACGCTGGCGGGACCGGCCCGGCCGCTGGAGGAGACCGCACAGGCGGTGGTCGACCGGCTGCTGCCGGAGCGGCCCAGCGACGATGTCGCGCTGCTGCTGGCTCAGACACACACACTGGCACCGGAGCTGGTCGCCACCTGGGAGCTGCCGGCGGAGCCGACGGCTCCGGCACGGGCGCGTCAGCTCACGGCGGACCAGCTGGTGGCGTGGGGGCTGGAGGAGATGGTCTTCTCCACGGAGCTGATCGTCAGCGAACTGATCACCAACGCCTACCGCTACGCGGGCGGTCCCGTGACGCTGCGGCTCATCCACCACCAACGGCTCATCTGCGAGGTCTCCGACCCGAGCAGCACCTCCCCCCACCTGCGGCGGGCGCGCAGCACCGACGAGGGCGGGCGGGGCCTGCTCCTGGTCGCCCAGCTGACGGCACGCTGGGGCACACGGCACACACGGGAAGGCAAGACCGTCTGGACCGAGCAGGAGTTGCCTTCGCTCCTCGGTGGGCTGCCCGGACCCGGCGTGGTGCCGTAGCCGTGTCGGGACGGGTGATGCCAACGCAGGGCGTGAACTGACGCCGCGCGACGTGTCACGCCACCCCGGGCCGTGGGCTACCGCCCCGGGCCACGGCACGCCACCCCGGGCCGCGGGCTACGGCGCCGGGCGGCATCACGCCAACCCGCGCCGCACCCGGCGCGGGGGCATCGCCTCGGACAACGTCGCCACTTCGGTCTCGACTTGCATGGTGCCGCGGTGAAACCCCCACCCAAGCTACGGTCACGGAAGTGGAGTTGGCGCATTCCCGAGCGATCCGGGTCGGCGCGACCCGGCAGTCCCGGAGGGAGCCACCAGGCACGGGCTCGCCCGGCCCGTGCCCGCCTCCGCTTCGACGAGCGGACCGCGTTCCGGGCCGTCCGTACCGCAGGCGGCTCATCGGCACGCTCGCCGCGTCCGGCGTCACCAGTCGCCGTCGGCGACCGCCTTCCCCGGCCGGGGGGCGTCGCCCAGGGGCAGGACCTGACCGGGAGCCGGGGGCTGCCACGGGGTGTGGTCGTCACCGAGCCAGTCGCCGACCGGCTGCACGCCGCCCAGAGCCTGCGCGGGCGGGAGGTCGGCGGCCGTCTCGTCGTAGTACTCGAACCAGGGCAGCCCGGCCCGCGTATAGGCGGCACGGTCGACCGGCGACGGCGGCGCGTCCTCGCCGGTGATACGGCGCCACTCGGGCGGGGTCACCAGGTGGACGAACACCCGGCCGGCAGGCTCCTTCGCCCAGTCGGAGAAGGGCCGGTCGTCGCGGTGGACCTCCTGCCGCATGGAGCCGCCCACGCCGAGACCCATCGCGGCCGCACGCGCGCGAGGCGGCCCGCCGGACCGGGAAGGCGCGGCGGGCGCCGAACCGGGCGCCGGGGGCGGGGCTCCGAATGCCTGGAGCGCGGGGGGCGCCGGGGGCGCGGCCCCGGGCGCCTGGGGCGCGGCTGGCGGGGCCCCCGCCACGGACCACGCGTTACGCGCCGCACGCTCCGCGCGTACGCGCTCCTCCTCGCGCCAGGCCGCCAGCGCCGAACCCGACAGCCCGAACGCCTGCAACTGGACGCCGCCCCATGTCTCCTCGCCGGTGACCTGCCCCTCCACGGTGGCGCCGAGACCCAGCGGGACGGCGACGAACTGACGCACCGTGCCCCTGCCGGAGTTGATGCCGTCCAGCCACGGCTGGCGCGGCAGCACCACGTAGTTCTGCGGCTTCCGCGTCAGCGTCCCGCGCCACGGTTCGCCGGAAATGGCACACACCTTGCCGACGCCGACCTGGAGCGCGGCGGGTTCGGTACTGCCCGCGAAGCTCAGCCACATGGCCTCGCGCAGATACACGGGCAGCATCACTCCGCCCCGCTCGAGCATCTGCGGCGGCACGGTGCCTGCGTGGTCCTCGACCCGCCGTATCGGGAACTCGCCAAGTCCCGGCGGCAGCGGGTGCGTTCCCGACTCCGGCAGACGCAGCGTCCTGATGAACCGGACCCGCGCTCCCCCGCCCAGCAGCAGGCTGTTTCCATCGATCCGCACGGCGCTCTCCGACACGGCGAACTCCCCCCTCTTCCCGGCACCCTTACGCTGTCGCTGGTATCACGACGCACGGCCGGTCCTGGTTCCGCCCGGAGCCGTCGACCCGCGCCGGCACGGTGACCGTGAGACTGCCCCACCATGCCGACAGTCCGGTCAAGTCGCCGAATGAGGTGAAGTCCAAGCAGCTGTCGAGCAGCTGCTCGACAGCTGCGCCCGGCCGAACGCCGGGCGGCGAGCGGGGTGTCCGGGCCGGCGGTGCGGTACGCGGCTCATCGGGGACGTGAGGCGGAGCCGCGCATGGCGGAGGGGTTCGTGCCGAACCAGCGTGCCACCGCTCGCCGCAGGGTCCGCGCGTCGCTGAAGCCGAGCATCCTGGCGATCCTGTGCAGCGGCAGGTCGCTGGTCATCATGAGTTCCTCGGCCCGGACGAGGCGGACCGAGTCGACGAGCGCCTCGTAGGTGGTGCCGTGTTCGGCGAGCCTTCTGCGCAGGGTCCGTTCACTCATCCCCCGGGCCAGCGCCTGCTGTGCCAGCGGCGGGACGTGGGGCAGGCCGCGGGCGACGGACACTTCCAACCCCTGCACCAGGTCCTGGCGCTCGTGTCCGTGCGTGCGTGCCGTGTCGAGCAGTCCGGCCACCTGGGCGAGGGTGTACGAGTCCGCGCCGGGCAGGGGGCTGCGCAGATCGTCGGCGGCGAACACCAGCCGGTCGTCGGGGGCGTCGAAGGTGACGGGACATCGGAAGTACCGCTCGTACTCGTCCGCGTACGCCGGGCGTTGGTGCCGTACGGCGATGGAGTGCGGCGTGAACTCCTCCCGCCAGGCGTCCCTGATCAGGGCCACGATGCTGCCGAAGGCCTCCTCGAGGAGGAACGCCCGCAGTTCGGAGTCGGTGTACCGTGCGGTCGCCAGGATCGCGGCGCCGGCCGGTACGGTCTCGAGGCGGTAGTCGAGCATGGATCCGGTGGCGCCGTGGTGGCGGACTCCGAGCTCGACGGCGTCGCGGAGCGTGGCGCTGGCCTGCAGGGCGAGGCCGACCAGCCCCCATGCGGTCACCCGCTGACGGCGTCCCACCGCCAGGCCGAGGGCGGGGTCGCCGAGGTCCCGCACCGCCTCCCTGATCACCGAGCTGCCCTGCCGGTAGGACACCCGCAGGCCGACGGCGCTGAGCGCGGCCTCGCTGAGTCCGGCGCGGGCAAGTGCCGGGCCGAGGTCGTGGCCGCGCTCGGCGGCCACGAGGGTGAGGTAGCGCAGGAGATGGGGTGTGATGGTCGCGGATCCGTACCGCGGGTCGGCGAGGCACGCCGGGAACTGTCCTTGTATGGACGTGCGTCCCGGTCTGTACGGCACCGTGGCTTCACCTCCGGGCGGCCACTGTAGGGATTCCGGCAGCGGGAGGACAGGGGTCGTGGCCGCTGAAGTCCCGTTACTGGCCGGTTGAGTCCTCTCCGCCGGCCTCCCAGCCCCCTTACCGTCGGTCACACCTGTCACGAACGACCCGGCCGGGCAAGGCGCGAAGCTGCGCACACACACAGCCGGCACGGATTGCGGTACGAGGGAGTGGACATGCGGTTGTTCCCCGGTTCGAGCGCGAAGGCGCTCTCCCTGCTGCTGGCGGGATCGCTCGGCGCGCTGACCCTGGCGGCCGTGCCCGGCGCCGTCCCCGCGGGCGCGGCTCCGGCAGGGGCGGCGGCCGCCGAGCCGACGACCTATCTCGTCGGCCGGGGCATCTCCGACGTCACCGGGGAAGCCGCGGAAGTCGGCATGATGGGCTACTCGAGCTTCGACCAGAAAGCGAGCGGCATCCATCAACGGCAGCGCTCGCGGGCGTTCATCGTGGCGGACCGGCCAGGCGGCAGCAGGGTGGTGTACGTGAACGCCGACCTGGCCATGATCTTCCAGTCCGTGCGCCAGGGCGTGCTCGCCGAGCTCCGCGAGCGCTACGGCTCGCTCTACGGCGAGCAGAACGTGCTGCTCGCCGCGACGCACACCCACGCGGGCTCCGGCGGCCATTCGCACCACCTGGCGTACAACCTGGCTTCGCTCGGCTTCCAGAAGGACACCTACCGGGCGATCGTCGACGGCATCGTCGAGTCGGTGGCCGAGGCGCACGAGGACCTCGCGCCGGGCACCATCACGCTGGGCAGGGGCGAGCTGACGAACGCGAGCGTGAACCGCTCCAGGACCGCGTTCGACAAGAATCCCGCCCGCGACAAGGCGGCCTTCCCGGGCGCCATCGACCCCGCGATGACGGTGCTCCGCTTCCGGCAGGGCGACAGCGACATCGGCGCCATCAGCTGGTTCGCCACGCACAACACGTCGCTCACGAACAAGAACACCCTCCTCAGCCCGGACAACAAGGGCTATGCAGCGTACGAGTGGGAGCACGACAAGGAGGGCGTGCGCTACCTCGAGAACCGGGAGGGCTTCGTCGCCGCGTTTCCCAACACCAACGCCGGCGACATGTCGCCCAACCTGAATCTGAAGCCCGGCTCGGGGCCGACGGAGGACGAGTTCGAGAACACCCGCATCATCGGCGACCGGCAGTTCCGTAAGGCACAGGAGATCTACGCCGACGCGGCCACCCCGGTCAGCGGCAGCGTGGACTCCCGCCTGCGGTACGTGAACATGGAAGGGGTCACCGTCGCCGGGAAGTACACCCCGGACGGCAAGGAGCACCGCACCTGCCCTGCCGTGGTCGGCGCCTCGACCCTCGCGGGCAGCGTCGAGGACGGACCCGCGATCCCCGGCTTCACCGAGGGCATGAACAGCCCGGTGGCCGCGTTGCTGAAGCCGTTCGACATCGATCCGCCCGAGTGGCTGGTGAGCTGCCAGTATCCGAAGGCGAGTCTGGTGCCCACCGGGCTGGTCAACGCGGTGACGCCGACGACGCCCACGATCCTGCCCCTGCAGATCGTCAAGATCGGCCAGTTCTACCTGGTCGCCGGGCCCGCCGAATACACGATCGTCTCGGGGCTGCGCATCCGCCGATCGGTCGCCGAGGAACTGGGCGTGCCGCTCGAGAACGTGCTGATGCAGGGCTATGCGAACGCCTACAGCCAGTACGTGACGACGCCGGAGGAGTACGACCTGCAGCACTACGAGGGCGGCTCGACGCTCTACGGACGTCACACACTGCCCGCGCACCAGCAGGAATTCGCCTCCCTCGCCGCCTCGTTGCGGGACGGAACGTCCGTCGGCCAGGGCCCGACGCCGCCCGACCAGTCGAACCGGCAGGTCTCTCTGCAGACCGGTGTGGTGATGGACAACCCGCCCTCGGGCAAGAAGTTCGGTGACGTACTGAGCGGGCCCGCGGCTTCCTATGCGCGGGGAGCCACGGTGACGGCCGAGTTCGTGACCGGGCATCCCAAGAACGATCTGCATCGCAACGGGACCTTCCTCGAGGTGCAGCGCCAGGTGAACGGCGCCTGGGTCCGGCACCTCAACGACGGCGACTGGGACACCACGTACCGCTGGGTCCGGCTCAACGGCCTGACGGGCACCTCCAAGGCCGTGGTCACCTGGAAGATCGCGCCCGGAACACCGGCGGGCACGTACCGGATCGTGCACCGGGGTGACGCGAAGAGCCTCCTCGGCAGGATCACCGGTTTCAGCGGGGCGACGGGGACGTTCACGGTCGGCTGACGGGGGGCGGCGCACCCGGTGGCTGCACACCGGGTGCGCATGCATGCAACCACCGTGCACTCGCACAAATGACCGGTGCACACCCGACCGTTTCCGGAATGTAATGCTCAAGTTCTGCTCAGATGTAATGACGCTGAGCCCTGCAACTCCTTACCCTCCTCGCAAAATCGAGTGAAGGATGTCGCACCATGAAGGCCTACAAGTCCGCCGCGACCGCGGCTGTCACCGTGCTCGCCGTCGCCCTCACGGCAACCGCCTGCGGTGGCGACTCCGAGACTTCAGGTGACGGGCCGACGACGACCAGCGCGGACGCCAGGGACCTTCCGAAGCTGCCGACCTACAAGGTCGCGAAGGACGTCGACATCGACTCCCCGACCCTGCAGAAGGCGCAGGCGGCCGGCAAGCTGGTCATCGGAGCGAAGAACGACCAGCCGTTCCTGGGCTTCGAGGACGAGACAGGCAAGCGCTCCGGCTTCGACATCGAGATCGCCAAGATGGTCGCGGCCGACCTCGGTTTCCCCACCGACAAGATCGAGTTCAAGACGGTCGACACCGGAGTCCGGGAGGAGGCCATCTCCAGCGGCGAGGTCGATCTGTACGTCGGCACGTACACCATGAACGACGAGCGCAGGAAGAAGGTCGGGTTCGCCGGCCCCTACTACATGGCCGGCGCCGACCTGCTGATCCGCGAGGACGACAGGACCATCGCGGGGCCGTTCTCCCTGCAGGGCAAGAAGGTCTGCTCGGCCAAGGGTTCGACGGCGCTCCGGGAGATCAAGAAGCCCGACTACAACACCACGACGGTCGAGACCACCAAGTACACCGAGTGCGTCAAGCTGCTGCTCGAGTCCGAGGTCGACGCCGTCACCACGGACGACGCCATCCTCAAGGGCTATGCCGCCCAGCACCCGGACAAGCTGAAGGTCGTCGGCCGCCCGTTCACCGAGGAGCCGTACGGCATCGGCATGGCGAAGGGCGACAAGGCCCTCCGCGAGGCCGTCTCCGACGCCATCGTGGCGCACGACGAGAACGGCGACTACAAGATGGCGTACGACGCGACGCTCGGCCTGTCCGGCTCCCACTACGTGGGTCCGCCGATGGTGCTGCGCCCCTGACGCCGGCCGGCGGGCGGTGCGCATCGGCACACCGGCCGCTCGGACCGCGTGCGATCGGTCCGAGCCGCCCCCCGCGGCCGCTCGGACCGCGCTCCCTCAGACCTCGCCCAGGTCCGAGCTGACCCAGCGCTGCGGGCGCATCCGGATGACCAGCTGGTCACCGTGGTGCTTCCAGGCGAAGTCGACGTAGGGCTCGACCTTCTCCGGTTCCAGGTAGCGCGCCGAGATCTCCACCAGCTGCTCCCGGGTCGCGGCGACCGTCTCGACGACGGGGCCCTCGACCGAGACGTAACGGACCGTTGGTTCCACGCGGTCGACCATCAGCGAGAACCGGCCGGCGGAGGCGATCGCCCGCGCCTTCCGGGAGTCGCGGCCGGTCATGATCCAGATGTCGCCGCCGGATGCGTACTGGTACCAGATCGGCACCGTGAGGGGCGCCCGGTTCTCCTCGCCGGCATCGACCGCGAGTGCTGCGACATGCGGCTCTGCCAGGAACTTCTCGCGGTCTTCACGGGTGAGCGCCACAGTGACTCCTTCGTAGGGTTCGGCCGCCCGCCGGGCGGGCGGCGCCCGTCCGGCTCTCCTCCCCTGTGTCAACAGCAGCCCCGCCGCGCCGTGTTCCCGCCCCGGCCGGACAGACTCGATCGCGGCCGCTGACACGACCGCCCCGGCCGGGCAGAAGTGCCGGCCGGGGCGGTGCGGGGGCGGCGGGCCGCCCGAGATCTTGTCAGCGTCAGCTCAGGGTCGCCAGAGCCTGGTTGAAGGTCTTCGACGGGCGCATGACGGCCGAGGCCTTCGCGGGGTCCGGCTGGTAGTAGCCGCCGATGTCGACCGGGGAGCCCTGCACCGCGATCAGCTCGTCGACGATGGTCTGCTCCTGCTCGCCCAGCGTCTTGGCCAGGGGCGCGAACGCCTCCGCGAGCTGGGTGTCCTCGGTCTGCTTGGCCAGCTCCTGGGCCCAGTACAGGGCCAGGTAGAAGTGGCTGCCGCGGTTGTCGATGCCGCCGAGCTTGCGGCTCGGGGACTTGTCCTCGTTGAGGAAGGTGCCGGTGGCCCGGTCGAGCGTGTCGGCGAGGACCTGTGCGCGGGCGTTGCCCGTGGTCGTCGCGAGGTGCTCGAAGCTGACGGCCAGCGCGAGGAACTCGCCGAGGCTGTCCCAGCGCAGGTAGTTGTCCTTGACGAGCTGCTGCACGTGCTTGGGGGCCGAGCCGCCGGCTCCCGTCTCGAACAGTCCGCCGCCGTTCATCAGCGGGACGACCGAGAGCATCTTGGCGCTGGTGCCGAGCTCCAGGATCGGGAACAGGTCGGTCAGGTAGTCGCGCAGCACGTTGCCGGTGACGGAGATGGTGTCCTCGCCGCGGCGGATGCGCTCCAGGGAGTACGCGGTCGCCTCGACCGGAGACATGATCTCGATCTGCAGGCCCTCGGTGTCGTGCTCGGCCAGGTAGGTCTTGACCTTCTGGATCAGCTGCGCGTCGTGCGCGCGGCCCTCGTCGAGCCAGAACACGGCCGGGACGCCGGTCGCGCGGGCGCGGGTGACGGCGAGCTTGACCCAGTCCTTGATGGGCGCGTCCTTGGTCTGGCACATCCGGAAGATGTCGCCGGCGCTCACGACCTGCTCCAGCACCGCGTTGCCGGCGGCGTCGACGACGCGGACCGTGCCCGTGGTGGGGATCTCGAAGGTCTTGTCGTGGCTGCCGTACTCCTCGGCCTTCTGCGCCATCAGACCGACGTTCGGCACGGAGCCCATCGTCGACGGGTCGAAGGCGCCGTTGGCGCGGCAGTCGTCGACGACGACCTGGTAGACACCCGCGTAGCTGCTGTCCGGCAGGACCGCGAGGGTGTCGGCCTCCTGGCCGTCGGGGCCCCACATGTGGCCGGACGTGCGGATCATCGCCGGCATGGACGCGTCGACGATGACGTCGGACGGCACGTGCAGATTGGTGATGCCGCGGTCGGAGTCGACCATCGCGAGGGCAGGGCCCTCGCCGAGCTCCGCGTCGAAGGAGGCCTTGATCTCGGCGCCCTCGGGCAGGGCCTCGAGGCCCTTGTAGATGCCGCCGAGGCCGTCGTTCGGCGTGAGGCCGGCCTTGGCGAGCGCCTCGCCGTACCGGGCGAAGGTCTTCGGGAAGAAGGCGCGTACCACGTGGCCGAAGATGATCGGGTCGGAGACCTTCATCATCGTGGCCTTCAGGTGCACGGAGAACAGCACGTCCTCCGCCTTGGCGCGGGCGACCTGGGCGGTGAGGAACTCACGCAGGGCGGCGACGCGCATGACGGACGCGTCGACGACCTCACCTGTGAGGACCGGGACCGACTCGCGCAGCACGGTGGTGGTGCCGTCGTCACCCTTGAGCTCGATACGCAGGGCGCCGTCCTCGGCGACGGCCGCGGACTTCTCGGTGGAGCGGAAGTCGTCCACGCCCATGGTGGCGACGTTCGTCTTCGAGTCCGCGGTCCACGCGCCCATGCGGTGCGGGTGGGCCTTGGCGTAGTTCTTGACCGAGGCGGGGGCGCGGCGGTCGGAGTTGCCCTCGCGCAGGACCGGGTTGACGGCACTGCCCTTGACCTTGTCGTAACGGGCGCGGATGTCGCGCTCCTCGTCGGTCTTCGGGTCGTCCGGGTAGTCCGGCAGCGCGTAGCCCTGCTCCTTGAGCTCGGCGACCGCGGCCTTCAGCTGCGGGATGGAGGCCGAGATGTTCGGCAGCTTGATGATGTTCGCTTCGGGCGTCTTGGCCAGGGCCCCGAGCTCAGCGAGGGCGTCGTCGATGCGCCGGCCCTCTTCGAGGTACTCGGGGAACTGGGAGATGATCCGTCCCGCGAGCGAGATGTCACGGGTCTCCACGGTGACACCGGCCGTCGATGCGTACGCCTGGATCACAGGCAGGAACGAGTACGTCGCCAGGGCGGGCGCCTCGTCAGTGTGCGTGTAAATGATGGTCGAGTCAGTCACCGGGTGCTCCGCTCTCCACGTCTGCAACATTGCTCGACATCAAGATATCCCGTGATCGCTCCCCACTCGACAGGGCCCTGCCCCGGGGCGGACCAAGCCGGCCCGGCCGGGTGTTCCGGGGGCTGCCGTCAGGGTCGTCGTGTCGGTGCAGCGGGCCTGGCAGGACGGGGATCGCGGTGGCGGTACTGGGATCGCCGCGGCTTTGCAGCGGGGCGTCGCGACGGCGTAAAGCGGTGGGCCGACGGGCTCGGCACGCGTAGGCTCCGGCCCCGTGGACGTCATGAGCATGGACAGTTTGCGCTCGACGGTCGTCGCGTGGGCGGCCGGCGGATCGGGCGGCGCGGCCGCGGCGGCGGCCGCGCAGGAGGAGGCCGTGGCCGCCGGACTGCGCACGATCGTGCTCGTCGAGGGCCGCAGTGACAGGGCCGCGGTGGAAGCCCTGGCGCTTCACCAGGGACGCGATCTCGACGCGGAAGGCGTCTCCGTCGTCCCCATGGGAGGTGCGACGAACATCGGCCGCTTCCTGGAGCTGGTCGGCAAAGGAGGGCTCGACGTCGAGTCCGCGGGGCTGTGCGACGCCGCGGAAGAGGGCTTCTTCCGGCGCGCCCTGGAGCGAGCGGGCCTCGGGTCCCACCCTGACCGTGACGCGCTGCAACGGCGCGGCTTCCAGGTCTGCGAGGCCGACCTCGAGGACGAGCTCCTGCGGGCCCTGGGGACCGACACCGTGGAGCGGGTCCTCGCCGCCCAGGGCGATCTGCGGTCGTTCCGTACCTTCCAGAAACAGCCCGCACAACGGGAGCGGACCGTTCACAAGCAGCTGCGGCGCTTCATGGGCACCCACAGCGGACGCAAGATCCACTATGCCCGGATGCTGGTCGAGGAACTGGACCCCGGCCGGGTACCGGGGCCGCTGCTCCGGTTGCTCGACCAGGTCTGACCGGAACGGTCGACCAGGCCGGGCAGACCCCTAACGGCGGCCCGCGGTGGCCATACCGTCGCCGAAGTCGAAAATCCGCCCCATCTCGCGCAGCGTCTCCTCGGCGGTGCGTCGGACGTCGGCGGGCACGTCGCCCCGCTCGTCCACCAGGTCCGCGTAGATCGGTGCCTCGGTGCGGTCTGCGGAACTCATCTCGAACAGGGTCCTTTCCCAGGGGTCGCTTCGTGCCGCCATCGGTGACGGCCGAGAGCAGTGACCGAGTGTAGGAGGTGGGGTGTGCGCTCCTGTCGGCACCCCTTTCCCCCGCTCCCGCCCCGAGGCCCCGCGAACCCCTCTGCACCGCTGTGACCTCGCAGAACGATCCGATCCGGGTCGCCGGTGGCGACGAGGATCCGGGTCAGGACGTGTCTCACGGAGTGGTCGCGTCTGCTTCCGGGAGGGCCTGCTCGGCCCAGATCGTCTTCCCCGAGGGGCTGTGTCTGGTCCCCCAGCGTTCGGTGAGACTCGCGACCAGCAGCAGGCCGCGGCCGCCCTCGTCGAAGATCCGGGCCCGGCGCAGATGGGGCGCGGTGCTGCTGCCGTCGGACACCTCACAGATGAGCGAGGCGTCCCGGATGAGACGGAGCCGGATGGGATCGCCGCCGTAGCGGATGGCGTTGGTGACGAGCTCGCTGACGACCAGCTCGGTGGTGAAGGCGGCGTCGCCCAGGCCCCACTCCTCCAGCTGGGCCGAGGCGTGCCTGCGGGCGTCGGCGACCACCGCGGGATCGGCGGGAAGGTCCCAGGACGCGTGGCGGTGGGCGTCGAGCCGGTGGGTGCGGGCGAGGAGCAGGGCGACGTCGTCGGGCGGGCGCTCGACCAGCATGGCGTCCATGACGGTGTCGCAGGTCTCCTCGAGCGAGGCCGGCGTACGGGCGAGGGTCTTGCGCAACAGCGCGAGCGAGGTGTCGACGTCAGGTCCAGGGGCCTCGGTCAGGCCGTCGGTGTACAGGGCCAGCAGGGTGCCCTCCGGCAGCTCGAACTCCGCTGCTTCGAACGGCAGCCCGCCGACGCCCAGGGGCGGACCGCTCGGCAGACCGAGCAGGGGCGAGGCGCCGTCGGGCCGGACGAGTACCGGCTCGGGGTGACCGGCGCTCGCCATGGTGCAGCGCCCCGCGACCGGGTCGTACACGGCGTACAGACAGGTCGCCCCCGCGACGGGCCAGCTGTCGGCGGCGTCCCCCGCCTCCTCGTGGTCCAGTTTCTGGACGAGGTCGTCCAACTGGGTGAGCAGCTCGTCCGGAGCCAGGTCCACCTCGGCCAGGGTCCGTACGGCGGTGCGCAGACGTCCCATGGTCGCCGATGCCTGCACACCGTGGCCGATGACGTCGCCGACGACGAGGGCGACCCTGGCCCCCGACAGCGGGATGACGTCGAACCAGTCCCCTCCGATGCCGGCGCCCGTGGTGTTGGGCAGATAGCGGGAGGCGACTTCCACCGCCCGCTGCCGTGCCGTCCGGCGGGGCAGCAGACTCCGCTGCAGGGCGAGGGCGGTGGCGCGCTCGCGGGTGTAGCGGCGTGCGTTGTCGACGCACACGGCGGCGCGGGCGGCGAGTTCCGCGGCCAGTTGCAGGTCGTGCTCGTCGAACGGGTCCAGAGTGCGGTGGCGGCAGAACACGGCCATGCCGAGGGTGGTGCCGCGGGCCAGGAGCGGTGCCACGATCGCGGAGTGGACCCGGTGGTCACGCATGCTGCGGATCCGCTGCGGGTCGGCTCCGGTCCAGTTGCGCAGGACCTCCTCGTCGACGGGGTATCTCGCCGTCTTCCCCATGGCCAGGGCGCGGCCCACGGCCGAGTCGCGGTCGAAGGAGTGCGTCTCCCCCAGCGGAACCATCGACTCCGGGCAATCCGGCAGCACGGACGCCTGTCCCGCCCGGCAGAAGACGATGGTGTCCGTACCGCCGACCGGCCGTCCTTCCTCGCCCTCAAGGACGGGGGCGAGCAGGTCGACGGCGACGAAGTCGGCGAAGTTCTCCGTGGCGAGCTCCGCGAGTTCCTCCGCGGTACGGCGCAGATCGAGCGTGCTGCCGATACGCCGGCTGGCCTCGTTGAGCACGGCCATGCGCTGCCGCACCCGGTACTGCTCCGTGGTGTCCTGCGAAACCACGGCCACACCCTGCACCGCGCCCGTGTCGTCCTTCACCGGGGACAGGACGGCCACCCGCGCCTGCTCCGGGCTGCCGCCGGTGGGCGGCCAGGTCACGCCGGGACGCGGGCAGGTCTCGTAGGTCCGGGGCTCACCGGTCCGCATCACCTGCTCGACGGCCTTTTCGAGGCCTTCCGCGCCTTCGGGCAAAACGCCCGGCACCACCTCGCCCGGCCGCAGACCGATCAGTTGTTCCTTCGGCCTGCCCGCCGCACTGGCGGCTGCCGCATTGACGGCGACGAGTCGTAGGCTCCGGTCGAAGAACATGACGGGGACCGGCAACTGCTCCAGGATCCGCCGCTGCAGTTCACGGCCGGGCACCGCCGACTCCGGCCCGGCGCCGCCGTCGTCCGGCCGACCGGTCACCTGTTGGGCCATCGGGTCTCCACTCGCCCTTTCGCACCGCGCCGCACGCTGTCCCAGGAACCGCTCCCGGCACTCCCAGCATGCTCCCGCGCCGCTGCCCGCTCAACTGCCGGTTCCGGACAACTCGGGCAGCCTCGGCGCCCGCGGCCCGGCCCTGGCTGCGCCTGGCGGTGGCCTGCCCAAGGGCACGCATGCGGTGACGCGCCTGTGGTGAGCCGAGGCTCATGACCGTGGTCGTGGGCATGGGGTCGTCGTGGGCATGGGCGCCGTGCTGTGCGTGTCCGAGGACACGGCCGTGCAAGTGGTGCTGGTGGCGCTCGTGGTCGTGGTGCCCGTGGTGGGTGCCTGCGTGGTGATCGCTCACGAAACCGGCCTTCCGCCGCGACGCTGAGGGCGTCGGGCTGCGCCACTCACCGCGAGGTCAAATCTTACCGAACGTAGTTCCGGACAATGGGAAACATGACGCACACCGCAGACACCTTCACCGCCGGCTCCGACGCCCCCGCCGAGCACATCGACGTCGTCGTCGTGGGCGCCGGTCTGTCCGGCGTCGGCGCGGGGTACCGGCTCCAGACGGAGTGCCCGGAGCGCTCGTACGCGATCCTCGAGGCGCGGCAGTCCATGGGCGGAACATGGGACCTGTTCCGTTACCCGGGCGTGCGCTCCGACTCCGACATGTTCACGCTGGGCTACCCGTTCAAGCCGTGGCGGGCCGCGAGGGTGCTGGCCGACGGCAGGTCGATCCTGAGCTACATCGAGGAGACCGCCGCGCAGTTCGGCATCGACCGCAGGATCCGCTACGGCACCAAGGTGCTCGGCGCCGACTGGTCGACCGAGACGGCCCGTTGGACCCTGACCCTCCAGCGCACCGGTGCGGACGGCAGCGTCACCCTGACCACCCTGACGTGCGACTTCCTGTACTGCTGCGCGGGCTACTACGACTACGACCAGGGGCACGCGCCCGAGTTCGCGGGAATCGACGCGTTCGAAGGCCCGGTCGTGCACCCGCAGTTCTGGCCGAAGGAGCTGGACTACGCGGGAAAGCGCGTGGTGGTCATCGGCAGCGGCGCCACCGCCGTCACTCTGGTGCCTTCCATGGCGGAGAGCGCCGCGCAGGTCACCATGCTCCAGCGCACGCCGACCTGGATCGGCTCGCTGCCGTCACGGGACAGGCTGGCCGACGGCATCCGCGCCGTACTGCCCGCGGGCGCTGCGCACCGGCTGGTGCGGACCAAGAACATCCTCTTCGCCCTCGGCCTCTACCAGTTCTGCCGGCGCAGCCCGAAGGCGGCGCGACGCCTGCTGACAGCGATCAACAAGCGCATCGTCCAGGACGACCGGCTGGTCGAGGACCATCTGACGCCCACCTACAACCCGTGGGACCAGCGGCTGTGCGCCGTCCCCGACGCCGATCTGTTCAGGGCGCTGAAGACGGGTGCGGCTGCGATCGTCACCGACCACATCGACCGGTTCGTCCCGGAGGGCATCCGGCTGAGGTCGGGCCGTGTCCTGGAGGCGGACGTGGTCGTGACCGCCACCGGACTGCGGCTGCTGGCCTTCGGCGGCATCACTCCGCACGTCGACGGCGAACCGGTGGAGCTCAACAAGCAGTTCGTGTGGCGCGGCGCGATGATGACCGGCGTCCCCAACTTCGCGATGTGCATCGGCTACACCAACGCCTCGTGGACCCTGCGCGCCGACCTCAGTTCCCGGCTGGTGTGCAAGGTGCTCAACCACATGCGCCACAACGACTACGCGGCCGTGGAACCGCGGCCGACGACCACACTGAACGAGCGCCCGCTGCTCGACCTGGCCTCCGGATACGTCCAGCGCGCCATCGACGCCTTCCCCCGCCAGGGCGACCGCGGCCCGTGGCAGGTCAGGCAGAACTACGTGCTCGACGCCGCGACGACGATGCGCACCAACCTGCACAGAACGCTCGCACCCACTCCTGCCGACCGCGTACGCCGGCCGGGGGACGTGCGGGTCTGACCGGCGGTTGCCACGTGGGAGCGTTCAGCGGTGTTCGGGGTTGGGGAAGTCGAAACGGCAGCCCGCGTCCCACTCGGACCGCTGGTTGCCGTGGGCGGGGATTCCGCCGGCGCGCCTGAGCAGGGCCGCCAGGTGCATCAGGTTCCAGGTCATGAAGGTGGTGTTGCGGTTGGTGAAGTCGTTCTCCGGGCCTCCGGAGCCGTCGTCGAGATACGAGGGCCCCGGCCCGGCCTCGCCGATCCAGCCCGCGTCGGCCTGCGGGGGAATGGTGTAGCCGAGGTGCTGGAGGCTGTAGAGGACATTCATCGCGCAGTGTTTGACGCCGTCCTCGTTGCCGGTGATCAGACAGCCGCCCACCCGGCCGTAATAGGCGTACTGTCCACGGTCGTTGAGCAGGCTCGAGCAGGCGTAGAGCCGTTCGACGACCTGTTTCGTCACCGAGCTGTTGTCACCGAGCCAGATGGGCCCCGCCAGGACCAGGATGTCGGCGGCCATCACGCGCTCGTACAGCGCCGGCCACGCGTCCGTGGCCCAGCCGTGCTCGGTCATGTCCGGCCAGACACCGGTCGCGATGTCGTGGTCGACGGCCCGGACCAGTTCGGTGGTGACACCGTTGGCCTCCATCACCGCGCGGCTCTTGTCGATCAGTCCCTGGGTGTTGCTGACCTCAGGGGAGCGTTTGAGGGTGCAGTTGACGAACAGCGCGCGCAGGTCGTCGTAGCGCAGGCCGCCGTCGGTGGACGGCGAGGCGGCGGGGACGGTCATGGAGTCGCTCCTGGGGTGGGGCTGTCGCCGGGAGCGTACTGCTGCCGGCGCCGCACGCGTGCGAGGACGAGCACCGTGTCGTCGTCGGGAGGGTCGGGACGCAGACGGGACAGGATGGTGTCCGCCGCCTCCTCCAGATCTGCCGGTGCCCGTCGCAGTTCGGCGCGGGCGGCGGCCATGCCGTCCTCGATGTCCTGGCCGCGCGCTTCGATGAGACCGTCGGTGTAGAGCGCGAGAACGGCGCCGTCGGGCAGGTCGATGTCGAGCGTCTCGAAGGGAAGGCCGCCGACCCCGAGGGGGACTCCCAGCACATCGCTGATCGTCCTGACCGTGCCGTCCGGGTGGAGGACCAGCGGCGGCGGGTGGCCGGCGTTGGCGATACGGGCGCGGCCGGTCGCGGGGTCGTAGAGGATGTAGAGGCATGTCGCCAGTTCGATGCCGGCCTCCTGGGCGCAGGCGTCCAGTTCACCGAGGAGACCGTCCGGTTCCTGGTTGCTCCTCGCGAGTGCCTTGGCGGTGATGCGCAGCCTGCCCATGGCGGCGGCGGCGGGCACTCCGTGTCCCATGACGTCGCCGACGACGAGTGCGACGCGGTCGCCCGGCAGGTTGATCACGTCGTACCAGTCGCCGCCGACCTCGGTGAGGTGGCTGCCAGGGACGTAGCGATGGGCCACCTCCACAGAGGAGCTGGTGGCGAGGGCAGAGGGCAGCAGCGCGCGTTGGAGGGTGAGCGCGATGTGCTGGACCCGGCTGTAGAGGCGTGCGTTGTCGAGACACAGCGCGGCGCGGGAGGCGAGCTCCCCGGCGAGAGTGAGGTCCTGCTCCGTGAAGGGGGGCCGAGCGGCGGAGCGGCCGAACATGGTGATGCCCTGGACAGTGCCCCGGGCGATCAGGGGCGCGAGGAGAAGCCGGCTCAGACCGCTGTCGACCAGGAGCTGGGCACGGTTCTGGTCCATCACGGTCGTGGTGACGAAGTCGGCGTCCACGGGGACGGATACGGGCAGGCCCGTGCGCAGCATCCGGTGGATGCTGGAGCCCGGCGGGTAGGTCACGATCTCGAGCCCGCTCACGAGCTCGGTGGCGGGCGGGGGAAGGATGGTTCCTGAGGCGATCCTGTGGGTGATCAGCGGCAGTTCCGGGTCGAACACCTCGGATTCGTCCATCCACTGCACGACTTCGACGACAGAGGCATCCGCGAAGTCCGGTACCGCTGCCGCGACGAGTTCCCGGGCAGTCACCTCCACGTCGAGGGTGGTACCGATGCGGGCGGTGGCGCGGTTGAGCAGCGCCAGCCTCCGCCGGGTCGCCGTCGCTTCGACGATGGCCTGCTCGCGGTCGGTCACGTCCAGGAGCAGCCCGCCCACTCCGGGCCGGGTGTCGCCTGCCCGGCTGAGCGGGAACAGACTCACCGACCGCACCTGGTCGCGGTCCGGGTGGCCCGGTGTACGCAGACCGACCAGTTCCCCCACGACAGGCGGGCCGCCGGCAGCGACCGCGCGGAGCATCCGCGGAAACTCCCCTCCGTCGGTGGTGAGCAGGACCTCGTCCATGCGCCGGCCGAGGTGCTCCTCGATGGACAGGCCGTCCATCTCGGCGAGCGCATGGTTGACGTGGACGTACCGCAGCTCCTCGTCGAGCATGACCAGGCCGATGGGACAGGTCTCGAAGAGGGCGTCGAGGAACGCGAGGTTGGTCTTCACCCGGTCGAGCTCGTCGCCGCGGCTGGCCAGGACCACGACGACGGAACCGGCCCCGGTGCCGGTCACCGGGAAAGCCCGGAAGCCGCACGGGAAGACGGTGCCGTCCCGGTGCCGGGCGCGATGCCGGACCCGCCAGTATCCGAGGGTCCTGCCCCGCTCCCCCAGCCGCTGGGACGCGGGCTGTTCGCCCGGGGGCGGCTCGGGGAAGAGCATGCCGGCAGGCCGGGACAGCGCCGAGGCGGCGTCGTACCCGAAGAGGTCCTTCGCACCGGGACCCCAATGGCAGATCCGGTCGTCCTCGTCCATGCCGAAAACGGCTACCGGGATGTGCTCCAGCAGTGTCCCGGGCTCGGACCAGAGCGGCGTGGGATCCATCCCGTTCCCCGACCGGTCTGACGGCACGTGACTGTCCCTTCTGCTGCACGACGCCCGGGCCCTTGCCTTATCCGCGGGAGGCGGGGCGAGGGCAAGACATCCTTTTCGTCCCATTGTGCAGAGGTCGAAGCCTGCGCGTAAGCCGGGACGCCGCGCCCGCGCGGGGCCGGTGTCGTGCCGCGGCCTTCGCGTGGCCGGTGCGGTGACGCGCCCCTCGTGCGGGAGCCCCGTTCAGCACCGTGACTCGGCCCGGGTCGCGCCGATGCCGGCGGTGACGACCCATGCCGTTCCGGCCACCTGCAGCACCGCCGGCGTCTGCGCGATGCGGACCATGCCCGCCAGCAGGCTGACGGCGGACTCCAGGCCGGCCAGCGTGCCGTACGTGGCCTTGCCGATGCGCTGGAGGGCTCTCATCTCATCTCCAGCAGGAACGGCACCAGCGGCATGAGCACGGCGATACCCGCCGCCGCGGCGGCCGTCCCTGCCGGCACGCGCCGGCCAGTGGTCGTGGCCGCCCGTCGCGGCCTCGCCGAGGCCATCACGGACAGCCACCGGCGACCGCCGCGCGGGGACGAAGGAGCACGTCGAACGACGCGACCGGCCGTTCGGCAACTCTCCTTGCGCGTCGGGGCGTATGCGCCCCGCGGCCCTGCGGGTACCGTTACTGCTCGCGCAGGCCCCACGGAGAGCCGTACTCGTTCAACAGGTCGAGGAAGGGCACCGGCGGGAGGGCTTCCGGGCCGCGGACGCCGGATCCCGCCCACACGCCGCTCGCGACGAGCTCCAGGGCGACGACGGGGTTGATCGCCGTCTGCCAGACGACTGCCTGCGATCCGTACTCGCGCATCGACCACTGGTTGTCGACCACGTGGTACAGGTACACCTCGCGCGGGGCGTCGTCCTTGGTTCCCTTCACCCAGGTGCCGGCGCAGGTCTTGCCGTGCATCCGGTCGCCGAGCGTGGCCGGGTCCGGCAGACAGGCGGCGACGACGTCGCGCGGGGACACCTGCGCCCCGCCCGGGACGGTCACCTTGTCCGTGCGGTCGAGGCCGAGCTTGTGCAGCGTCTTCAGGGTCTCGATGAAGTCGTCACCGAGACCGTACTTGAACGTGACCCTGCCGGCGTCCACCCAGCGCGGGATCAGCAGCACCTCCTCGTGCTCGACGTTGACGCACTCGACTGGGCCGATGCCCCCGGGGAAGTCGAAGACCTCGGGCTCGCTGAAGGGCGCCGTGGTGAACCAGCCCCGGTCCTTCTCCCAGATCACCGGCGGGTTGAGGCACTCCTCGATGGTGGTCCAGATGGAGAAGGAGGGGGCGAAGTCGTAGCCGTCGACGGTCAGGTTCGCCCCGTCGCGGACGCCGATCTCGTCGATCGTGTCGAACAGTTCGTCCGCCGCGTACCGGGCGAACACGTCGGAGAGCCCCGGCTCGACCCCGACGCCGACGAGTGCCAGCCGCCCCGCCTTCTCCCACTCCGCGGCACGCTCGAACTGCGCGTCGCCGAGCTTGACCCCGCACTCCTCGTAGGGGCGGTCGGGATGCGGGTACGACAGTGACATCGCCATGTCGACGTAGTGCGCCCGTGCCTCGAGCGAGGCCTCGAAGAGCGGCATCACGAATCTCGGATCGGTGGCGTTCAGCAGCACGTCGCACCGTTGGGCCACGAGCAGCGAGGTGACCGCCTCCCGGTCGGAGGCGTCGACCCGGACCGCGCTGAAACGGGTTTCGTCCTCGCCGAGCGCGGCGACCGCCGCCTCGGCACGTGACAGGTCGTAGTCGGCGACGACGATGTGGTCGAAGAATGACCGACGGGCGGCGATCTTGGTGATCGCGGTACCCACACCGCCCGCGCCGACCAGCAGTACTCGCATGAGAAACGCCTTTCCTCGGGGGCCAGCAGCCCTGGTGCAGCCATGAAACGCGCCCTCTTCGCAACACGTCAATCACGTTGGCATAAGCTGGACGGAGGACGGAGGGAGCCCTCATGGCGAAGCAGGTGGTGACGGAGTCGGCGCGCCGGCGCAGGCGGCCGACGAAGAACGGCGTGGTTCTTTCGGAGCAGCTGATCGTGGATACGGCGCTGCGGATGCTGAAGGAACACGGCCGGGAAGGATTGACGGTGCGGCGCCTCGGCACCGCGCTGGGGGCCGACCCGAGCAGCCTGTACCGGTACTTCCGCGGCACCGACGATCTGACGCTGGCGATAGCCGACGAGCTGATGGGCCGGGCGATGCGGGGACGGCGGTCCGTGGGCGGCTGGCGTGCCGACCTGAGAGATCTCGGGCTGCGGATCCACTCCGCCTATCTCGCCCACCCGCAGGCCGCTGTCCTCACGGCCAGCCGGGTCAGCGGCCGGGCGAACGAGATCGCCGCAGACGAGACGATCCTCGGCGTACTGCGCTCCGCCGGATTCCCCGATCCGGAAGCGGTGCGGATCTACCAGGCCTTCATCGACCAGACGCTCGCCTTCGCGGCGCTCGACGCCGCGAGCCTCGCTCTTCCGGACACGGCCCGGACCGCTGACGAGACGGTCTGGCAGGCGACCTATGCCGGGCTGCCCGCGGACACCCACCCGAACATCGCCGCCACGGCGCCGCTACTCGTCGCCCGCATGAACGAGAGCGCGTATCCGCATGCTCTGGACATGCTGCTGGACAGCGCGGAGGCGACGCTCACAGCGGTCCGGCGCGACCGGCCGGCAAAACGCGACAGGGGCATTGCGAACTTGACGTGACGTCAACTTCCATCTGCTGCCGCGCCTTCGGCCTCCGGAGGTCAGGTCCGGTCGGTGTCCCGCCGCACACCATGTGCCTTCGTGCCCGCACCGATCCGGTAGGCCTTCGCCATCACCGCTCCTCGTCCCCGCCGCCGCACTCCACGCCCCGCCCCTCGTGCAGCCCTGCAGCTCGTTCCGAGCCCCGGCGCGGTGCCGGAGCGTGCGTCGACCGCCGCCGGTACCGACCGCGCAGCGTCCTGACCGCGTACCCGCTCACCCATATCACCGCGTACCCGCCTACCGGTATCAATGTCAGTGGCGGCTGCGATGCTTCCCGCATGGACGAGCAGATCATGCGGGGGCGTGTCTACGGAGCCGATCACGACGATCCCGATCCCGGGCCCCGGCCGGGGCGCGCCTACGTCGAACTGGTCGGCGGTCCGCTCGACGGGCTGCTGCTGGACGTCACCGGCTGGACAGCCGGGCAACTCCACGAAGGCGCGGCCCTGCCCACCGAACTCGGCCGCTACGGAGCCGGCGGTCGGGCTCTGTACGGGCCGCGTATCGCGGATGCCCAGCGATTCGACTGGGAGGGCGACAGCCCCTGACGGCCGGGAGCTGGTCGAGCCGCCCCGCAGGCGTGCCGGGGCACCCCCAGCGGTGGGGAACCCCGGCACACGCGTCGGTCGTGGGGTGCGACGCTCACCCAGGAGTCACCCGGCCGCGCCAGCCGCCCGACTCTCCGCCCTGGTGCTCGATGAACTCCTTGAAACGCTTCATGTCGCCCTTGACGCGTCGGTCGATCATGCCGGACGCGCTGGCGGCCTTCTCGGCCATGCCGTGGGGTTCGACGTCCATGACGAGCTCCACACGGGTGTGGCTGTCGTCCAGGCGCTGGAAGCGGACCATGCCCATCTGGCGGGTCTCCCCGCTGGTGGTACGCCAGGCGATCCGCTCGTCGGGCAGCTGGTCGACGATCTCGGTGTCGAACTCTCGGCGCACGCCACCGATCTTCGTCGTCCAGTGGTTGTGCCGGTCGTCGACCTGCCGGACCTCTTCGACTCCCTCCATGAACCGGGGGAAATCCTCGAACATCGTCCACTGGTTGTAAGCGGTGTGCAGCGGGACGTCCACGTCCACGGACTCCTTCACCATGCTCATGTTGTGCCTCCTCCAGCTTCGACCGTCACGCGGGGGCTTTCCGCCGCGCGGTCGGGGACGAGAAGGCGGGTACCCGGGGCCGCCGCGATGATGCCCGCTTACCCCGGCCCGTCGGCGGCGCCCCCGTCGCCGGAGAACGGAGACACGAGAGCCCTGGGCCGCAGGCATCACAGCTGCGGGAACTCCGGCGCGACCTTCAGCGCCCCGGCTGCCGTCGCCCAGATCACCCCCTGCGCCGAGTCGACGGTGACCCGTGGGTCGCCCAGCATCAGGCGGATGCCGAAGCCGTCGCACAGGGCGAGGAGCGTCGTGCTGACGGCGTCGACGTCGCAGTCGGCGAACTCCCCCGCCTCGATACCGCGTTTCACGGGCCAGCTCCCCTGGCGCCCCGCCAACGTCCTCGCGTGATCGTGCAGGAGGAGATCTTCGGACCCGTTGTCACCGTTCAGTCCTTCACCGACGAGCAGGAGGCTGTGCGTCTCGCGAACGACACTTGCTACGGCCTCGCGGCGAGCGTCTGGACCGCCGATCACGACCGCGCCATGCGGGCGACGCGGGCGCTGCACACGGGCATCGTGTGGGTGAACACGCATGGGACCACGGTCTCGGAGATGCCGCACGGCGGCGTGCGGCACTCCGGATACGGCAGCGACCTGTCGATGGCAGGTCTGCTGGACTACACGCAGGTCAAACACGTCATGCTGTGAACAGGCACCGCCCGGCAGGAGCAGATGGCGGGAGCGGCCGGCGACGCGCATCAGCGCAGCGGGTCTTCGGCCTTGGCCGGGGCGAGCAGCTCGAGCGAGAGGTCCCACAGCCGCGCCGCCAGATCCCGTCGGCGTGCCGTGCGGCTGGGCGTCTCCGGTCCTGCGGGCCCGAAGACCAGTCGGCGCGGACCGTAGAGGGTGCCGTTGTGTGCGGCCGGGTCGGTCGCGGCGCGCAGGGTCGGCCAGGCGCCGGCGGCGGCGGGCTGCGCGGCGACCCTGTCGAACAGGGAGAGCATCCGCGCCTGTACGCCGTTGTCCTTGCCTAGCTCGGTGGCCGCGTAGCCGGGGTGCGCGGCGAGGGACAGGGCGCCGCGGCCCTCGTTGCGCCGGGCGAGTTCGGCGGCGAAGAGCATGTTCGCCAGCTTGGACTGGAAGTAGGCGGTCCAGCGGTTGTAGCGGCCGCGCTCGAAGTTCGGGTCGTCCAGCCGGATACGGCCGGGGCGGTGTCCCATGCTGGTGAGGGTCACGACGCGGGCACCCGGTGTGGCGTTCAGCCGCGGCAGGAGCCGGAGCGTGAGGGCCATGTGGCCCAGGTGGTTGACGCCGAACTGGGTCTCGAAGCCGTCGACCGTCCGGGAGCGGGGCATGGCCATCAGACCCGCGTTGTTGATGAGCAGGTCGATGCGGTCGTCCGGCAGGTTCTCGGCGAATCGCGCGATCGACTCCTGGTCCGCGAGGTCCAGCGGTGCCGTGCGCAGGCGGGTGGGGTCGATGCCGAGGCCGAGGAGCGACCGGCGTGCGGCAGCGGCCTTCCCCTCATTGCGGCAGGCCATCACCACGGTCGCCCCCTGCTGGGCGAGGACGCGGGTGGTGTGGAGCCCGAGTCCGGCGTTGGCGCCGGTCACCACGGCGAGGGTGCCGTCGGCGAGGCGGGGGACGTGTTCTTCGGTCCAGCCGGTCATGGGGCATCTCCTTAACATGAACTGAGGTTCACCATTTATAGTGAACCTCAGTTCATGTTCGGTCAAGCAGGCAGTACGCAGACAATGGGAGGCTCCAGTGGTCCGTGCCGACTCACTGCGCAATCGGGAGCGCATCCTCACCGCCGCCGGCGCTCTGCTCGCCGCCCGGGGCGAGGGCGTGGGGATGGACGAGATCGCCGCGGAGGCCGGGGTCGCCGTAGGGACGCTGTACCGCCACTTCCCCACGAAATCCCGCCTGATCGCCGCCGCCCTGGCCGAACTGACGGAGCGGCTGGTCGCCGATGTCCGGGCGGCGGCCGACCGGGTGGAGAACGGCGCCGACCCGGTCGCGGAACTGCGCGGCCTGCTCGAGTGGCTCATCACCAAGCCCGCCGCCGACAAAGCGATCAAGGCGGCCGCGACGGGTCTTGCCGCCGACGCCCTGCAGGAGATGGAGAGCCGCGGTTTCGCCGAAGTGGATCGCATCACCGCCGTCGCACATGCCCGTGGCCTCCTCCACCCGGACATCACCACGGCGGACTTCGCCCTCATCGCCGCCACGGCACCCGACGACACCCTGCCCGCGGCGGCCCGCGACCGGTGGATCGAACTGGCGCTCCGCTCCGTCCTGGCCTGACACCGGCAGAGCGCCCTGCTGCACCGCGAGGCACAGGCGGTGTGCCCCGCACGCGACACGTGCGGGGCACCCGGTCAACTGCGGATCCGTCGTCAGGCGTTGGCGAGAGAGACCTCGGTGGACTTGACGAGCGCCACGACCGACGTGCCGGCCGCGAGACCGAGGTCCGAGGCTGCGTCCTTGGTGATGGCCGCGGTGAGACTGCCACCTTCGATGTCCACCTTGACACTGGCCATGGCACCACCCGTCGACACGTCGGTCACCGTGCCGGGCATCTGGTTGCGGATGCTCAGCCCGTCCACGGGGCCGGTGGCCAGGGCCACTTCGGTGGACTTCACCAAGATGCGCACCGCGGCGCCTTCACCGAGACCGAGTTCCTCGACGGCATCGGCCGTGATCGCGGCGGTGACGTTCTGGCCGCCCTCGAGACGGACCCCGACGGTCGCCATGGCTTCGCCGGTGGTGACCGACGTGACGGTGCCGGGAAGCTGATTACGAATACTCAGGCTCATGAGCGAACGCCCCAATATGCGCCGGGAGGCTGGTTTGTGCACGCCCTTTCAGCACTGTAGCCCCACTCTTGGATCATTTCCCGCCCCGCGAGCACGAGGAGGACTGCGAGTCCTTCGGACCGGCGCGACGGAGGCGGTCCGCCCTTCTGCCGCCGTTCGGCCGTTGTGGTGACACTCACGGACCGCTGAGGTGGTTGATCACTTCGGTCACGTCGTCGAGGTCCGTGATCTGCGCAAGGAGCCGTGGCACATCGGCCTCCGCCATGTGGCCGCTGAGGTCGACCACACCGTTGCGTACGGTGACCTTCACGGTGTTCGGGGCGGCAGCGGGGAAGTGGTCGGCGAGGATCCTGGACTCGATCTCCTCGCGGATTCTGGCGTCATCACGTATCAGGGCGTTGAGCAGGGCGTTCCTGTGCACTGCACCCACCAGGCGCCCGTCGTGGTCCGTCACCGGCAAACGCTTGAGACGGGACAGGGACACCAGCCAGGCCGCTTCGGCGACCGTTTGCCCGGGGTACACGGACACGGCCGGCGTGGTCATCAACGTCTCGGCGGTCTCGCCGCGTGCCTTGTCGTGCAGCCGCCGTTCCCTCAACCGGGCGAGCGCGCCCGGACTGTGCCCCGACGCCTCGACGGCGGCTTTGGCCAGCAGATCGGACTCCGACACCACACCCAGCACGTGATCCTCTGCGTCGACCACCGGCAGGCAGCCGACGTGCTCACGGGTCAGAAGCCGGGCGATGTCCAGGAACGGCACGTCTCCGCGCACCGATGCGGCTGGGACGTCCATGACCTCACGGACCAGCAAAGGCTCGGGCTCAGCGCCGGCCGCAGCAGTCCCGATCGTCGGCGTCGGCTCGGAGGATGCCGCCCCGGAGGCCGTAGGCCGGCGTGCGGCAGCCTGTTTCGCCGACACCGAAGCCACCGCACCGAGGTATCGCAGCAGCAGTTCTTCGCGCCGGGGCTCATCGGGCCTCGGCGTCCTGCCGGGGACCGCGCGGCGGGCTTCGGCTCCTGCCGAAGATTTCTCGCGCTCACTCATGGTCGGCTCCTCAACTCACTCGGGCCGAGGCGGCCCTGCCCTCCACGTCTCCCGCTGCCAGAGCTCAGCGGCCCTCGTGGGCCGATGGGGGCACGGTGATCACGGGGCAAACGGCCCTGTGCAGCAGACCGTGCGGAACGGAGCCGAGTCGCATGCCGGTGAAGCCCTCCCGGCCACGACGGCCGACGACCACGGCGAGGGCATGCTCGGCAGCCTCGGCCAGTGCCTCGACCGGATGCCCCCGCAGCACCGTGTGACTCAGCGGTACATCTTGGTGGGCAGCGGACCGCCCGGCGGTCGCTTCGTGCAACTGCCTGTGGCACGCCTCGAGTGCGGCCTGCTCATCGATGAATGCCCACAGCGGCCGCTGCCACACCCACACCGCGTGTACCGAGGCACCTCGCGAGGCGGCGGCTTCCAGGGCATGGTCCAGGGCCGCGTCTGCCGACGGGCTGCCGTCCACTCCGGCCACGAGATACGGCGGCTCCCCCACCGTGCGCTCGGCTTCCGGCACGACAACCACCGGGCAGGCGGCGTTCGCGCTCACGGGGACCGTCGTGGAAGCCGCGCTGAGCACCTCCGCCAGCCGCCCCAGCCGACGCGAGCCCAGGACCACCAACCCCGACCGTGCGGACTGCCGCACCAGCGCCTGCGCAGGATCGACGTCCGTGACGAACGTCGTCACCTCAAGACCCGGCTGCCGTTCATGGGCACGGACCACGGCCTTGTCGAGCGCCTCGTCCCCCAGCTGCCGCAGGGCCTTGTGATGGGCGGTCTCCTCGACGCCACGCACGTGGTGGGTCACCGGCAGCACCGCGTGGACCAACTGCAGAGGCACCCCGCGGCGGGCGGCCTCGTCGGTCGCCCAGTCCAGGGCGGCATCCTGCCGGTTCACGGCGTCGACGCCGAAGACGACCGGGAGTACACGGGCAGATGTCATAACTCCTCCACCGGTCTGCATCCCAGGTGGCGGCAGCCATCGGCTGCGGCCGGCTCATACCAGCAGGCTACGCAGAGGGAGGTCGGCGCGGCAGGACCGAGTGGTCCCCTCCGTGGAGCCGTTCGTCCGTTCCTCGTGGAGCCGTTCGTCCGTTCCTCGTGGAGCCGTTCGTCCGTGAATCGGCAAGCCCGGGGACCTTCGGCTCCCGAGGCTGCCTGTTCGGCCCCTGCGATCTTGAATCCGGTGCGGTGGACTGGACATGCAGTAACCGCGATACCGAGGAGCCTGGTCAGAAGGAGATCAGCACCATGACCCGTCATCTGACCGCCGGCGTGGACGGCTCGCCCGAAAGCCGCTGGGCGGCGGCGTGGGCTGCCGACGAAGCCGTGTTGCGCAGCGTGCCGCTGCGGATCGTCTACGCCGAGGACTGGCCCATCTCCGTCACCATGCCGGTGAGCGGTCTCGAGACGCAGCAGCGTTGGTCCGACGAGATGCTGACCGAGGTCGCGAACGACCTGCGGGAGCGCCATCCCGGCCTGGAGATCACCACCCTCCGGCTGTCTGCGCGGCCCCCGGCGGCCCTGTCCGCCGAGGCGGGCGAGTCGGACCTGCTGGCGCTCGGTTCACGGGGGCTCGGCCGCATCACGGGGTTCTTCATCGGCTCGATCGGCATGGCCACGATCAGTGCCACCGAGCGGCCGGTCGTGCTCGTACGCGTGGCCGAACGGCCGGACGATGTGCCGCCACCCGCACGTATCGGTCCCTACCGCGACCTGGTCGTCGGTGTGGACGTCCACCAGCCCTGTGACGCGCTTCTGGCCTTTGCCTTCGACGAGGCCGCACGGCGGGACTGCACGCTGCGCGCCGTGTACGGCTGGTCACTCCCCCTGCCACTCGCCCAGGATCCCTTGCTCGACAGGGGAGTCCGCCGGGAGGCGGCTGCGGAAGTCGACCGCGCGCTCGCCGACCTGCTGATGCCCTGGCGGCAGAAGTTCCCGTCGGTGGACGTTGTCGAACGGGCGCTCGTGGGCTCTCCGGGAGAGCAACTGGCCCACTGCGCCACCGACGCCGATCTCGTGGTCGTCGGCCGGCGCATCCGCAAGTCCCCTCTGGGGGCTCACATCGGCCCCATCACCCACGCGGTGATCCACCACTCCCCGGCACCCGTCGCCATCGTCGCCCACCACTGATGGCCGTGCCCGACAAGAGGGTCTTCTGCCCGCACTACACGAGGCGCGATCGCCGCGGCTACCCCGGGGGTCCCTCGTGGGAGAACACGGCTACGGTCCGTCCTGCACAACGCGGCACGACCCGACCCGCTGCAAACCAAGGCCGCATGGGCACACAGCGGGGACCTCATGGCCCAAGCGCGCGGCGGGCCGCTGTCGCAGCCTTAAGGCGTGGACACTGCCGGCACCCGCATGGAGCAGCCGCCGGCCAGGACCCGGGAGGACACCGATGAACAGCACCTTTCTCCACGGCCTGCCGTCGGAGGGCCGGGACCGTCTGATGGCGTGCTCGCACGAGGTCTCGTTCCCGGCGGGCACGCGGATCTTCGACGAGGGCGACCCGGCCGACCATTTCTGGATCATCCGCACCGGTGCCGTCACCCTCGACCTGCAGGCGCACGGCCGCCGCGCCGCCACGGTGGAGACGCTGGGCCACGGTGATCTTCTCGGCTGGTCCTGGCTGGTGCCCCCGTACGACTGGCGGCTGGGGGCTGAGGCTTTCAGCCTGGTGCGGGCCCACGACTTCGACGCCAAAGCCGTACGCGCCCTGTGCGATCTGGATCCCGCTTTCGGCCTCGCACTGACCCGCCGCGTCCTGGAGGTCGTCGCGCGCCGGCTGCAGGCCACCCGGATCCGCCTCCTCGACCTCTACGCTCCCCACGGCAGCGGCGAGATGCAGGTCCCGCAGTGAACCTCCTGCGGTATCCGAACGGAGAGACGTCATGACACGCATAGCGGAGTGGAAGATCCGGCTCTACCTGTTCGAAGAGGACAGGGCGACGAAAGTCCGCGTCGTACTGGACACGGGGGCCAACGTGCTGAGCGGCCTCGGGGTCGCCCGCTGCAACCCCGAGGACAGGGACGTGCCGGAGATCGGCGACGAACTGGCCGCGGGCCGCGCCCTCAACGACCTCGGGCGACAGCTGATGACCACGGCCCACGGCGACATGGAGGCCCTGCCGACCGGGCAGTCGGCACCGGGCGCCACACGCGGCGCCCCCTGATACCGGACATGCTCAGCCGGTCAGCCAGTACAGGACCGAGGTGTGCCCGGGTGGGTGTCCCGCAGGGTTCGCTCGGCCCTTCCTGGCAAGGGCGCCGCACCAGGACCCTGTAGCTGTGGCCGTGCATGCGGCCGGAAGGAGGTCGGTACCGATGTCCCGCCATGTGACCGCCGGCCTGGACGGTTCGCCCGAAGGCGCCGCCGCCGCCGAATGGGCGGCACAGGAGGCGCTGCTGCGGGAGGTGCCACTGCGACTCGTGCACGCGAACGAGTGGCCGGTCTGGACGACTGAACCTGTGGCCGTCGCCGACATACAACGACGCTGGGCCGACCAGCTCCTGACCGAGGCCGCGGAACAACTGCGGCGCAAACACCCGTCCCTGGAAGTCGCCACGCGCCAGTCGCCAGGGCGGCCGCCCGCCGTCCTGGCTGCAGAGGCGGCCGAGGCCGACCTGCTGGTGCTCGGTTCGCGCGGAATGGGCTGGATCATGGGCTTCGTCCTCGGGTCGGTCGCCATGGAGACGATCACCGCCACCGAGCCGCCAGTCGTTCTCGTACGGGTCCCGAAGGGTGCCGGCCAGGACGCTTCAGCCGGATCCGCACATGACGTGGTCGTCGGCGTCGACATCCACCAGTCCTGTGACCCACTCCTTGACTTCGCGTTCGACGAGGCCGCACGGCGCGGCGGCCACCTGCGGGCGCTCTACGGCTGGTCCCTCCCGCCGGTCGTCCGTGACGCCTCCGCACTCGTAGCAGCCGAGCGCGACATGGCCCCCGGCATCGCCCGCAGCCTCGGGGACCTCCTGGCGCCCTGGCAGCGAAAGTACCCTTCGGTGACGGTCGTCGAGCTGACGCCCATCGGCGCACCCTCCCAACTGCTGGTGCAGTCCGCCGCCGACGCGGAGCTCGTGGTCGTCGGCAGGCGAAGCCGCCGGTCTCCCCTGGGCGCCCACGTCGGACCCGTCACCCACGCGGTGATACACCACTGCACAGCACCCGTCGCCATCGTCGCCCACCACTGACCTCCCTCGGTCAGACCTGGGCAGCGCCCCCACGTTCCCCGGCTCTCGCGTGTCGGATCCCGCCACGGTCACCCGTGCCGGAATGCTGGGCCCGTGAACACCGCTGTCGCGGTGCCGGCCGCCCTGCTGTCCGCGCTCACCTTCGGAGTCGCGTCCGTACTCCAGCAGCAGGCAGCGAGCGAGGCGCCTGCCTGGGAGTCGCTGCGGCCGCGGCTGGTCCTCGACCTGGCACGCCGACCGAAATGGCTGGCGGGCATGGTCCTGACCATCGCCTCCTACGCACTGCTCGGCCTTGCTCTCGCTTTCGGCCCACTCGTCCTGGTCCAGCCGCTGGCGGCCACCGATCTCGTCTTCGCCCTGCCGCTGCTCGCCTGGCGCCGCAACATGCCCCTGACCTACCGGGAGATGGCCGGAATCGCCTGCACGGCGGGGGGCGTGACCCTGTTCCTGACGGTCCTTCCGCCCTCCCCCGCGGGGTCGGACGTTCTGGCGGGGCACGAGTGGCTACCGGTGCTCACGGTCGTCGGCGGCGCGGTGGCGCTGCTGGCTCGGATCGGACGCAGAAGCCGGGCGACAACGCGGACGGCCCTGTACGCGGCCTGTGCGGCCCTCTTGCTCGCACTGCTCGACAGCCTCACCAAGAGTGCGGCAGGCCGGTTCCGCGCCGACGGGCTCGGCGCACTGACCCACTGGGAGCCCTACGCTCTGCTCACCGTCGGCGTGATGGCCCTGGTCTTCTCGCAGAGCTCCTACCAGGCAGGCTCACTGGCCATCAGCCTGCCGGTCATCGACACCCTGGAACCGATCGGCGCCGTGCTGATCGGCATCGCCGTCTTCGGAGAGCAGCTCGCCTCGTCCACCTGGGGCCTGGCTGTCCAGGCGTTGGGGGCAGCCACCGCGATCGTCGGCATCGTGCTCCTGGACCGCTCGCCGCTGGCACGGACCTGAGGCTGCGCAGGAGCGGGGCTGTCCGCCGGGGGCCGGCGCACGGCGGAGCGGCGCGGCACGCGGTCTGCCCGATGACTCAGGTGTCGTCGACCGCGTCCGGCTTCGGCACCTGCCGTACCGAAGCGCCGCGGCTCGGTGGCCCCGGCTGGCAGCGAGCGGCCGTCCCCACCCGAGTGCCCCCGCAGGCGCGGCCCTCCTCGATCATGCCCGCGTCGCATCGGACACAAGGCCGAACGGTCTCCACCGCCGGGTCCGTTTGCGCGGGGCACCGTGTCCGGGGCGGGAAGACAGGTACTTCAGAGCTCCTCAAGTGCAGGCCCGTCGAGATCCGGCCGAATGTCCACCACGTCCTCCTCGCCCGCATGTATGACCCGGCCCAGGAACCCGCATGTATGACCCGGCCCAGGAAGCGGAGGGCGGGAAGCGGATGGTGCGCGGAGGATCCGATCACGGGGTGTCCGCGCCTTCCTTCAGCGGAGCCGGCGCAGATACGGGTCGTGTGGCCGCCGGGGCGCCAGTCGCACGCGGGCGTCGGCCACGGCAACGCCGGCCGGGCTCGCCAGGACGGGGTTGCAGTCGGCCTCGGCGAGCTGCGGCAGGTCCGCGGCCATGCGGGAGAGTCGCAGGAGCAGCTGTTCGATGCCTTCGAGGTCGACGGGGTCGGCACCGCGGTAGCCGTGGAGCAGTGGGGCGCAGTGCGGGGCTGCCGTCAGGTCATGGACGTCCTCGACCGTCAACGGGGCGAGCCGGGCCGCGTGGTCGGCCAGGAGCTCGGTCGCCGTTCCACCGAGGCCGAACAGCACCAGCGGGCCGAAGACCTCGTCCTGCACGACGCCTGCGAAGAGTTCGACGCCGCCCTCGGCCATGGGCTGGATCAGCACGCCGTCGAGCTTGTCGCCGAAGCGGTCCACGAAGTCGCGGTATGCCGAGCGCACCTGCTCGTCACCCCGCAGTCCGAGCCGCACTGCGTGTTCCTCGCTCTTGTGGACCAGTCCGGGCCAGTGGGCCTTGAGGACCACCGCGCCGTCCGCCTCCCGTAGCCGCCCGGCCGCTGCCACCGCCTCGTCCCTGGTCCGGGCCCAGGCCCAGGGGAGCTGGGGAATGCCGTAACAGTCCAGCAGCGCCGCGCAGTCCCGGGGGGACAGCCACCCGCCCGCGGCCTCGCGGCCGAGATGCGCCTCGACGGCCGCGACGGCCGTGGGGGCGTCGACGCGGACGAGGGCGGGAACGGTCCCGGGCGGCCTGGCCAGCCATGCCGAACGCGCCGCGGCGTGTGCGAGGGCCCGGGCCGCGGCCTGCGGATCGGCGTAGGCGGGAACCGCGCCGGAAGCGGCGGTGAGCAGCCGGACGGAGACGTCCTGGTCGGGCAGCACGGCGGCGAGCGTGCAGTCCGGGTGACCGGCGACCTCGGTCACGGCGCGCGTGAGGTCGTCGCCGGTCGCGGTGGCGACGGCGGTGGGGACGAGCGACACCAGGACGGCGTCCACCGCGTCGTGCGCGGTCAGTGCGTCGAGGAAGTCGCGCAGTTGGTCCTCCGATACCGCGGCAGTGGTGTCCACCGGGTTGGTGGCGCAGGCTCCCGTGGGCAGCACGGCAAGGAGCTTGTCCACCAGCTCCGGCGGGAAGGGCGCCACGTCCAGCCCGGCCTCCACACAGGCGTCCGCGGCGAGCACACCCGTGCCGCCGGCGTTGGCGACGACCGCCACGCGTCGTCCGGCGGGCAGCCGCTGCGCGTGCAGCAGCGTGGCGGTGTCGAGGAGTTCGGCGATGCTCCGTGTGGCGGTGATACCGGCCTGCCGGAAGAGCGCCCGGCGTGTCACGGTCGGGGTGGCGGCGGCAGCGGTGTGTGAGGCCGCGGCGCGCCGGCCCGCGTCCGTACGTCCCGCGTCGACGGTGAGCACGGGTATGCGTCGGGCCACGCGACGGGCGGTCCGGGAGAACGCGCGGGGGTTGCCGAAGGACTCCAGGTGCAGCAGGGCCAGGTCGGTGTGCCCGTCGGATTCCCACCACTGCAGCATGTCGTTGCTGCTGACGTCGTACTTGTCGCCGAGCGACACGAAGCTCGACACCCCGATGCCCAGCCGGGACAGCCCCGCCAGCAGCGCGATGCCGACCCCGCCGGACTGCACGGCGACGCCCGCCGTGCCCGCGCGGGGGCGGTCGGCCGCGAACGTCGCGTCGAGCCCTGCACCCGCTTCCGTGTTGGCCAGCCCGAGACAGTTGGGGCCCGCGAGCCGCATCCCGTGCCGGCGGCAGGCGGACAGCAGCGCGTTCGCCTGCCGTGCGTCGAAGCCGGCGGAGAGCACCAGCAGCGCACGCACGCCACGGGCACCGCACTCCTCGGCGACGGCCGGCACAGCAGGGGCGGGCACGGCGACGACGGCGAGGTCGGGTGCCTGCGGCAACGCGGCCACTGAGCGGTACGTCGGCACGCGCAGGACCACGGATGCTTCGGGGTGCACGGCGTAAAGCCGCCCGCTGAACCCACTCGTGCGCAGATTGCGCAGCACCGCCCGGCCGACCGAACCGGGATGCCGTCCCGGCCCGACCACCACGACCGACCGCGGCCGCAGCAACGGCCGGAGGCTGGCGACATCGGCGGTCCGCCCCCGCGCCTCGACGGCTGACAGATACGTCTCGTTCTCGGCGAGCCGGACCCTGCAGTGCACCTCGGGCCCCTCGAAGTGCCGGCTGACGTTCAACCCGAGGTCGGCGAAGACCTTCAGCACCTCGCGGTTCTCGGAGAGCGCGTCCGCGACGAAGGACGTGATCCCGTCGGCGCGGGCCAGGGACACGAGGTGCTCCAGAAGCAGCGTCCCCACGCCCCGGTGGTGCCACCGGTCGCCGACGGCCAGCGCCACGTCCGCGTCGGAGCCGTCGTCGCCGTCGCCGTCGCCGTCGAGCCGCTCGTACTGGGCGAGCCCCACGAGCTCGGAGCCGCTCTCGGCGAGCAGCGCGCGGGCACCGGCGCGAGCGCGCGAACAGAGCCTCTCAGCGGCCTTCCGGCCGGAGTCGCGGCTGAGGGTGAAGAACCGCAGGCGCAGGGTCTCGGGCGACATCTCCTCGTAGAGTCTCCGCACGGCGTCCTCGTCGCCGGGTACCACCGGGCGTATCCGCACAGTGGTGCCGTCCGGAAGCAACACGTGGACGGGCTCGGGGGTTCGGTCGTCCTCGGCCATGTCGAACCTCCCAGCAGACCTCTCGAAACGGGCCTCTCCTCCAGGATCGGCTCGGGCACGCACCGGCGCACGGGGGGCTTTCCGCGGCTCGCCGGAGGGCCGGACGGCCGGATTGCAGCCTCGTGGGACTGCCTCCACGATGAGGTCATGGTTCCCGTGGGTCCCGCAGACCGCTTCGACGCGTTTCGGGCCCTGGCCGACCGGCGTGGGCGGCCGGGTGACCGACTGGTCGAGGCCCTGGCCGAGGTCGGGGCCGGAACGGTGGACGGCCCCGAGGACTGGGCTCCAGCTGTCGCCGCCGGCATGGGCCTGCCCGCTGCCGCCGCGCTCGGCCCAGCCCGCTACTACGCGGATCTCGCCGCCCCGCACGGGCGCCGTCACGTCCGGGTCTGCGCGGCGACGGCGTGCTTTGCCGCGCAAGCCGGACGGCACCTCACCCATGTGGAGCACGAGTTGGGCGTCATCACGGGCACTGCGTCACCTGACGGCGAGACGTCGCTGCAGAGCGTCCGCTGCCTGGGGTACTGCTACGCGGGTCCCGCGGCACTCGACGGTGACACGCCCTGCACGGGCCCGACGCTCACCGATCAGCTCGCGGGACGAGAGCCCCGTCGAGCTCCGGAGATCCCGGCGGCCGACGACACCGGCGACCCGGTTCTGCTGGCAGGCGTGGTGGCCGGTGAGCCTCCGTGGCAGGTCTGGCCGCGGACGGTGACGGCCGGCACTCCTGACGGGGTCCAGCGGGACGTGTCGGCATCCGGGCTGCGGGGGCGGGGCGGGGCGGGGTTCCCGGTCGCCGCGAAGTGGGAGGCGGCCGGCCGGGCGCCCGGCACTGTCGTGGTGGTCAACGGAGACGAGGGGGATCCCGGCTCGTATGCCGATCGGCTGTTGATGGAGGCGGATCCGGAGCGGGTACTGGAGGGCTTGGCACTGGCCTGCTTCGCGTGCGGGGCACTCCGGGGTGTGGTGCTGGTCCGCTCGGAGTATCCGCGGGCCCTGGCACGGATGCGGGAAGCGGTGCGGCAGGGATACGCCGACGGGCACTTCGGCCCGTCCGTGCACGGCACGGACACCTCCCTGGACGTCCATGTGGTCGAGGGCGCCGGGTCATACGTCGCAGGTGAGGAGACCGCCCTGATCGCGAGCCTGGAAGGCGACCGGGGCTGCGCCCGCCCGCGCCCGCCCTACCCGACCCAGCGCGGGCTGTGGAATGCGCCGACCGTGGTGAACAACGTCGAAACCCTGGCCGCCGTCCCGTGGATCGTCTCTCGGGGCGGTGAAGCGTACGCCGGGCGCGGGGCTCTCGACGAAACCGGGACGAAGCTGGTCTGCATGTCGGAACGGTTCGCCCGGCCGGGCGCGTACGAAGTCGAGCTCGGCACCTCGGTGGAACGGATCGTCACGGAGCTGGGCGGCGGCCTGAAGGACGGCGCCGAGCCGGCCGTGGTCCAGGTCGGCGGGCCGCTGGGCGGCTTCCTCGCCCCTGGGGCTCTGGACGTACCGCTGACCGCTGCCGACCTCGATGCCCGAGGCGCGGCACTCGGCCACGCCGGCCTCGTCGCCTTCGACCGGCGCGTGGCTCCGGAGGATGTCATGCGGCACATCTGGCAGTTCGCCGACGCCGAAAGCTGCGGCGCGTGCTCGCCCTGCCGCGTGGGCTCGCGCCGCGGCCTGGAACTGGCTGCCGCGGGCGGCCCGCCGGGGGCAGAGTGGGAAGGGCTGGCGCGGGTCCTGACCGAGGCGAGCCTGTGCGCCTTCGGACGGCGGATCCCACCTGCCGTGCACAGCCTCGCCCGCGCCTACGGGGACCGACTGGCGGGATGGGCCCCATGACCGGAATCGAGATCGAGGTCGACGGCGCGGGCGTCGCCGTGCCCGAGAGGGCTTCGCTGCTCGCGGCGGTGCGGGCGGCCGGGGTTGAGCTGCCCGCACTCTGCTCCGACGACAGGCTCAGCCCTGCCGGATCGTGCCGCACCTGCCTGGTACGGGCCGACGGGAGGATCGCGGCGGCTTGTGTCACGCCGGCCGCAACCGGGGCCCGGGTCGAAGCCGACACCGACGATCTGCGAGTGCTGCGTCGGGAGGCGGTGGAGCTCATCGCCTCCGCTCTCCCGTCCCGTGCCCTCGTCGACGACAACCCCAGCGAGCTCGCGCATGTCTGCCGGTCACTGGGCATCGGCCCTGAGGCGGCTCGCGGGGCCGGAGGCCTGGGCGGGGACGACTCCCACCCGTACGTCCATCTCGACCGTGACCTGTGCATCGCCTGCGGCCGGTGTGTCCGCATGTGCGCCGAGGTACAGGGAACGTTCGCCCTCACCCTGGTCGGGCGGGGCGCCGACACCGTCGTGGCCCCGGGCACCGGCGGGTCCTGGGCCGAATCTGACTGTGTGGCCTGCGGCGGCTGCGTCGACACGTGTCCAACCGGGGCGATCACCGAGCCCGGTCCGGCGCGCGGGCTCACTTCCGGGATCCGCCCGACGGCGGCCCGCACACGCACCACGTGCGGCTACTGCGGCGTCGGGTGTGCGTTGGATGTCGTCGCCCGCGACGGCGAGGTCACGGCGGTACTCCCGGCCCGGGAAGGCCCGGTCAACCAGGGGCACGCCTGCGTCAAAGGGCGCTTCGCGCACGGATACCTCACTTCTCCCGAACGGCTCACCCGGCCCCTGATGCGACGCGACGGCCGCCTGGAACCGGTCGGCTGGGACGAGGCGCTCGGCCGTGTCGCCCAGAGGCTGCGCGAAGCCGTTGACGCCGGCGGGCCGGACGCCGTGGCGGCGATCTCCTCGGCCCGCGCCACCAACGAGGAGAACTACCTCGTCCAGAAGTTCATGCGGGTCGTGATCGGCACCAACAACGTCGACAACTGCTCGCGCCTGTGCCACTCTCCGTCCGCCGCCGGTCTGACCGCGTCCTTCGGGCTCTCCGGCGGCACCGACAGCTTCGACGACGTGCAGCGGTCCGACTGCTTGCTGGTGGTCGGGGCCAACCCGGTCGAAGCCCACCCGGTGGTCGGAGCGCGACTGCTGAGGCGCGTGCTGCACGGCGCCAAGCTCGTGGTCGCCGACCCCAGAGCCGTCGGCCTCGCTCTGCACGCCGACGTGCATCTGCGGCCCCGTCCCGGCACCAACGTCGCGCTCTTCCACGGGCTCGCCCACATCCTGCTCACCGAAGGACTCGCCGACGAGGAGTTTCTACGGGAGCGGGCCACCGGTCTGCCGGGCCTCACCGAGCTGCTGGACGACTACCCGCCCCACCGGGTCGCCGACATCACCGGGGTGCCCGCCGCGGACCTGGTCGCCGCTGCCCGGCTCTACGGCCGTGCCCAACAGCCCGCGATCGTCTACGGCCTGGGCGTCACCGAGCACCTCCACGGCACGGACGGGGTGCGGTCCCTGGCCAATCTGGCGATCCTGCGCGGTGCCGTGGGCACCGGCCGCGGACACGGGGTCAACCCGCTGCGCGGACAGAACAACGTCCAGGGTGCCTCCGACATGGGCGCGCTCCCCGACCTCCTGCCCGGCTACGGCAGGGTGACCGACCCGGCCGCACGGTCCAGGGCCGAGGCGGTATGGGGCGTACCGGTTCCGGGTCGCCCCGGCCTGCGCATCCCGGACATGTTCGCCGCCGCACGGGCCGGGGATCTGCGGGCCCTGTGGGTCATCGGTGAGGACGTCTGCGCCACCGACCCGGACGCGAACCGGGTGGTGGAAGCCCTGGAAGCGTGCCCGCTCGTGGTGTGCAACGAACTGTTCCTGTCCGAGACCGCCCGCCACGCCGACATCGTGCTGCCGGTCGCGTCCTGGCTGGAGAAGGACGGCACCTTCGTCAACTTCGACCGCCGGTTCCAGCGAGTCCGTCGCGCCGTGCCCCCGCCGGGCGAGGCACGTACGGACTTCGACATCGTGCACGCCATCGCGACAGCCATGGGCAGCGGCATGGGCTGCCCGACTCCGGCCGACGCACTGGCCGAATGTGGTCGGGTCGCGCCCGTCTTCGCCGGTCTCTCCCACGACCGTCTGGACCGGGAGGGCGCCGTGCCGTGGCCTTGCCCGGATCCCGACCGCCCTGGCGAGGCCACGCTGTACGCGGAGAGGTTCGCCACGCCGGACGGGCGGGCCCACCTTGCCGCGGCCCCCTACGTCCCACCGGGCGAACAGCCCGACGACGACTATCCGCTGGTTCTGGTCACCGGTCGGCGATGGGCCCACTACAACTCCGGCAGCATGACCCGCCGCGGCGGCAACCTCGCACTCGATCCGGACGACTTCCTCGACCTCCACCCCGACGACGCCATCCGGTACGACGTGAGGGAGGGCGCGCGGGTCGCCGTGGAGAGCCGGCACGGACGGGCCCGGCTCATCGCCCGGATCAGTGAACAGACGGCCCCAGGCCAGGTCTTCTGCTCGTTCCACTTCCCCGCGAGCGGAGTGAACCGCCTCACCTCCAGCCATGCGGACACCGTCACGTCCTGCCCCGAGTACAAGGTCACAGCCGTACGCGTGGCCGCGCCGTGACCTCGTCCCGCCAGGGTGTCCCGACATGGGTACCGGAACCCCCGTACTGAAGCCCGGTGACGGGGGACGCAGGCCGGCGGCCCCCAGTGGGACGAGCGGCCCCGCCGTACAGCCCCTGTCGGCCGGGCACGTCTTCGCCGCGCTGGGCACCTCTCCGCGGGGACTGACGTCGGCGGAAGCGGCAGCGCGGCGGAACCGGTTCGGGCCCAACGAGCTGCCGCCCGCCAAGCGGAGGGGACTGTGGCGAGATCTCGTCGGACAGTTCACCGACCTCTTCGCCGTGGTGCTGCTCGGCGCGTCGGCGATCACGTTTCTGGCCCATGGGCTTCAAGAGCCCCGTGACGTGGGCACCTTGCAGCTGGCGGTGGCGATTCTGGGCGTGGTGGTGCTGAACGCGGCTATCGGCTTCGCGCAGGAGTACTCGGCCGAGCGGACGGCGGAATCGCTGCAGGCCATGGTTCCGCGCTCTTGCCTGGTGCTCCGCGACGGTGAGCGGCAGGAGCTGCCCGCCCGCGACCTGGTGCCCGGAGACGTCGTCGTCCTGGAAGCCGGGGACGCGGTGTCTGCGGACTGCCGCCTGGTGGAGGCACACGAGGTCTCGGTGAACAACGCGGCCCTGACCGGGGAGAGCGATGCCGTCGGGCGCACGGGTGAACCGGTGGCGGTCGGCCCGGTGCTCGAAGCCCGTAACTGCGTGTTCATGGGCACCGATGTGGTGGCGGGCTCCGCGAAGGGCGTGGTGTTCGCCACCGGTGCGGCAACGGAGTTCGGACGCGTCTTCCGGCTCACCGCGGCAGCACCGCGGCAGAAGACCCCGCTGCAACGCCAGGTCGCCTTGATGGCCCGCCGGGTCGCGGGCACGGCCCTGGCAATCGGCGCGGCCCTGTTCGCCGTGCGGGCGTCCACCGGGCAGCCGCTCGTGGAGACCTTCGTCTTCGCCCTCGGGGTCATGGTCGCGCTCGTACCCGAGGGGCTTCCGGCGACGTTGTCGGTGTCGCTGGCCATCGGCGTACGGCGCATGGCCCGTCGGCACGCACTGGTCAAGCAGCTGCTGGCGGTGGAGGCGCTGGGTTCCACCACCGTCGTGTGCACGGACAAGACCGGGACACTCACCCAGGCCGAGATGACCGTCGCCCAGGTGTGGGCCGGCGGCGCGTCACACCCCGTGTCCGGCGTGGGGTACGCGCCTGTCGGCGAAGTGACCGATCCCAGGCCGGTGCGCGAGCTGCTCCGCGCGGCAGGGCTGTGCTCCAACGCCCGGCTCGTCCCTCCCCCTGGGGGCACCTCCGGGGCCGTCAGGTCCGGGGGGAACATCGCCGGGAGGTTCCCCCAGACGGACCGCGAGGGCTGGCGGGTGCTCGGCGACACCACCGAGGGGGCCCTGCTCGTCGCCGCAGCGAAGGCCGGCCTTGACCTGACCGCCGAGGAAGCCGCCACGCCCCGTGTGGCGGAGTACCCCTTCGACTCGACCCGCAAGCTGATGAGCACCGTGCACGGGACCCCCGACGAATACCGCGCCTATGTCAAAGGCGCACCACAGGAGCTCTTGGCCCGGTGCACGGCCATCGAGTGGGGAGGTGACCGGCTGCCGCTGACCGATGAGCTTCGCGCGGTGGTGACCGCCGCCAACGACCAATTGGCCTCCCAAGGGCTGCGCGTGCTGGCGGCGGCGTCACAGCCTCTGGCCGACCCCCGCCCCGCCCAGCACAAGGTTGAATCGGAGCTCACGTTTCTCGGCCTGGTCGGGATGCTCGACCCGCCACGGCCGGAAGTCAGCGACGCCGTCGACGCCTGCCGACGGGCCGGGATCCGCATCGTCATGGTCACCGGCGACCATCCGCTGACCGCGGAGGCCGTCGCCCGCCGCGTTGGGATCGTGCGGCAGCCCGCGCCCACGATCGTGACCGGCACCCGACTGGACTCGCTCGACGACGACGGCCTTGACGCACTGCTCGCCGCGTCCGGCGAGCTGCTGCTGTGCCGGGTCGGCCCCGAACACAAGATGCGCGTCGTCACCGCCCTGCAGCGGCGCGGCGAGGTCGTCGCGGTCACCGGCGACGGCGCCAATGACGCCCCTGCCCTCAAGCACGCGGACATCGGCGTCGCGATGGGCGCCTCCGGCACCGACGTCGCCCGGGAAGCCGCAGTGGTGGTGCTGCTGGACGACTCGTTCGCCTCCGTCGCGGCGGCGGTGCGACTCGGCCGGTCCGTCTACCAGAACATCCGCAAGTTCCTCGTCTACGTCTTCAGCAGCAACATCGGCGAGCTCGTCCCGATCGTTGCTGCGACCTTCGCGGGGTTCCCCCTGGTGCCGATCACCGCGGTCCAGATCCTCGCGATCGACCTCGGCTCGGACGTCCTGCCCGCTCTGGCGCTCGGCGCCGAGCCGCCGGAACCCGATGTCATGGACCGCCCGCCCCGCTCACGGCGCGAACGACTCTTCTCCGCCACCGTGATGGGGCGCATCCTGTTCCTGGGCGGCATCCAGGCCCTCGGCGTGACCGCCGTGTTCTTCTGGCACATCCACGCCTCGGGAATCCCGTACGCCGACTTCACCGAGGACAACCCCGTCTACCGCGAGGCGCTCACCCTGGTCCAGGCGGGGATCGTGCTCAGTCAGTTCTTCGTCGCTCTCGCGGTGCGCACCGATCGGCAGAGCCTGTTCCGGATCGGGCTGCTGTCCAACCCGTGGTTGATCGCCGCCGGCTGTTTCGGCGTCACCCTGATGGCGGCGATCAGCTATCTTCCCCCGCTGCAGGCTCTCTTCAACACCGCGCCGCTGGACGTCGCCGACTGGGCAGTTCTCGCCGGTTTCGGAGCAGTGCTGCTGGCTGCGGAGGAGACCCGTAAAGCGTGGTTGCGCCGCCACCGGCCGACGAGCGCAAAGGGAGAAACAGGATGAGAGTGATCATCGCGGGCTGCGGGCGTGTGGGATCCACGCTCGCCGTCCAGCTCACCGCCGAAGGCCACGACGTACGGCTCATCGACCGCAGCCGCAGGACCCGCCGACTGCTGCCCACCGGCTTCCCCGGGCAGTTCCACGAAGGCAACAGCTACAGCCGGACCGTGCTCGAAGCCGCCGGCATCGAGCACGCCGACGCGTTCGTCGCCGTCACCTCGGGGGACAACAGCAACATCGTCAGCGCACGGACCGCCAAGGAGACCTACCGGGTCCCCGTCGTCCTCGCCCGCATCTACGACCCCCGCCGCGCCGACATCTACCGCGAACTCGGCATCCCCACCATCGCCAGCGTCCGCTGGACCGTCCACCAGATCCACCAGATGCTGCTGCACCGCCATCTCACCCCCGAACTCACCTTCGGCAACGGCGAAACCCTCCTGGTGCGCTCCCGGCTTCCCGCGTACCTCACCGGCCGACGGCTGACCGAGTTCGACATCGACGGCGAGATCCGCGTCGTGGAGGTCACCCGGGCAGGCCGCTCCCTCGTGCCCGCCCACAGCACCCCCGCCGAACCCGGCGACCTGGTCACCTTCGCCGTCGCCGCCACCGCCCTCGGCCGCCTGCGCGGCTTCCTGGACAAGGAGCTCGGGACGTGAAGGCCCTCATCGCCGGCGCCGGCCGCCTGGGCACCCAGGTCGCCCAGGTCCTCGCCGCCGCCCGCAACGACGTCACTCTCATCGACATCGACGAGAACCGCATCACCGAACTCGAAGGCCACCTGCCCGTTCGCCTCGTAGAAGGGGACGCCTGCGAACCCGCCCTCCTCGAACATGCCGGTGCCCACACCACGGACCTCGTCATCGCCACCACCGGCAAGGACGAGGACAACCTCGTCATCAGCCTCCTCGCCAAGCGGCAGTTCGCCGTCCCCCGCGTCGCCGCACGCGTCAACGACAACGAGAACACCTGGCTCTTCGACCAGCATTGGGGCGTCGACACCGCAGTCCCCGCCGCCATGCCCCTCATCTCGCTCATCGAGGAAGCCACCGGCGCCACGGACACGGTGGCCCTCCTGCGCCTGAGCAAAGCGGGCGTCGACGTCATCGAAACCGCCATCACACCGCAGTCCCGCGCCGCGGGCCGCACTCTCGCGGAGATCACTCTCCCCGCGGGCAGTGTCATCGCCACCGTCATCCGCGCCGGCCAGCCCACCGTCCCCACCCGCGAGATGCGGCTCCAGCCCGGCGACGAACTCCTCGTCGTCTCCCACGCCGCCACTGAACAGGAAATCCAGGCCGCCTTCCAGTAGCGGCCACGAGCCCCGCCAGGCCCGTTCCCGCAGTGCCTCACCACCACGTGTCCGGGCGCCTCGAGATGGCCGACGCGGGTGCCTGCTCGCGACCGCCGACCTGCCGTCACGGCCGTCGCGTCAACCCGCGCCGGCCGGGTGGTCCGGAGGGCTCGCCGACCATGCGACCGCGTCTTCGAGTGCGTCGTAACCGAACCGCCGCACTTCGGCCCGGACGAAGTGGTTCGCAAGATGAGGCATCAGGCCGGCGAGCTTGCTGTCGGCCGCCAGCGCGACCCTCCTGACCCTCCTGTGGTGGTCGCGGACGAAACGCACATGCCGGAGCAGGCTCCCGACGTTCTCCCAGCCGGAAAACTCCCGGACGTGGAGCACGACGCCGGCCAACTCGGCGTGTGTTTCGAGCCAGCCGTCCGTGGTCAGTGACAGGGCATCGAAGTCCTGGGCGCGCAAGGGCTGTTCGACCTCGACAACGATGACGTGGGACTCGGGCAGGAGTCGTTGGGAAATTCCGGGACCTTCGGGCAGCGAACTCAGCCAGCGGAGGGCCTCGTCCCGCTCCCGGTTGCCGAAGACGCGCACCGGGCAGGGCATCAGAAAGCTCGCGAGCCGAGTCGACCGACGGATCCAGTCGATGTCGCTGACGACCGCGCAGCCTTCGAACAGCCGCAGGGAGGTAGTCCCGATCTTGAGGTCTTCCCACCCGGCCCCGGGCGTGAACGACCGGAATTCCGGGCCGAATTCGTACAGGAACCGGATACGGCGACCTTCGCTTCGTGCACTGTCGACGAGCGACTCGATCACCATCTCGTAGTCGTCCTTCGAAACGGTTCCGACCGCCTTTACCGCGTCGACTCCGGCAGGCACGTCCTTGAGTCTCTCAAGCATGCCGTTCCTCCCTCAGCACCTTTGCTCCCTGCAGCCCGGACGAGGCCAACACTCGGCATCGGAGTCGGGAGCGACTCCCATGCCGGTGGCTGCATGCGAAGGAGCCTGCGATGCGGCTCCACAAGGAGCCGAGGCCGGTCCGCGTCCGCGTCGGCGTCGGCGTCGGCGTCGGCGTCGGCGTCGGCGTCGGCGTCGGCGTCGGCGTCGGCGTCGGCGTCGGCGTCGGCGTCGACGCGCGTGTCCGCGAGGTGGGCATCCGAATCGCACGACACGGCGTTCGGCGGCCGGTGTACGCCCACATCGGCCGGCCCTGCGACACCGGCAGCCTGCACTCGCCCGGCGTGGACGGGGAGACGCTGGTGACGCCCTGCTCACCCTCGGGGTTCCAGGGCCGGTCACCGTGATCACCGACGAGTTCCCCGACCTGGTCCGGCAGAGCCGGTCACTTCGCGGCGCAGACGACCTCGACGAAGTGGCCCACCTGCTCCTCCGGCAGGCGACGTGCAAGGTCCGCTTCGCTGATCATGCCCACCAGGCGGCGGTTCTCGATGACCGGCAGCCTCCGGATCTTGTGCTCTTCCATGGCCTGCAGGACTTGGTCCGTGTCGGCGTCGGCGTCGATCGTGATCGGCTTGCCCTGCTCGAGCATGCCCGCAGTCATGGTCTTCGGGTCCTTGCCCTTGGCCAGACACTTCACCACGATGTCACGGTCGGTAATGATCCCGTGGAGCCGGTCGTCCGGCCCGCAGATCGGCAGAGCTCCGACGCCCAGCTCACTCATCCGGCGCGCCGCGGCCTCCAGTGTCTCGCTCTCCTGGATGCAGGTGGCACCGGCATGCATGATCTCCCGTGCAGTGGTCATGGTCGTCTCCTTCGGCCCTTGCGATCTGCGCGGGGAGAGCCCATGGAGCCGGGCCCTCCCCGGCCTGTACTCCTTGAGCCCAGTGTGGGTCCGTCGCATCCCGTACGCATGCCGGCGAATCGGTGGCGACCGACCGCCGTGCCCACGCTGCGCGAAGGCCAACGGCCAACCCACGTCTGCTCCGGTACGGCCCAGCCCGGTGCGACCGGCCAGACCCGCACGCCACGGCGCCGGCCATCGGAACCGGCGCGGTCCCGAGCAGCCACCGAGTGGACGGACAAAGAGGGCCCGAGTGGCCCGCGAGCGAGGCCGGCCGGCACTGGCCGCCCTCCTCCGTACGCGCGGAGAGTAGGGAGTCTCAGGAGGTGAGCCACGGTGACGTACTGGAATGGTGGCTGGGTCTGGATGACCCTGATGCCGCTGCTGTGGATCGTGTTGTTGGGCCTTGTGGTGTGGGCGGTCCTGCGGCTGACGCAGCACTCGGCTGGTCGTCACGACGCCACGGAGCCCTGGAAGCCACGGAGGGAAACGCCGGAGGACATCCTTGACCGCCGCTTCGCCTCCGGCGAGATCGACGCGGACACGTACTCCGAAGCACGCAAACGCCTCGCCGCCCACCGGACGGGGCCCGGGTGACCACGCCGCGCAGCTGGTTGCCGCTGACCGTTCTGGTCGTCGCGGTGGCCGGCGCGACCGGACCGGCAGATCACCACCGGCGGACGGCCCGGGGCCGGCTCGGGAAGCGCCGCTTCAGCGACGAGCGCGCTCAGAGGCAGGTGGACGGCCTCCGCCGGGGCGTGGCCCGCGGCCCATTCGTGCGCCTCGCGCACGTCCGGCAGCACGGAACCGCCCGGGTCAAGGGTGCGTCCGAGGGCTTCGGCGGGGTCGATCCGGCCGGGCTCCCGGTGGAGGAGAGGCATGGCCGTTGCAGAAGGCTCAGTGCTCCGGCGTTCTCGACGGGACCGTCGCACGCGGCGGAGGCTCAGGCCACAAGCGCGCCTGGAGACGCATGACGACATGGCCGAGGCCGGACAGCGCGGCGGCGATCGCCAGGTCGGTGAGCGGAAGTGGCTCGGTACCCAGCAGGGCCCGCAGGGGAGGCAGATAGACACCGGCCGCCTGGAGGAGCAGTGCCGTGCCGACCGCGACCAGCAGGAACGGGTTGGCCAGGCTTCCCGGGCGGGCCCGGGAACCGAGTGCCACGCCGAGCTGTGTCGCGCCGAGAACCAGGAACATCATGGACTGCCAGGGGCGGCCCGTCTCCCGGGCCCAGACCCCGGCGGCAAGGGTCACTACGGCGACGAAGGCCCCCATGACCAGGATCCGCGGCCACAGGCCGGCACCCAGCACGCTCTCGGCGGGAGGCCGGGGCGGGTGGCGCATCGCGTCCGGGGCGACGGGCTCCGCGCCGAGGGCGACACCGGGCAGGCCGTGCGTGAGCAGGTTGATCCACAGGATCTGCGCGGGGAGCAGCGGCAGCGGCATCCCGAGGAAGGGGCCGACGAGCATGACCAGGATCTCCGCGGTGCCCCCGGCGAGGCCGTAGAGGAGGAACCGGCGCACGTTCGCGTAGACCCGGCGCCCTTCCTCGACGGCCGACACGATCGTGGCCGGATTGTCGTCGGCGAGCACAAGATCGGCCGCTTGGCGTGCCACCTCGGTGCCGCGCCGCCCCATGGCCACGCCGATGTCGGCCCGGCGGAGAGCGGGGCCGTCGTTGACGCCGTCACCTGTCATCGCCACCACGTGCCCCGCCCCGCGCCAGGCCTGCACGATGTCCAGCTTCTGTTCGGGGGTGGTCCGGGCGTAGACGCGTACGCTCGTCAGATCGCCCGCTGTGCCTTCCCGGATCCTCTCGCCGGTGGTGACCTCCTCGTCCCGGGAGGCGATGCCGAGGCGCTCGGCCACGGCCCGTGCGGTCAGGGGATGGTCGCCGGTGACGAGTACGGGGACGATGCCGGCTCTTTTGCAGGCGGCCATGGTCGCCTCCGACGCGCTCCGTGGCGGGTCCAGGATGCCGACGAGGCCGAGAAGCGACAGACCCGACTCCCATGTCCGAGGCCGTTCCGCCGATTCCTCGTGGTCGGCCGAGGCGACGGCGAGCACTCGGTAACCGTGGCGTGCGAGCACCTCGGCCTGCGCCGCCGCCTGTGCGAGTACGTCAGGGCCGTCGGCCAGAACCTCCGGCCGGAGCAGCGATTCCGGCGCTCCTTTGCACGCGACCCGCAGTCCGCCCACCGGCCGACGGTGCACGGTCGTCATGCGCTTGCGGCCGCTGTCGAACGGAATCTCCTCGACGCGGGGCAGCTCCCGGTCCAGCTCCGCTCTGTCCAGCCCGAGGCGCGCCCCGGCCGCGAGCAGGGCTGCCTCCGTGGGATCGCCCAGCGCGCGCCACTCCGTCGAGCGGTCCGACGAGGGCTCCAGCGCGGCGTCGTTGCACAGCATCGCGACGCGCAGCAGCGCCGCCAGGTCCGGCGCATCGCCCGTGGTGACCGTCTCGCCCTCGCGGACGACCCGGCCCTGAGGTTCGTATCCCTCACCCGTGACCGTGGCCTCTCCGCGTGGCGTCCACAGCTGTTCGGCTGCCATCCGGCCCTCGGTCAAGGTACCGGTCTTGTCGGTGGCGATCACGGTCACGGAGCCCAGAGTCTCCACTGCGGGCAGTCTGCGGGCGATGGCCTGCCGGTCCGCCATCCGCCGTGCACCCAACGCGAGCGCGAGCGTCACCACGGCGGGAAGGGACTCCGGAACGGCCGCGACGGCGAGGCTGATCGCTGCGACGATCATCAGCTCCACGGGTTGGCCGCGCACCAGCCCGAGAGCGAGGACGACGGCGCACAGCGCCACGATGACAGCTGCCAGGATCCGGCCGAACCTCGCCAGCCGATGCTGCAGCGGAGTCAGACCGGGCCCGGCACCCATGAGGGAGGCGATCCGGCCGAGCGCGCTGTCGGCTCCGGTGGCGGTGACCACGACGCGGCCGCGGCCGCGGACAATGACCGTGCCCGCCGACACCCTGCCGCACGACGGGTCACTGTCAGGAGCCTTCTCCACCGGAACGGACTCGCCCGTCAGCGAGGACTCGTCAGCCATCAGCAGTGCCGCGGCCTGTACGTCTCCGTCGGCGGGAAGGATGTCACCCTCGGACACCAGGATCAGATCACCGGGCACCACCTCGGCAGCCGGGATCGAACGTTCTTCGCCGTCCCGCACCACCCTGGCGGCGGGGGCACTCATGGCGGACAGGGCCATCACGGCCTGTTCTGCCCGCACCTCCTGCACCACGCCGACCACTGTGTTCACAGTGATCACGAGCAGAATCACGGCGGCGTCGGTGAAATCACCGGTGGCGATCGTCAGAGCAGCGGCCACGAGCAGCACCAGGATCAACGGGTCACGCAACTGCTGCAGCACCCGCCGCCACACGGGGGTGCGCGGCTCCGACGGGACCTCGTTGGGCCCGTAGAGTTCGAATCGCCGCGCGGCCTCGTCAAGCGACAGCCCCGCCGCTCCGGGTGGCGTACTCCGGAGTTCGTCCACTTCCCACTCAGACCTTCGGTCGCCCCCGTGCTGGTTCACTGCCTCAGCGGAGCTGCGTCCCCACGGCCATCGCGAACCCCTCGTCCCGGGTCAGCCAGGAGGGGTGAGGAGCGCGTCAATGAGATAGACAGTGGCGTTGGCGGTGGTGATGTTGCCGCAGACGATGTTTGCCGTGTCATTGACCTTGTACGACGTACCCGCGCCGGAGGTGGTGAGTTCGGAGCCTTCCATCGTCTTGAACGAGCCGTTCGGCAGCCGGCTCGGTGTGATGTCGTCGTCCACCACGTGGTAGGTCAGTACCTTCTTCAACTGCTCCGGGTCCGTCATCAGTGAGTCGCGCTGTGCCTGGGACAAGCTGTTGAAGGCGTGATTGGTCGGCGCGAAGAGGGTGATGTTGTCCGATCGGTTGAGGGCGTTGTCCAGCCTTGCATTCGTCAACGCCGCTGACAGCTCGGCCAACTGGCGGCTTCCGGCCGCAGCATCCGCCACCTTCTGCTGGGCCATGGCGGCGATGCTGCCTTCTCCGCTCTCGGGCAGTTCCGAGCAGTCGGGGCCGAACGTTCCCGTCGGACCGGGAGTCGGCTCCTGTGCGTAGGTCTGCGAGGCGAACGCGCCGAGCGAGAGCGGAACTGCGACCGCCGCTGCAATGACGGCCCGTGCCGTGCGAACTCCCATGAACCTCATCGTGAATCCTCCTTGGGGGACGGACTTCGTGCACGTGCCGGCGACAGCTGCCCGACCGGCCATGGGACCGCGAACCTCCACGTAACCAGCCCCCACCGGGGAGCGCACTTCGGGCTCGTGGAGCCCCACAGTGCCCGCGGTCCTGGACCGCTGATCTCTTTGCTGTCCCCGGGAAGGATCAACTTGCCGGACGGGAGCGAAGTCGACTCCCGCGGTGTCAGGCTCGCTGTGGGATGACGGCGACCGGGCACTCGGAGTGATGGAGCAGGGCGTGGGCGACCCTGCCGAGTTGCAGACCGAGGTGCCCGTGCCGCCTCAGGGCGCCGACGACCAGCAGGTCGGCATGGGCCGACGCGTCCAGGAGAACCTTGTGGGCAGGGCCTTCGACCGGCCGGCGTTGCACCTCGACCCGGGGATGGTCGCGTACAGGCTCGCGCAGCGCGTCACTGAGGGTGGCCGAGGCACGCTCCTCGTGCGCACGGGCGGCATCGCCCGCCAGGAGGGGGTGGTCCGCGGGCTCGTGGGCCGGGCAGCGCCAGGCTCGCACGGCCTCCAGGGCACAGCCGCGTGCCTCGGCCTCGCGGAAGGCGAACCGTACGGCGCTTGAGCCCTCGGTCGAATCGCCGACGCCAACCACCACCCTCCCGCAGGCTCCCCGCCGGTTCGGCTCGGAGCCGCGGACCACGACGACCGGGCACACGGCACGGGCCGCCACCGTGAGGCTGACCGACCCCAGCAGCAGCCCGGCGAGTTCACTACGCCCTCGGGCGCCCGTGACCAGGGCAGATGCCTCGTGTCCCTCCCGTAGCAGCGCGGACACGGCATCGTCGGGCAGCACCTCGCCCGACACCTTGACCTCTGGATTGCGCAGTCGGGCGCGCTCCGCGCCGGAGGCGATGATGTGTTCCGCCATGATCTCTTCGGCGGGACGATCGGTGCTGGTGGACGGGCGGCTGCCCTCGTACCGCTCCCACAGGGAGCCGTAGATCAGACGCAGTGGCAGCCCGTGGCGTGCCGCTTCGTCGACCGCCCAGTCGACCGCCTGCAGGCTGGAATCCGATCCGTCTACGCCGATCACCAGCGGGAGTTCCATCGTCTCCACCGTCTTCCTCTCCGGCCTCTTCGAGCGCCCCTGTGAATACCGTCGCACCACCCAGGGGGCCCCGCGACACACGGAACCGGCTCCCGGCGACCTGCGGCCGGGTTGCATCACGCCGCCCGTCAGCAATGGTGGAGTCATACGGCCGGTCGGCCCACCGCCATGCCCCGTAAGGCCCTGGAGCCGGGCGTCTTCTCGCCGGAGGCTGAAGCCGAGAGCAGGACTGGGAGCAGCACAAGTGGCGCGAGTGAGCCCCACCCGCGAGAGGGAGCCGACGATGAAGCACAGCAAGATCGGCAGCCTGATGGTGCAGGATGTCGTCTCGGTGATTCCGCAGACCCCGTTCAAAGAGGTCGCCAAGCTGCTGGCAGTGCACGCGATCAGCGGTCTGCCGGTGGTCGATTCCGACGACAAGGTGCTCGGTGTGATCTCCGAGAGCGACCTCGTACTCCGGCAGGCGGGCGTTGCGCCCAAGGCGGAACCCGCTCGCAGCGCGCAGTCGGCCTGGCGGTCACCGCCGACAGGGGATGAGGAGACCAGCGGCTCAGACACCAAGGCGCAGGCGAGCAGCGCCCGGGAGCTGATGTCCCAACCTGCGATCACCGTCCAGGCCGGCCACACCATCGCCATGGCTGCCCGCACCATGGCGCAGCATCGCATCGAGCGGCTTCCCGTGGTCGACGAGGAAGGCCGTCTCGTGGGCATCGTGACCCGTCGCGACCTGCTTCAGGTATTCCTCCGGCCGGACCCTGACATTCGCCGGGAGATCACGGACGAGATCCTGGACCAGACGCTGTGGCTGTCCCCGGACGCGGTCCGGGTACATGTGATCGACGGTGTGGTCACCCTCGAAGGACAGCTGGAGCGGTTCAGCGACATCCAGGTCGCGGTCCGGCTGGCCCAGGAGGTGGACGGCGTGGTCGCCGTCATCGACAAGCTGACCCACCGCATTGACGACTCCGGCTCGCGGCCTGCCCGCGAGACGCCACCTCCCGTCCCTGAAGACGCCGGGGGCGCTGCGGTCCATTGGGAGAGGTCACCGTGATCACGGAGTGTGGTCGCGCCGGGGCGGTGCCCCGAGGACCGGCGCCGGCTCTGAGCCCTGAAACGCTGACGCGAAAGGAGGCCTGAAGTGCCTGAGACCCCGCACATCGTGAGCGATGTGATGACGCCAAGGGTGGTAGCCGTCGGGCGCGCCGCGACCTTCAAGGAGATCGTGCGGACGATGGAGGAGTGGAAGGTGAGTGCCCTGCCGGTCCTGGAGGGCGACGGGCGCGTCATCGGTGTCGTGTCCGAGGCCGACCTGCTGCCCAAGGAGGAGTTTCACGACACGGCAATGAGCCTCTATGAGCAGGGACGGCGCATGCCCGACATCGCCAAAGCGGGAGCGGTCACCGCCGAGGAGCTCATGAGCACCCCCGCCGTAACCGTGCACCCCGGCGTCACCTTGGCACAGGCTGCGCGGATCATGGCTGTGAAGCACGTCAAGCGGCTCCCCGTGGTCGATGACGAGGACATGCTGCAGGGCATCGTCAGCCGTGCCGACCTGCTGAAGGTCTTCCTGCGCCCGGACGAGGAGATCGAGGAGGAGGTCCGCCGCACGGTGATCGCCTATCTCTTCCCCGCGTTCAGCCACGCCGTACATGTGAACGTGCACGAAGGAGTCGTCACCCTCCGCGGGCAGATCGGCGACACCTCGCTCATTTCCGTTGCCGCACGCCTGGTCCGCACCGTGGAGGGCGTCGTGGACGTCGAGTCCCGTCTCACCGGCGAGTCCTCCGCATGGACCGGACCAGCGGGATCCGCATGGACCGGACCAGCGGGAGCAGAGTGACGGCTCCGGCGACGAGTACCGGTACTCTCGGCGGTGGCGACGGAATCACAGACACCAACCGGCGCCACGGGTGCTCAGGGCTGGATGTCGAGCACGTCCGGCACCGGTCGGCGCGGTGTGGTGGGGCCTTCGGGGCCGTATCCGAGGCGCAGCACCATCTGCGTGCAGGTCCTTCCCGTCACCGGGTCGCGCAGCGGCCAGCGGAGGTCGGTCCATTCGATGGCCTGGGTGGCGAAGGAGGCGGACAAGCCTTCGAGCGTGGCCAGCAGGAGGACGCGTTCCATGGCCTGGCCGGCGCGGAGCCAGTCCTCCGGGCGGTCGTCCGTCGTGCCGAGGAGGGCCAGTTGAGGTGACTGTTCGAAGTCGGCGGTGCCACGGCCGGCCACCGGCCTGATTCCGGCGAAGTCGCGCATGGGGGCTTTGCCACCGCGTTTGCGCGGCCCGAAGGCGTAGTCCGGGATCCCGTCGGGAGCTGTGTTCACGGACGGAGCGTCGATGCGGGTCCATTGCGCCAGGTCCCGGTCGCTGCCGCGGTCGGTGCGGTTGCGCCGCTCGGCCTCCTCAACCAAGTCCAGTACCTCCTGCTGGTGCCATGGGCCGGGAAAGCTCAGGGTGGCTCCCTCACGGTCGGCGGCGTCGCTGAGGGCCGTTCGTATGCTCTCGGAGATCTCCGTCTCCTCGAACGGGAAGCGGCTGCTGTGCCGCCGGTGGATCGCCGGATACAGCGCGGCGAGGTCGCTCTCGCCGCCCTCGGCGTCGGTCAGCTGCACGGTCGCGAGCAGCACAGGGTCGTCGGGGTCGGGAAGCAGCCGGACTGCCGGGTACCAGCCTCCGTGGACCACCGCGACCCGAAGGTTCAGCAGGGCGGCGCCGCAGCCGAGGTGCAGGCCGCGGGCGTCGGGGTCGGAGTGCGGCATGACGCAGTCGAAATCGGCGAGGAGACGGAAAGTACGGCTGCCCTGGCGATAGTTGAAGCGCCACGGCTGCGCGTTGTGCATCGACGGGGCGGCAGCAGCGTCGTAGACCAGGTCGGTCACACGCTCGTCGGACGGTGCTTGTCGGATCACCGGAGCCTCCCTTCGCAGAAGCGGCAGCCATTCGCTGCTCACTGATCGGCCGGACCGATACGGCGGCCCGTGAGGCGCTGGGGTTGGATCGACACCCACATCTCTCGTTCGCCACCCGCCCATGGCTCGGTGTGAGCACCCTCGGCCAGCCGTCGCACCTCGTCGGGCTCCGTGACATGCCGCGCAGGGCCGACGACAAGAACGCTCCACCCCTGGCTCGCGGCCTCGTCCAGATGGTCGACCTCGAAGGCGATGTCCGTCCCCACGGCAACCGCGGGCACGGAGTCGGGCGCGGTCCGGAAGGCGATCGCATCGTCGGTGACTTCGTAGTTCACCGGAACGACCGCCGGGCCGTCGGGTGTGGCCACCGCGACGCGGCCCACACCGTGAGTGGAGAGCCGGGCGCGGCATTCGTCCGGGCTGAGGTCCCGCAACTGGGGGTGGAGGAGCGCCCGGCCCTGGCCGGGCGGCAGATCGATGCCGCCCCCGCGAAGGGCTGCGACGCTCGTTCCCAGCGCGCCTGCCAATCGGGTGAGAGTCCCCGGGCTCGGGTCAGCCGGGCGTTCTTCGAGGTACGCCAGGTACTCCGGCGCCATTGCCGCGCGGCTTGCCAGGGCAGCCCGGGTGAGCCCCCGCCGCTCGCGTTCGGCGGCCACGCGCCGGCCGACGTCTCCAGAGCTGGTCGCCCTGTCGGGCCGGGGACCGTCGGATACCGCACCCGGCCCCTCCGTGCCCGGTCCGTCCGTGCCCGGCGCAGAAGGCGCAGGCGTTGTCCCGGGCAGATGCTCTACGTGATGGATGTGCGCATCGGACCCGGGGAACACCAGCGTGACCTCGTCCGTGTCCGACCATCGCACGTCGTAGGGCGGTGTTCCATCCGCGTGGTGGAGTCCGACAATCTCGCCGTCGCGCCTGTTGGCGCCTGTCGTCGGGCTTTCGATGACGAGTTGATCGCCGAGGTGAGCTCGCATGATCGCCGCCGTATCCTCAGAATGCTGCTGTACCCAACGTGCCACGCACGGCGGGCCGCCGCACGGGCCGAGAAGCCCTGATCCGGGGCCGACCGGACCGGTCCCGACCCCACTGGCCCGGGCCTGCCGGCCCCAACGCGGACAGGAGCCGCTCACTCATGGGCGGGCTGGTTCCCGACACGCTCGACACGTGACCACGTCTCGCTGTAACAGGCCTCGAAGGGAAAGGCGACATGCATCACAGAACGGTCGCAGAGCTCATGACCCGACAGGTCGTGCGAGTACGGCGTGACCTGCCGTTCAAGGAGATCGTCAAGCTGTTGGCGGAGAACGATGTCACCGCCGTACCGGTGGTGGACGAGCAGGACCGCCCGATGGGTGTGGTCTCCGAGGCCGACCTGCTGCGCAAGTCCGCGGACCAGGCCGACCCGTCCGGCCTGACACCGATTCCGCATCTGGAGGCCTGGGAGCGGGCCAAGGCCGAAGGGGCCAGGGCCGAGGAGTTGATGTCGGCTCCCGCGGTGTGTGCGCGTCCGGAGTGGACCGTGGTCGAGGCGGCCCGCCTGATGGAGGTCCACGGTGTCAAGCGGCTGCCCGTCGTGGACGAGACGGACAAGCTGCAGGGCATCGTCAGCCGCAGTGACCTGCTGCGGACCTTCCTGCGCCGCGACGACGCCATCCGCGAGGAAATCACCCAGGACGTGCTGCAGCAGACGATGGACCTTGCTCCCTCAGATCTGACGGTCGACGTTCGTGAGGGGCAGGTAACCCTGGACGGATCCGTCGAGTTCAGGAGCCTGATCCCCATCATCGAACGCCTGTGCCGGAGCGTGGACGGCGTGGTCTCGGTCTCGACGCACGTCACTTGTCGGACCGACGACGCGAGGCGTTCCGCCACAGGCACATGAGTCGACCCGGAGTGGGGTCGGAGCGCGAACCAATGGCGAGATCACCGTTGCGTTCCCGGCTCTGGCGCCGCATGGCGTCGGCACGCCGGAGCGGACCAGTTCGTCCGGTGCGTACTCGTCGAGTCTGCCGCCGGCGGCGGCGATCCGTACGTCTCGGGCACCACCCTCACCTCCTCGACAGCAGTGCGCCCCCCGGCCTGTCACTGGCGGAAGCGCGCGGACCAAGGGGGCTCCACCAGGTCCCACTCGGCGTCCCACTGCGCGTACCTGCCGCGGTCCAGCATCCGGCGCATGCCCGCCCTTGCGGCACGGACCCCGGTGGCCACCACAACTGCCGCCAGCCCGCCCGCAATCCATCCGGTGGCCATCGCGTCGTCGGCGGACACCGGCGGACTGGTGAGGGTTCCGTCGGGGCCCACCCAGACCTGCACGGTCGCGCCTCGGGGCGTACCTGACTTCACGAGGGCCGTTCCGGTCCGTTCCTTGCCGTCCTTGCCGGTCCATCGGACGTGTGCTCGTTGCACCGCGTCTTCAGTACGGCCATGCGACCCTTCGACGTCCGAAGTCAGCCGGGCGGTGGCCTCCTGCCGCTCCGCCGCGTGCACTTCCACGGTACGCATCGAAGATTCGTAGGCCGTCAGGCCCGCGCTCAGCGAGGCCGCCGGCACTCCGAGGACCAGGACGACCATGAGGAAGCGGCGGACCCGGGCTTCGATCCTGTCGGACCTTCGCCTCAGCGGGTTCGCCCCTGGGGGCGTCTGCTCCTGGGGGGACGAGTACGGCGAATCATGTGCGCTCATGTTCCCGCCTCCAGCTCTCGCTGATCCGTTCCCTCCCGCACCCACGATCGAGCGGCACCGGGCCACGGTCACGGGGCCGAAGGTCCCGGCCGGGCCGCCACCCGGCCCTCCCTACGGTCCCGTCCCCCTCGCGGTGAACCGTCACGTCTGCGGAACGACGGCGATCGGACACGGCGCGTGAGCGCGCGATGCAGTACCGCGTGGTCGACCAAGCCCAGTTGCGGCCCCAGGTGCCCACGCCGCCCACAGGCTCCGACGATGAGCAGGCCGGCGTCCGACGCGGCCGCCGCGAGCGCCTGACGTGCCGGACTGCCGCGTCAGCGGCACCGTTCACGGCATCCACGCCCGCCTCGGCCCCGTCGATGCCGACCACCAGGGGAATCGCCACTGCTCTCGCCTCCGGCCCATGCCGGACTTCACGCTCGTCCCAGCCCTGCCGCAGCGGCGTCCGCGTGCGCCGCAGGATGCTTTGCGGTACTCCTCGAACGAGAAGGGGTCGTGCTCAGTGAGCCGACACAGTCGGGACAGGCGGACTCGTTCACCGTTGTTCCAGTTTCCTACAGGGCAGAGGCAGTCGCCATGGAGCCAGTGATCACCGTGGGCCTCGACGGCTCACCCGAGAGTCTTGCCGCCGCTCATTGGGCCGCCGAGGAAGCCGAGCGGCGCAAGCTCACGCTGCGCCTGCTGCATGCGTGGCCTCTGCTGGTGCCGGAACCGACCCGCATCCCCTCGGAGATCGATCAGAACTACTGGGCGAAGCGGATCGTGCACAACGCGCGGACGGAGCTCCAAGCACGCCACCCGGGCCTCATTGTCGTCGGCAACCTGGTCGCCGACGACGCCCAGGACGCACTGCTGCAAGCGGCGTCGGAGTCCGAGATGATCGTCCTCGGCTCGCGGGGGCTGAGGCCCGTCGAGAGCTACTTCCTGGGCGACATCAGCTTGCCCGTCGTGGCACGGGCCGAGCGGCCGGTGGTCCTGGTGCGTGCTGAGAAGCGCGAAGAAGGACCACGGCCCACTCCAAGCGCAGCAGGTGCCGTGCGGGTGGCACTGAAACTCCACGGCCCGAGCGACGACCTGCTCGAATTCGCCTTCGCCACCGCAGCGGCACGCGGGGTGCCTCTTCGCGCCGTCCATGGCCGAAGCGTGCCGCTCCATGCATACACACCCTGGGGCGTGGACCATGACGTCACCGACGAGATCGCACAGGGCGCGCGGAAGCACCTGAGCAAAGCCCTCCGCCCCTGGCGCGAGAAGTTCTCCGGGGTGGAGGTGGTCGAGACGGTCCGGCTGGACAGCCCCGCCAAGGCCGTCGTACAGGACACGGAGAGCGCCGGTCTGCTGATCGTCGGCCGGCGCAAGCACCGTCCCCCCTTGACACCACACCTGGGGCCTGTGGCCGAAGCCGCCATCCATCATGCGCGCTGCCCCGTCGCCGTCGTCCCCCATGACTGAGCCGAGCCACGGTGGGCAGCCGACGACGCCGGTGCATCAGGCAGACGCCGGCGGTTTCCACCCGGCCGACGCGCTCCGTTGCCGCGCGGCCGCGCCTGCTGACGGGCGGGTGCCGGCAAAGCGCGTGATCAGGGGCCCCGCGATGGCGAGGAGGAGGACGTAGGCAGCGACCAGCGGGCCGAGCCTGTCGTCCTGCGTACCTGCCAGGGCGATGATGACGATGGAGAACTCACCGCGGGCGATGAGCGCGGTCCCGGCCCGCAGCCGGCCCTGCACTCCCGCACCGTCCCGCAAGGCGGCGTACCAGCCGACCGCCACTTTCGTCGCCGCCGTGACCGTTGCCAGGGCCACAGCGACGGGAAGCATGGGCAGCAGGGAACCGGGGCTGACGGACAGGCCGATGGCCAGGAAGAACACCGCGGCGAACAGGTCCCGCAGCGGGCTGAGAACCGCACGGGCCCGGTCCGCCGCCTCACCGCTGAGCGCGAGCCCGACCAGGAAGGCGCCGACCGCAGCGGAGATATGAACGGTCTCGGCCAGCGCGGCCACGATCAGCGTGATGCCCAGCACACGGAGCAGAACCTGTTCCGCGTCCGGATGCGACACCAGCCGTCCCAGGTGGCGTCCCCACCAGTACGAAGCGGCGAACGCGACAAACACCGCGCCCACCGCGACCACCACCCCCAGCAGCGCCTGCCGCCAGGTGCCGCCGGAAACGACGACGGCCAGCACGGGCAGGTAGGCGGCCATCGCGAAGTCCTCCAACACCAGCACGGACAGGACAGCCGGGGTTTCCCGGTTACCCATCCGCCGGAGGTCGCCCAGGAGCCGGGCGATGATGCCGGACGAGGAGATGTACGTGACGCCCGCGAGCGCCAGAATGCCTCCCGCGTCCCAGCCGAGCAGCCATCCTGCCAGGGCTCCCGGCACCGCGTTCAGCACGAGATCGGCACCGGCAGACGGCACATGACGGCGCAGGCTGGCGGTGAACTCCGGAATGGTGAACTCCAGCCCCAAGGCCAGCAGCAGCAGGACCACCCCGATGGACGCCCCGGTCTCCACGAACTCGCCGGCGGCCGGAACAGGGGCAATGCCCCCTTCGCCCAGAGCCAGTCCGGCCAGGAGATAGAGCGGCACAGGCGACAGCGCGAAGCGCCGCGCCAGGGCGCACAGCACGCTCAGAGCCGCCAGGATGATGCCGAGCTCCAGCAGCAGCGCGATCGAGGTGTGCACCGGCTCAGCCCTGGATGATCTGTTCCACGCCCGCGATCCCGTCGTGGGTGCCGATCACCACCAGCACATCCCCGGCGCGCAGCACCTGGCCCGGACCCGGTGAAGCGATCACGTCGTCACCGCGGACGATCGCCACGATCGACGCACCGGTGCGGGTCCGCGCCCGGGTGTCCCCCAGCGGGCGGCCGACGAACGGGGTACCAGCCAGCACTTCGACTTGTCCTGCGCTGAGCCCGGGCACCTCCCTGGTGAGATCGGCGAAGCGTTCAGCGATACGCGGAGCACCCAGAATCTCGGCGAGGGTGTCGGCCTCCTCACCGGTGAGCCGCAGGACGGACCTGGCTTGGTCGGGGTTGTCGGCCGCGTACACCACCAGCTCGAACTGGCGCGACCGCCGGGCCACGACGCCGATCCGATCGCCGTCCTGATTGGTGAACTCGTAACGCAGCCCCACACCGGGGAGAAGCACCTCGTTCACATCCATGCGCCCCATCATCACGCCACACGCGATCCCGCACACACGTGGCGGGGATGGGCATACGGGGGTTTTCCGCAGAGCGGGCAGTCCGACCGGCTTGGCCGGCAGGTGGCCCGCTTCAGCACGGACCCCGAGTCGAGCGTGACCGCGGGTGCCGCGTCCGGTCGGCGGTCTTCCGCCGAACAGGGCAAACAGCTCCCTGACCGTCCCGCCGGAGCGTCGTTCAGGCCGAGGCGGGCTCGGGGCGCGGGCGGACGATGGCCACGGGGCACTCGCCGTCCTCGGCGTGAACGTGCCGGACATCGGCCGACTGATCGCTGACGCGTGGACCAAGGTCCCGAAGGACTGCGACTGAAGACGAGGCCACGCTCGCGCCATGACTCGACACGTCAGGATCGGGCGCGAGGGCCTCACGCGGCAATAGCCAGGCGCCGCTGAATCTGCGCATTAACCCGTATTCAGCTGCTCCTGTCCGGACTGGTGCTGCCGCTGGCCCGTGCCCACGGTGTCCCGCTGGACGAACTGGTCGGAGCCCCACAGACCGGGGATCCCCGCGTCCACCTGCGGCCGGTCCACCGCCCCGGCATGACGTACGTTCCGCTGACCCGCCGGGCCGGCGGCATGCAGGCCCACAAGCCTGTCATCCCGCCCCGTCCGCACGAGGCCGAGCCGGAGACGAGGACGCACGAGGGCTACGAATGGGCCTACGTCCTCGCAGGTCGGCTGCGTCTCGTCCTCGGTGACCGGGATCTCGTCCTCGACCCCGGTCAGGTCGCCGAGTTCGACACCCACGTGCCGCACTGGATGGGATCGGCCGAGGCCCAGCCGGTCGAACTGCTGGTGCTGTTCGGCAGTCAGGGCGAGCGCGCCCACCTGCGGGCGCGAACCACCTGACTGACGCCCAGCGGGCGGACCGTCGGCGTGCGGGACCGTGGACGGGTATCAGCGCTGCTGGGGCTCACTGGGAGGCAGCAGGCTGTCGAGGCCGTGGCGGCGGTAGCCCGTCACCTGCTCGCAGAGAGCCGCCTCCGCCTCCGGGGTGAACAATCCCGCGGAGTCTCCCGCTCGGCGGCGGGCGAGGGAGGCGATCGTGTCGGCGGCAACCAGATCGGCGTTGATGGCGGCGGCGGCCCGTACGCCGGCGGCGGCCGCGGCCGGGACCCCGTCCAGCACCTCGGACACGTTGCCCGCGACCCACACCCCGGGAACCGCCGTGAGTCCAGTGCCGTCCGACCCCACCTGGTCCCCGATGGCCATCGGGTGCTCCGCGGCCCTCAGGCCGAGCCCCGCGAGCACGTCGTCCCGGGCCCCGAACCGCGGCGCCACGACCAGGGCCGCGAGCGCCATGCGCACTCCCGATGCCAGTCGGACTCCGGTCAGGCGGTCGTCCTCGGCCTCCAGCCCGGTGACCTCCCCGTCCACCACGGCGATGCCGCGGGCGGCCAGCTTCTCCCACTCCTCCTCGCCCAGTTCTCCGCCGGTGTGCCGGAACAGGGTGACCCGGTCCGACAGCTGACGGAACAGCAGCGCCTGATGGACGGAGGCCGGGCCGGTGGCCAGCACTCCGATCGGTTGGTCCCGTACTTCCCAGCCGTGGCAGTACGGGCAGTGCAGCACGTCCCTCCCCCACCGCTCGCGCAGCCCGGCGATGTCGGGCAGCTGGTCGACGAGCCCGGTGCTCACCAGCAGCCGCCGGGCCCGGTAGTGGCGTCCGCCCGCCGTTTCCACCACGAAGCCCTCACCCTCCCGGCGTGCGCCGGTCGCCCGGTCGGTGACGACTCTGCCGCCGTACGCGGTGACCTCTCCCCGGCCGAGCCGGAGAAGTTCACCCGGGGCGACGCCGTCCCGGGACAGCAGGCCGTGCACCCCGGAGGCCGGGGCGTTGCGGGGCTGGCCGGAGTCGATGACCACCACGGACCGCCGGGACCGGGCGAGCGTCACCGCTCCGGACAGGCCGGCGACTCCGCCACCGACGACCACGACGTCCACATCACTGGGGTTGTTCGCGCTCTCTGTCATGCCCGCAGCCTCGCCCGGCACTTCACCCGGAGCAAGGAATCATGCCGTTTCGGCAAGAACCCGGCCGATGTCAGTGCTGGACCGGGGGAACCAGATCATGGAGTCCGAGGGCCGCAAGGAGGGCGAGATGTCCGGCGGCCTGCACGGGTTCTCTCCAGACCTGCAGCGGGTCCCGCAACTGCCAAGCACGGAGCTGGTGGACAACCCACCCCAGCTGAAGTGGGTGGTGCTCGCCCGGGTGTGCGGTAGCAGGCAGGCGCGGTGGACAGGAAACGGGCCGGCACACGAAACCGACGGATTCCCGGACGCGCTCTTGAACGCCCGGAGACCGGAACCGGTGGCGGGATCGGCTCCCGACCACATGGCCTAGGACATGCGGAGCCGCACCACATCCCCCGCTCTGCCACCCGCGAGAACCTCGATACGGACGCCGTCGTCCGCGTCCGTGAAGGTCTGGCCGGGTGTGTACGCCGCCAGGTCGAGTCCGGTGCAGCCGGTGCGCGGCGTCGCGGACCGGCTGCCGTTCACGACCCGGACCGGGCCCTCGCCGGTGGAGGTCGCGGAGTCGACCTTGTAGATGAGGACGCCGGCCGAGCACGCGTGCCGGTCGTTGCCCTCGGCCCGGCGGGACTCCGCTACGTACGCCGTCGTCTCGCTGATGCGCAGTACGGCGATCTTGGTTCCGCCGGGCCGCTCCACAGGGGTCAGGCGTACGGTGCGCCGTCCGGGAGAAGCCAGGCAGGCGACCTGGCCCTCGCGGATCCAGCCCAGCTTCCAGGAGTGCCAGCCCAGGTACTGGGGAGCGTGGCCGGCGATGTCGCCCATGACGTCCCAGCCGCCGACGTACTGATGGGTGGCGCCGGTGAAGGAGTACAGGTCCGGGAGGCCGAAGGTGTGGCCTGTCTCGTGGGCGACGACCTTGTGGCCCCAGCGCCAGAGATCCTGTCCGAAGGTCACGGCCCACTTCAGACGGGTGCCGTCGGCGGTCACGCCGGACGAGACGGGGTCGTGGAGATAGGCCGGGGAGAAGGAGATCGCGGACGCCGCCCTGGTGGGGACGACGTAGACCATGTCGTAGCGGGAGAAGTCCGCGTGCGGGTCGGCGGCGGCGATCGCGTCGCGTACGTACTTCTCGTGGGTCTCGAAGGTGAGGCCGCGGTCGAAGCCGTACGAGTCCGAATCCGCCGGCATGCGGATCCAGCGGTGCAGGGAGGTGAGGGCGAGTCGGGAGCGGCCGTAGCTGGCTGTGCGCACCCAGGCGGCGGCCGGGGCGAGCTGAGCGGCGTACGCGTCCGTGGAGTCGGTGGCCTGAGCGTCGGGGAAGTCCACAAACAGCGTCAGTACGCGCCGCGTTCCTGTGGCGGGCTGGAACTGGACACGATCGGTGTCGTGGCCTTCGTCGGTCCACCCGGTCCTGCCGGGGAGCGCGCAATCGGAGGCCGGAGCTGACCGGGGTGCGGGGGACGGGGCGGCCGCGTTCGCCGTGGCGGGGGCGGTCAGGCACGAGGCGAGGGCGAGAGCCGCGGTGACGGAACGCAGACAGGTCGGCAGAACGGACATGGAACTCCTGTCAGAGGCGGGCGATGACTGAAGGGGCAAAGGCGGCGAAGCGAGGGCGGGCGGGTCAGGCACGGCCCGCGGCGAGATCCATCAGGCGGGCGAGTACGTGGCCGCCTGAGGTGGTGACGCCGTCGTGCTCCCACTCGTTGGTGACCCAGACACGTGCGGCGCCGACGTCACGCGCCGTGCGCAGGGAGAGGTCCGCGTCGACGTACATGTCGTCGTGGTAGACGACCGCGGCGAGGGGGACCTGGTTGGCGGCCAGGCGGCGAGGGTCGTAGAGCGGGGGCCAGTCGCTTCGCCGGGCCAGGAGGTCCGCCGCGTCCGCGAAGGGGCGCAGGCCCTTGATGTCCTGGAACATCCAGGGGTAGATCATCTCCCCGGTGAGCAGGAGAGGATCCGCGTCCTCGGCGAATTCGGGGAAGGCGGCGAGTGCCCCGGAGGCCGCCCAGCCGGTCGGACCGGCCCCTTGCCCGTACAGGGTCTCCTGCATGACGGCGAACAGCGGGTTGTCGGTGAAGCCGGTCAGGGCCTCCACCTGGTGGAGGAAGGTGTCCGTCAGCTCGCCGTCCGAGTCCAGGGATTCGTCGAGCAGCCAGTGAATGCGCTCGAAGCCGTCACCCATGCCGAGAGCGAGTCCGAGGGTGCGCAGGCGGCGGGGCGTGAGGCGGTCCCCGCCCGGCAGCCGGGTGTCGTCGGCCGCGAGGAGGTCGGCGATCTTGCGGAGTCGAGGGGCGTCGTCCGGGTAGCGGGCGTAGAAGTCGAGGACCCGCTCCCGTACCCGGGGGTACGTGCGGGCGTACACGTCATCGGCGGTCGCGGTGAGACCGGGGAGGCCGCCGGTGACGTAGCAGGCCCGCAGACCTTCCGGAGCCTCGGAGAGGTAGGTGAGGGTGATGAAGCCGCCGTAGCTCTGGCCGAGCGTCTCCCAGGACGCGCCGCCGCACAGTTGGTGGCGTATCAGTTCCGCGTCGGCCACGATGGCGTCGGCACGGAAGCGGGCCAGATACGCGGCCAGGCGGGCCGGGGAGTCGAACCGGGAGGCCGTGCGAGCGGTGATCGGCGTGGAGCGGCCGGTGCCGCGCTGGTCGAGAAGCAACACCCGGTGGGTCTTCAGCGCCTGGGGCAGCCACCCCGGCGAACCCGCCGAAGGCCGTGGGCTCTTGCCACCGGGGCCGCCCTGGAGAAAGAGCAGCCACGGGAGTTGTTCACCGTTACGGGCCCGGTCGGCGACCTCGCGCGCGAAAACCTGGATCGTCGGGCCGGCGGGATGGGAGTGGTCCAGCGGGACGGTGAAGATGTGATCGGTGGTTGCGTACGCCGGGTTCATGGGGCCCCTTTCACAGCACACGGACATCGAGTGATATGTGACATTGCATGACTGGCGTGAATCAGTGGCCTCGTTCCGAGGAGCTCTCACTCGGGCATGGCACAGGGTTATGGGCCGCCCGTGCCGCCTCAGGCCGAGCGCTTCCCCGTGTCTCGAGTCGATCGCCCGGTCCCGGGCGAGCTGTCGCTGCCGGCCCACAGGGATCGGACGTGTCCCAGGTGCCTGGCCATGCACTTCTCGGCCTTCTTCGCGTCGCCCGCGAGCATCAGGTCGAGGAGTTCCAGGTGCTCCTCGGCCGAGGGGATGAGATCGCCGCGCTCGTTGAGGGCGGTGAGTCCGTACAGGCGGGAACGCTTGCGCAGGTCGCCGACGGTCTCGACAAGGCGCTCGTTGCCGGAGAGCGCGAGGAGCGACAGATGGAACTGCCGGTCGGCCTCCAGATAGCCGATCAGGTCGTGGTCGCGGGCGGCCCGGACGATCTCCTCCGCGACCGGGCGCAGCGCCTCCAGTTCCTCGCGCGTGGCGCTGTGGGTGACCCGGCCAACCGTCGGGATCTCGATCAGGGCACGGATCGCCGTGTACTGGTCGAGATCACGCTCGCTGACCTCGGTGACCCTGAAGCCCTTGTTCCGTACGGGCTCGACCAGGCCCTCACGGGCCAGGTCGAGCATCGCCTCGCGCACGGGGGTGGCGGAGATACCGAAGTCCTCTGCGAGCGTGGGCGCCGAATACACCATGCCCGGACGCAGCTCACCGGAGATCAATGCCGCCCGCAAGGCGTGGCTCACCTGGTCACGCAGCCGCTCCCGGCCGGCGCCCAGATCGGTCTGCTTCAGGTGGCCCATGGAGGTCGTGATCCCTTCGGTACGTTACGCACCCAACGTACAATGTCACGTTGCTTTCGTAGGTGACAGGGTGTAGGTCCGGCTGGAGGTGTAGAACTCCGACGCCGCCCGGCCCTGTTCGCGGAGCCCGTGGCTGGATGCCTTGGCGCCTCCGAACGGCAGGTGGAAGTCGACGCCGGTGGACGGTGCGTTCATCCTGATCATGCCGGTGTCGAGCCGGTCGAGTCCGCTCAGGGCCGTGTTCAGATCGGCGGTGTGGACCGACGTGACCAGGCCGTACGGCACGGAGTTGGAGAGCCGCACCGCGTGGGCCACGTCCTCGGCGGGCAGCAGGGCCGCTACGGGCCCGAACACCTCTTCGCGCAGCAGGCGGTGCCCCGGGGGGACCTTCTCGACCAAGGTCGGGGCCGCGAACCAGCCGGGCCCGTCCGGCACGGTGCCGCCGGCCAGCGCACACAGGCCGTGCCAGGCGTCGCAGACCTGCTCGCGGGCTTGCTGGTCGATGAGCGGCCCACTCACGGTCGCCGCATCGGCCGGGTCGCCGACCGGAACGGCCCGCAGCGCTTCGGAGAGGGCCTCACGCAGAGGGTCCAGAGCCGCACCTACAGCGATGACGCGGCTGGTGGCGGTGCACTTCTGCCCTGCGTACCCGGCGATCGCGGCGGCAATGTCGGCTGCGGCCTGCTCGATGTCGGCGTCCGGGAGGACGATCGCCGCGTTCAGGCCGCCCATCTCGGCCTGCACCGGAATGCCCCGGGCCGTGGCGGCGCGTGAGACGGCCCGGCCCACGGCCGTCGAGCCGGTGAAGGAGACGACATCGGCGGAGGAGACGAGCGCGTTGCCCTCCGTCGCCCCACCGGGCAGGACGGTGAAGACCCCGGCCGGCAGGGCCCGCTGGACGATCTCGGCCAAGCGCTGCGCACAGGCGGTGGCCTCGGGGGCGGGCTTGAGGACGACCGCGTTCCCGGCCGCGAGCGCCGGGGCGGCCTTCCAGCTCGGGATGGCGAAGGGAAAGTTCCAGGGCGTGATCAGTCCGGCCACACCGTGCGGTCGACGGCGGGTGAGCAGCAGGCCGGGGCCCACGGCGGTCTCGTGGACCGCACCGACGGGCTCGTACGGGGCCTGGGCGTAGTAGCGCCAGATCGCAGCCGTGCGCGCGACCTCGGCGCGGGCTTCGGTGAGCGGCTTGCCCACCTCCCGGACGGCGAGAGCGGTCAGCTCGGCCCCCGCGTCGTCGATGGCGTCCGCGACCGACCCGAGGGCGGCCGAGCGGGCTGTCGCCCCGCCGAGGAGCCACCCCGGCTGGGCGGCGCGCGCCAGGTTCACGGAGTCGGCCGCGGCGAAGGCGCCGGGCGCCGGAATCCGAAGGAGCACGTCGGACGGATCGGCCGGATTGCGAGAGATGATGAGGGACTTGGTGGCGGTCACAGGAGGAAACCTCCGGGGAAGGGGTCGTCCGGGTCGAGGACGTACTGCGCGGTGCCGGTGATCCAGGCGCGTCCACTGACGGTCGGCACGACGGCGGGCACCCCGCCGACCGTGGTCTTCTCGATCAGGCGGCCGGTGAAGCGCGTTCCGATGAAGGACTCGTTGACGAAGTCGCGGCCCAAGGGCAGTTGCCCACGGGCGTACAGCTGGGCCATCCGGGCCGAGGTGCCCGTGCCGCACGGGGAACGGTCGAACCAGCCGGGATGGATGGCCATGGCATGCCGGGAGTGGCGGGCGCCGGAACCGGGGGCCGCGAGGTAGACATGCTTGACTCCGGCGATCTCCGGCCGCTCCGGGTGCACGGGCCGCTGCGGCGAGGCGTTGATCGCCTCCATGATCGCGAGCCCGGCGGACAGCAGCTCGTCCTTGCGGGCGCGGTCGAACGGCAGCTCCAGCGCGTCCAGTTCGACGAAGGCGTAGAAGTTCCCGCCGAACGCCAGGTCGTAGGTGACCGTACCGTGGCCGGGCACTGTGATCTTGCTGTCCAGTGCGGCGCAGAACGCCGGGACGTTGGTGAACGTGACCGACCTGGCCGCACCGTCCTCCACTCGTACGTCGACGGTGACGAGCCCCGCCGGGGTGTCGAGCCGGACGGTGGTGACCGGTTCGACCACGGGCACCATGCCCGTCTCGACCAGGACGGTGGCGACGCCGATCGTGCCGTGCCCGCACATCGGGAGCAGCCCGGACACCTCGATATAGAGGACTCCGTAGTCGGCGTCGGGGCGGGTGGGCGGCTGGAGGATGGCGCCGCTCATGGCGCCATGCCCCCGCGGCTCGTACATCAGGAGCGTCCGGAGATCGTCCATGTGCTCGATGAAGTGCAGCCGCCGCTCGGCCATGGTGGCGCCGGGGATGACCCTGACGCCGCCGGTGATCACGCGCGTGGGCATGCCCTCGGTGTGCGAGTCGACTGCGTGGAAAACGTGGCGCGTACGCACGGGCTTCCTTTCCGTCAGTGGGCGGTGTGGTCACCGGTGGCCGTCGGCGACGGCCTTCTCGGTGGCGTCGCGCACGCCCTCTTCGATCTCCCCGGTGAGCGGGAAGCGTGGCGGGCGGGTAGGTCCGCCACGCCGCCCCACGATGTCCATGGACAGCTTGATGGACTGGACGAACTCCGTCTTGGAGTCCCAACGCAGCAGGGGGTGCAGGGACTTGTAGAGCGGGAGGGCCGTGGCCAGGTCTCCGGAGACGGCGGCGTGATAGAGCTCGGAGCAGCTGGCGGGGAAGGCGTTGGGGTAGCCGGCGATCCAGCCGACGGCACCGGCGACGGCGAGTTCGAGCAGGACGTCGTCGGCGCCGATCAACAGGTCGAGTTCCGGGGCGAGTTCGGCGAGCTCGTACGCCCTGCGGACGTCACCGGTGAACTCCTTCACGGCGACGACGCTGCCGTCCTGGTGCAGCCCGGCCAGCACGTTGGGGGTGAGGTCGACCTTGGTGTCGATGGGGTTGTTGTAGGCGACGACCGGGATCCCGGCCCGGGCGACCTCGGCGTAGTGGGCGCGTACAGCGGTCTCGTCGGCACGGTAGGCGTTCGGCGGCAGCAGGAGCACCGAGCCGCAGCCCGCCTCGGCCGCGCGCTCGGTCCAGCGCAGGGCTTCGCCACTGCCGTAGGCGGCGACGCCCGGCATGACGCGCGCCCCGTCGCCCGCCGCCTCGACGGCGGTCCGCACCACGCGGGCCCGCTCCTCGTCGGTGAGGGTCTGGTACTCGCCGAGCGAGCCGTTGGGCACGACGCCGTCGCAGCCGTTGTCGAGCAGCCAGCGCACATGGGCGGCGTAGGCGTCGAAATCGACGGACAGGTCGTCCCGCAGGGGCAGGGTGGTGGCGACCATGACGCCGCGCCAGGGGCGGGTGCTGTTCCAGGTGGGGGCGTTCATGTCGGACAACCTCTCTATGGAATGTGACATTTCACTATGGGGTGGGGCGTCCACGAGGGAACCCCGGTCAGGCGTCACGCCGAGGCACGACAGGGTCGTCGAGCGCGGCCAGTGCCGCGAGGGGAACGGGGACGGCGAAGGGGCGGCGTTCGGGTGGGGGTTCGGCGACCTCGCCCCGGGCCGCGAGGCAGGCGACCGCCGGACCGCACATGCGCCCCTGGCACCAGCCCATGCCGGCTCGGGTGAGCAGCTTGACGGTGCGTGCGTCACGCGCCCCGAGGTCCTCGACGGCTTCATCGATACGCCCGGCGGTGACCTCCTCGCAACGGCACACATCGGTGTCGTCCGTCAGCCAGCGTGACCACCCCCGGCCGGGCGCGTGAGCGGCGGACATCGCGTCGGCGAAGGCGCGCATCCGGTCCCTGCGGCGCTGGAGTCCCCGGACCCGGCCGCCATGGGCTGGGCGTCCCAGCACGCGGGCGGCGGCGGCCATCCCCGCAAGCTCTCCTTCCGTGCGGGCCAGTGCCGCCCCTCCCACTCCCCCGGTCTCGCCCGCCGCCCACAGACCGGGCGCCGAGCTCTCCTGGAGACCGTCCAGAGCCAGGGCACTGGTGCCGTCGGGCAGGGAGCGAGTGGCGCAGCCGAGCGCCGTGGCCAGTTCGATCTGGGGGACGAGACCGTGCCCGACGGCCAGCGCGTCGCACTCGATCCGGCGTCCCGACCCCCGTACGGGACGCCAGTCCGGGTCGAGACGGGTGACGGTGACCGCCTCCACCCGGTCGGTGCCGTGCACCTCGGTGACCGCGCTGCGCAGTCGCACCCGCACCCGGTGCCGCAGCAACGCGGCGCCGTGGACCAGCGCCTCGACCGCCTTGTGCGGATTGGCGACGAGCGCCCGGGGATGCCGGGCGTACCGCAGATAACCGGATGCCTCGACGACGGCCGGCACCCTCGCGCCGGCGGCTGCCAACGAGGAGGCGACCGCGAGCAGCAAGGGGCCGCTTCCCGCCACGACGATCCGCCGGCCCGGCAGCACCAGGCCGGACTTGAGCATGGCCTGCGCTCCACCGGCGGCCACGACACCGGGCAGGGTCCAGCCGGGAAACGGCAGCTGGCGTTCGTACGCCCCGGTGGCGAGCAGCACCGCGCGGGCCCGCACGCGCACCGGCCGCTCTTCATCTCCGTCGGCTCCGGTGACGGCGTGCACGGCCCACATGCCGGTGGCCTCGTCGTCCTTCGTCACGCTCCACACGTGATGTCCGTGAAGATGGCTGACATCGCTCTGCGCCAGCCGTCGGCGCAGGTCGGCGTAGGCGGACCAGTCGTGGTGCAGGGCCTCGGGCCGCACAGCTCCCAGGGCAGGTGCGGGATGGCGGTAGAACTGCCCTCCTGTGTGCGCGGAGGCGTCCAGCAGAGCTACGGACAGGCCGAGTTCACCGGCCGTGACGGCTCCGGCCAGTCCGGCGGACCCGGCTCCGAGGACCGCCAGGTCGTACGGCTCAGACTCCGAGGTGGTCATGGCCGTGTCCCTCCTGTGTGGTGATCATGTCGCCGGGTCGCGCGGGCACCAGGCAGGCCCTGCGGTTGGGCTGTGCGTTGATGGTGGCCAGGCAGTCGAAGCACTGGCCGATGCCGCAGAACACGCCCCTCGGGCGGCCTGCACCGCGGGTGGTACGCCAGGCCAGGATCCCGGCTCCCCACAGTGCGGCGGCTACCGACTGCCCGGGCCGGGCGGTGATGCGGCGACCGTCGAAAGTGATCTCGAACGGCGGATCGGGCTGCGCCCCGACCAGCTCGGCGGGGGTACGGGCCACGGGCCCCTCCTCTCATGACGAACGTCTCAGGCGGCAGAAGGGAAGCGTTCCGGCCTGAACGGGCTGATGTCGAGCGGTGGTGCACCATGCGTGAGGCATCTGGCGACGATCAGACCCGTCGCCGGCGCCAGTCCGACTCCCGCCCCCTCATGGCCGCACGCGTGCAGCAGGCCGGGGAGGCGCGGGTCGGGACCGATGGCGGGCAGGTGATCCGGGAGATACGGGCGGAAACCGGCGTACGTACGCATCGCACGCACCCCGGCGAGCACCGGGAAAAGCACCGTGGCCCCGGCCGCGAGGCGCCACAGCGCTTCCGCCGACAGCGTCCGGTCGAAGCCGACCCGCTCACGGCTGGCGCCGACCAGGACCGGTCCCGCCGGTGTGCCCTCGACCACCGCCGAGGTCTGCAGCGCGGCGGACCCGCTCGCCACGTCCGCCACATAGTCGGCCGCGTACACCTTGTGGCGCACGACCCGCGGCAGCGGCTCGGTGACGAGGACGAATCCCCGGCGGGGCCGCACGGGAAGGTCCACACCCGCGAGGCGGGCGAATTCGCCGCCCCAGGCACCGGCGGCGTTCACCACGCAGGGGGCGTGGATCTCCCCTGTGGCCGTACGTACTCCGCGCACCTCGCGGCCGGCGCCGAGGAGCAGTCCGATGACCTCGTCCCCCAGCCTCAGGCGCACCCGGTCGCCGCAGGCGCGCAGCAGGTGCGCGGCGGCGAGTGCGGGCATGACCTGGGCGTCCTCGGGGTAGTGGAAGCCGCCCGCCAGGCCGGGGGCGAGGTGGGGCTCCAGGTCGTGGAGCCCGCCACCGGAGATCTCCTCGGCGGTGACGCCCGCCTTCCGCTGCCGCGCCGCGAACTGCCCCAGTGCAGCCATCCCTGCCTCGTCCGAGGCGACGACGAGACCGCCTTTGGGGTCGTACTCGATCTGCGGCGGCAGCAACCCCGCCAGTTTGGTCCACAACCTCGTGGACAGCAGGGCGAGTTCCAGTTCGGGACCCGGCTCCTTGTCGGAGACGAGGAGGTTGCCCTCACCGGCCCCCGTGGTGCCGCCCGCGACGAAACCGCGGTCGATCACGGTGACACGGAGACCGGCACCAGCGGCGTAGTAGGCGCAGGCCGCGCCGACCACACCGGCACCGACGACAATCACGTCCGAAGAGTTTCTCGTGAGCACGACAGTAATATTTCACATTGCACCTCCTGCTCGCCAGACCGCAACGTCAGGCTCTTTGGACACGGCTGGGTAACGAGCCGGCCGACACCTTGTGCAGTGCAATTTCACATTACTATGTTACAGGTCACACTCCAGCCTCCCCCGGCTGTCCAACTGCTTCCGGAGCGACCACTCATGGACACGCACACCCGAACCGTTCTCGCCGCCGCGCTGGTGGCGACCCTCACCCTCGGCGCAGTCGGCTGCTCCGGCGGGCCGGAGGCGAGCGGCGCCCGCAACGGCAAGAACCCGGCAACCGCCAACAACGGACAGGTGGTTGGCGGGACACCGAAGAAGGGCGGCACCCTCACCGTCCTCTCCAACCAGGACTTCACCCACCTCGATCCGGCCCGCAACTGGGTGATGGGCGACATGGACTTCGGAACCCGGCTGCTCTACCGCACCCTCCTCACGTACAAGGCGGAACCGGGCGCCAAGGGCGGGGAGCTCGTCCCCGACCTCGCCGAGGATCTCGGCGTCTCGTCCAACGGGGCCAGGACGTGGACCTTCAGGCTCAAGAAGGGCCTGAAGTACGAGGACGGCTCGCCGATCACCGCCCAGGACGTCAAGTACAACGTGGAGCGGTCCTTCTCCCCCGACCTGCCCGGCGGCCCCGACTACGCAGCCCGCTACCTCGCCGGCGCCGAGGGCTACCGGGGCCCCGCCGGGGGCAAGCGCCTCGCCTCGGTCAAGGCCCCCGACGAGCACACGATCGTCTTCGAACTGCGCAAGCCCTTCGCCGAGTTCCCCTACGCCACCGTGCTGCCCACCTTCGCCCCCGTGCCCCAGGCCAAGGACACGGGCCCCCGGTACGACAACCGCCCGTTCTCGTCAGGGCCGTACAAGATCGAGTCGTACGACCGTGACAAGCGGCTCGTGCTGGTCCGGAACACCCACTGGGACCCCGCCACCGACGCCGTGCGCAAGGCGTATCCGGACAAGATGGTCGTGGTGATGGGCCTCAAGGCGAACCAGGTCGACGACCGGCTCATCGCAGGCCAGGGCCCGGACGCCTCCGCCGTGTCCTGGGGCAAGCTGCGCCCCGAGTCCACTCCCAAGGTGCTGACCAAGGACGAGGTCAGAAAGCGGCTGCTTGCCGAGTCCTCCAACTGCACCGAGATGGTGCAGATGAACACCGGCCGTGTGCCGTTCGACAACGTCAAGGTGCGTCAGGCCGTGCAGTACGCACTGGACCGCGAGGGCATCATGACCGCCTCCGGCGGGCCGGCACTCAACGACGTGGCCACCGCCTACATGCCGGGCCCGCTCTTCGGCAGCGGCCAGCCCGACACCCTGAAGATTCCCGTGACCGGTGACGTGGAGAAGGCGAAGCAGCTGCTGAAGGAGGCGGGCAAGCCGGACGGCTTCTCCACCAGCATCACCGTCTCCAACGGCGACAAGGGGGTCGGCGAGGCGGTCCAGCAGTCGCTGGGCCGGGCCGGGATCAAGGTCACCATCGAGACGGTGGACCCGTCCGCCTTCTACGACACCATCGGCGACACCAAGAGCCGTACCGACCTGGTCTACACCGGCTGGTGCCCCGACTACCCCTCCGGCTCGACCTTCCTGCCCTTCGTCTTCGACGGCCGCTACATCAAGGAGAAGGGCAACTCCGGGAACCACTCGCTCTTCCGTGACGAGGCGACCATGAAGCGGATGGACGAGATCGCCGCCATGACTGACGCCGGGCAGGCGGGTAAGGCATGGCGCGAACTGGACGGCCAGATCCTCGCCAAGGCCCCGGCGGCACCCGCCGTCATCGAGCGCATGCCCCTGCTCGTCGGCCCCAACGTCGCGGGCGCCTTCGGCCACACGTCCTTCGGCGGCCAGCTCGACTACGCCACGGTCGGCCTCAAGGACCCCTCGAAGAGCAGCAACTGAAGGAACGTCACCTCATGGCTTCCACCGCTTCCGTTCCGGTGGCAAGCAGCCCCTGGCAGCTCGCCCGCGCGGAACTGCGCCGTCGCCCCTCCGTGAAGGTCTCCCTCGTCGTGGTCACGCTCTTCGCGGTCATGGCCGCGGCCGCCCCACTGCTCAGCGCGCTGGGCGGCTGGGGACCCGAGGAGTTCGACAAGTCGGCCATCGACCCCTATCTGGGCGGCCAGCCCATCGGCCCGCTCGGTGGCGTCTCGGCCGAGCACTGGCTCGGCGTCGAACCCGTCACGGGCCGGGACCTGTTCGCCCGTGTCGTGCACGGCGCCCGGATCTCCCTGCTCATAGCCTTCGCCGCCACCGCGATCGTCGTTGTCGCCGGGACCTTGGCCGGGATCGCGGCCGGCTACTTCGGCGGCCGCACCGACGCCGTGCTCTCCCGGCTGATGGACCTCACCATGTCCTTCCCGTCCCTCATCTTCATGATCGCGATGATGTCCGTGGCCAGGGACGTCAACCGGGTGGTCCTGATGACCGCCGTGATCGGCCTGTTCGGCTGGCCGGGCATCGCCCGCGTCGTCCGCGGCCAGACCCTCTCGCTGCGGCATCGCGAGTACGTGGATGCCGCGCGCGTCGCCGGATCGGGGCCCTGGCGGATCATCGGCCGGTCCATCCTCCCGGGCGTCGCCGGGCCCGTCATCGCGTACACCACCCTGATCATCCCCGGGATGATCGCCACCGAGGCGGCGCTGAGCTATCTGGGCGTCGGCGTCCGTCCGCCCACCCCCTCGTGGGGGCAGATGATCGCCGAGAGCGTCGCCTTCTACGACACGGATCCCATGTACTTCGTCATCCCGAGCCTCTGCCTGTTTCTCACCGTGCTCGCGTTCACCCTGCTCGGGGACGCGCTGCGCGACGTCCTCGACCCGAGGGGCAGCCGCACGTGATCATCTTCCTCGCCCGCCGGATCGTCGCCGTCGCCGGCGTCCTGATCGCCATCGCGGCCGTCACCTTCACCATCTTCTACGTCCTCCCCTCCGACCCGGCCGCCGCGGCCTGCGGCAAGTCATGCAGCGCCGAGCGGCTGGAGGCGATCCGCGCCCACATGGGACTGGACCAGCCGCTGTGGCGGCAGTTCGCGGACTTCGTCACCGGCATCTTCACGGGCCGCACCATGGGCAGCGGTCAGTACGCGCTGCACTGCGACTTCCCGTGCCTGGGCTACTCGTACGAGAACAGCCAAGGCGTGTGGGACCTGCTCATGGACCGGCTCCCGGTCTCCGCCTCGCTCGCCCTGGGCGCCGCGGTGATCTGGCTGGCTCTCGGCCTGACCGCGGGAGTCACCGCCGCCCTGCGCAAGGACACGCTCACCGACCGGGCCCTGATGGTCGGCGCGGTCGCCGCTGCCTCGATGCCCGTCTACTTCACCTCGGTGATACTCATCTACGGGTTGATCCGGACGGCCGGACTCCTCCCCTACCCGCAGTACGTGGAGCTCACCTCCGACCCCCTCCGCTGGGCCTCGAACCTGCTGCTGCCCTGGCTGGCCCTGGCCATCCTGTACGCGGCCATGTACGCGCGGCAGAGCCGCGGTTCGATGATCGAGACGATGGCGGAGCCGTACATCCGCACCGCCCGCGCCAAGGGCCTGCCACGCCACACTGTGGTCGTCAAGCACGGGCTGCGGGCGGGCATGACGCCGATCCTCACCCTCTTCGGGATGGACCTGGGCGGCCTGCTCGCGGGCGCGGTGATCACCGAGTCCATCTTCGGGATCCCCGGCATCGGGCGACTCTTCTACGGAGCGCTGTCGACGGGCGACCAGCCGGTCATCCTCGGTGTCACGCTGCTCGCCGCCACCTTCATCGTCGTCGCCAACCTGGCCGTCGACCTGCTCTACGCCGTCGTCGACCCCCGAGTGAGGTACTGATGGGCACCCCCGAACCCGTGCTCTCGGTACGGGACTTGACGGTCACCTTCGCCACCACTCGCGGTCCGGTGCGGGCCGTGGACGGCCTCGGCTTCGAGGTGCGGCACGGAGAGACCCTCGGCATCGTCGGCGAGTCCGGTTCCGGCAAGTCCGTCACCTCCCTGGCGGTGATGGGCCTGCACACCGACGCCTCGGTCACGGGCTCCATCACCCTGGACGGCCGGGAGCTGACCGGTCTGCCGGAGCGCGAGCTGAACCGGTTGCGCGGCCGCAAGATGGCGATGATCTTCCAAGACCCGCTCTCCAGCCTCCATCCGTACTACACCGTGGGCGAACAGATAGCCGAGCACCACCGCGTGCACTTCGGCAGCGGCAGAAGGGCCGCCCGTGAGCGGGCCGTGGAGGCACTGGCCGAGGTCGGCATCCCCGAGCCGAGACGCCGGGCTCGGGAGTACCCGCACCAGTTCTCCGGCGGCATGCGCCAGCGCGTGATGATCGCGATGGCCCTGTCCTGCGAACCCGAGCTGCTGATCGCGGACGAGCCGACCACCGCCCTGGACGTCACCGTGCAGGCGCAGATCCTGGAGCTCATCACACGGCTCCAGCAGGATCGAGGTCTGGCCGTCATCATGATCACGCACGATCTGGGCGTGGTCGCCCGCGTCGCCCACGAGGTCCTGGTGATGTACGGGGGCAGGGCTGTCGAAAGGGCCGACGTGGACACCCTGTTCACGGCACCGGACCATCCCTACACCCGCGGCCTGCTCGACTCCCTCCCCCGCCTCGACGACAACGACGACGAACCGCTGCGAGCGATCCCCGGCACCCCGCCGTCCCTGCTCACCCCGGCTCCCGGCTGCGCGTTCGCGCCCCGCTGCCCCAGGCTCGCCGGCGCCTCCGCCGAGGAGCGCTCCCGCTGCGAGACGGTGCTGCCGCTCCTCTCTGGCCCGGCCGGGCATCCGGCCGCCTGCCACTTCCCCGCATACGAAGGCATGGCTTCATGACGTCCACCGAACCCCTGTTGTCCGTGCGGGACTTGACGATGTCGTTCCCGGGACGGCGGCGATCCGCCCCGGTCCGGGCCGTCGACGGCATCACCTTCCACGTGGCGGCGGGCGAAACACTGGGACTGGTCGGAGAGTCCGGCTGTGGCAAGTCCACCACCGGCCGCATGATTGTCCGGCTCCTGGAACCCACCACCGGCTCCGTCACCTACGACGGACGCGACATCAGTCACCTGTCCCAGCGGGAACTGAAGCCGCTCCGCAAGGACCTGCAGATGGTCTTCCAGGATCCGCACTCCTCCCTCGACCCCCGCCAGACGGTGGCCCGGATCATCTCCGATCCGCTGCTCGTACAGGGCGGTTCGGCGACGGACGCCCGCACGCGCGCCGCCGAGCTGATGGAGCTGGTGGGGCTCATCCCCGAGCACATCGACCGCTATCCCCACGAGTTCTCCGGCGGTCAGGCCCAGCGCATCGGCATAGCCCGCGCACTGGCCACCGGCCCCCGGCTGGTCGTCGCCGACGAGCCGGTCTCCGCCCTCGACGTCTCCGTCCAGGCCCAGATCGTCAACCTGATGGAGCAGCTCCAGGACGAACTCGGCCTGACCTACCTCTTCATCGCCCACGACCTGTCGGTCGTCAAGCGGGTGTGCGACCGGGTCGCCGTGATGTACCTGGGCCGGATCGTCGAGATCGGCCCGAAGGACCAGGTCTACGCCGCCCCGGCCCACCCGTACACGCGCGCGCTGCTGTCCGCCGTACCGCTGCCCGACCCGGCTGCCGAACGGTGCCGAGAGCGGGTCACCCTGCTCGGGGACCCGCCCAGCCCGGCCTCGCCCCCGCCCGGCTGCACCTTCCATCCGCGCTGCCCCAAAGCCCGGGAGATCTGCCGTACTGAGGCACCGTCACTGGGGAACACGGCGCCGGGCGCGGCGCGGCAGGTGGCCTGCCACTTCCCCGAAGGGGCCTGAACTGGTGCCCGACCTGCGCTGATCACGGCTGTGCCCCGGCTCCCGCCGAGGGGCCGGGCACAGCCGTCCGCGTTGCGCTACGACTTGGTGACCCGCACGGTCTCGCCGTATCCGTCGGCGCTCAGTACGTCGATCCGGACACCGGCCGCAGCGCCTGCGCGGGAGTGTTCCCCTCGCACGCCGCCGCAGCAGCCGCGGCTCACCGGGGTTGTCGCGGATTCTCCCCGGTCGGGCATGCCCAGGGGACTCGGACACAGCTTCCGACCGCACTCGACCGGGCGCCGGCGCACACCGAAGTGGGTGTGTGGCGGTGCCCGGTAGTGCGGTCGACGGCCGGTCATCGCGTCGGCGGCCGCGCCACGCGTCGCAGATCCGGTGCGAGCGCGCCGGCCGCCCGCTCCCCGTAAGCGGAGGCGAGGGCCGCCAGCAGCCGTTCCAGGCAGAAATCGTAGTCCTGCGGGCCCACACCGCCGAGGGCCGACGCGGCCAGGGCGCAGCCCAGCCGGGCCGCGGCGTCCGGGGCGTGTCCCCAACCCGTGCCAGCGAGGAATCCGGCGCGGAAGGCGTCACCCACCCCCGTCGGGTCCACCGCACGCACCCCCGGCACGGCGGGCACCATGGTGGTGCCCGCCGCGGCGCTCTCGATGCGGACGCCGTCACGCCCGAGCGTGGTGATCCACACGCCGACCCTGTCGAGCACGTCCTGCACGCGCCACCCCGTGCGGTCCAGCAGGAGGGCGGACTCGTACCCGTTGGTGAACAGCCACCGGGCGCCCGCCACGAGGTGACGGGTCTCGGAACGGGTCAGCCGCGCGAGTTGCTGGGACGGGTCCGCTGCGAAGGGGAGGCCAAGTTCACGGCACTGATCGGTGTGGAGCCGCATGGCTTCCGGGTCGTCCGGCGAGAGGACGACGAGATCGAAGCCGGGGCCGCCCGGTGCGATCCCGCGGAGGTCGATGTGCCGTGCCTCCGTCATCGCTCCCGCATAGAACGAGGCGATCTGGTTGGTGTCCTGGTCCGTCAGGCAGACGAAGCGGGCCGTCGGCCGCCCGGCCGACACGCGCACACCGCCGGTGTCGACACCGTGCTCCTTGAGCCAGACCTCGTAGTCGGCGAAGTCGCTCCCCACCGCCCCGACCAGCATCGGATCCAGCCCGAACAGGCCCAGTCCGAACGCGATATTGGCTGCGGCGCCCCCACGGCGCACCTCGAGGGTGTCGACGAGGAACGAGAGCGACACCTTGTCCAGGCGGTCCGGGATCAGCTGGTCCGTGATGCGCCCGGGAAACGCCATCAGGTGGTCGGTCGCGATGGAACCGGAGACCGCGATGCGCATGTCAGAGTCCTGCCGCGGTGCGCAGGGCGGCGACCCGGTCCGTGCATTCCCAGGTGAAGTCCGGTTGCTCGCGGCCGAAGTGGCCGTATGCCGCCGTCTGCGCGTAGATAGGCCGCAGCAGCCGCAGGTCACGGATGATGGCGCCCGGACGCAGGTCGAACGTCGAGCGGACCGCCTCCTCGATCACGTCCTGGCCCACGGCGGCCGTGCCGAAGGTCTCGACGAAGAGGCCGACGGGCTCCGCCTTGCCGATGGCGTACGCGACCTGGACCTCGCAGCGGCGCGCCAAGCCCGCGGCGACCACGTTCTTGGCCACCCAGCGCATCGCGTACGCGGCGCTCCGGTCCACCTTGGAGGGGTCCTTGCCGGAGAACGCGCCGCCGCCGTGGCGGGCCGTGCCGCCGTACGTGTCGATGATGATCTTCCGGCCGGTCACGCCGGCATCTCCCATCGGGCCGCCGATCTCGAAACGGCCGGTCGGGTTCACCAGGAGCCGGTAGTTCTCCGTCTCCAGCTTGATTCCGTCCCGCGCCAGCCCGGCCAGGACGTGCTCGACGACATGGGTGCGCACGTCGGGCGCGAGCAGTGAGTCCGGATCGATGTCCGAGGCATGCTGCGAGGAGACCACCACGGTGTCGAGACGGATCGGCCGACTGCCGAGGTACTCGACGGTGACCTGGGTCTTGCCGTCGGGGCGGAGGTAGGGGACGGTGCCGTCCTTGCGGACTGCAGAGAGCCGGCGCGACAGCCGGTGCGCGAGGCTGATGGGCAGCGGCATGAGTTCGGAGGTCTCGTCGCACGCGTAGCCGAACATCAGGCCCTGGTCACCCGCGCCCTGCCGCCCCAGATCGTTGGTGTCCGCCCCCATCCGGTGCTCGTACGCGGTGTCCACGCCCCGGGCGATGTCAGGTGACTGCGCCCCGATCGACACCGACACACCGCAGGAAGCGCCGTCGAACCCCTTCGTCGAGCTGTCGTACCCGATGGCCAGGACGGTGCGGCGGACCAGGGCGGCGATGTCCGGGCGCGCCCGCGTGGAGACCTCACCCGCCACGTGCACCTGGCCCGTGGTGATCAGGGTCTCCACCGCGACCCGTGCCGTGGGGTCCTCGGTGAGCATGGCGTCCACGACGGCGTCACTGATCTGGTCGGCGATCTTGTCCGGGTGTCCCTCGGTCACGGACTCCGAGGTGAACAGGCGCCTGCTCATGAGCCCTCCAGGGCGTTCCTCGTCGCCTCGACCAGCCACATCCGCGCGTCACCGACACGTTCCGGGTCGGTGAGCTCCGGGACCGGGCGGTCGTGCCGGGCGGCGAGTTCGGCCTGCGGGACCACCCTCGCCGCCCAACCGTGGGAGCCGAGCCACGCGCACGGGTCCTCGACCGTGGACTGCCAGGAGGCGCCGACCTTGCGCAGCCGCTCGTGCACGGCGCGCAGCTGGGGCAGCTCGGTGTACTCCTTGTTGACGTGCTCGATCGCCAGCCGGCTGCCCGGGGCGGAGAGCATCCCGATGCGCTCCAGGAGGCGGTCGTTGTCGGCCGGTTCCAGGTACATCATCAGGCCCTCGATCAGCCAGGCAGTCGGCCGGCGCGGGTCGAAACCGGCTGCGAGCAGGTCCGCCGGCCAGTCGCCCCGGAGATCGGACCGTACCGCTGTGCGATCACAGGAGGGTTCGGCCCGACGCACGCCCAGTACGGCCTCCTTGAAGGCCATCAGACCGGGCAGATCGATCTCGAAGAGGCGGAAGCCCTCCGGCCAGTCGAGGCGGAAGGCGCGGGTGTCCAGTCCGGCGGCGACCAGGACGGCCTGTCGGCACCCGGCCTCGGCCGACTCCCGGAACCAGTCGTCGAAGAAGCGTGTGCGCAGAACGAAGTGGCCCTGGTTGAGACGGCCCGCCTCGGCGACCTGGATCCATCCGACGGCGTCGACGAAGGGCTGCGCGTACGGGTCGGCGAACAGCCGGTCGGGCCGGGCGTCCTCGGTCGCGCGCGCCTGGGCGATGATGACGGCGGTCCGGCTGACTCCGCTGGTGGGGCGGGTGTCGGTGGTCATCGGTGGCTGTCCTCCTGTTGTCCGGTGCCGCTGTCGAGCGCACCGAAGTCGGTGTCCATGGTGAGTTGGTAGGTCTTGCGGTACACCAGCCGGTCGAAGGCCACCCGCATGAACGCGTCGCGCAGCAGGCACACGACGGGGTTCTGCCAGCGACTGAGTACACCGTTCATCCGGGAGCGGCGGGCGACGCGCGCCGCCCGGTCGATACGGCGCCGTTCGTAGGCGGCGAGGGCGGCGGCCGTGTCGCCCTGGGCCGAGGACAGGCACTGGGCGAGGACGACCGCGCCCTCGATGGCCTGGTTGGCCCCTTGGCCGAGGTTGAAGGTCATGGGCTGGGCGGCGTCGCCGACCAGCGTCACCCGGTCGGTGCTCCATCGAGGCACGGGGTCGCGGTCGTAGATGTCGACCGGCTGGATCTCGTCCTCGGCGGTGGTTTCGATCAGCGCGGGCACTGGGTCGGGCCACTGGCCGAACTCGCGCAGCAGCGCCTCCCGGGCGCCGAGGCCCAGTGAGGGGGCGCTGCTGCCGAGACGGCGGCCGGTACGGTCGTCGAGGACGGCGTCCCAGTAGACGGAGTCGTCACCGAGCCGGTAGTAGACGAACCAGGGCCCCTCTCCGAAGGTGTTGACGAACACGCCCGCCGGGACCTTGTCGAGCGGCATCTGGACAACGCCCTGGCAGGCCGTCATACCCGCGTAGCGGGGCGGCGGTTCGTACGGCATCAGTTGGTTGCGGACCGTTGAGCGCAGTCCGTCGGCCCCGATCAGGAGCGGGCCGCGCACTTCCCGGCCGTCCTCGAACCGCACCGTCACGCCTGCGGGGTCCTCGGTGAATGCCTTGCACCGGGCGCCCAGCACCAGGTCGTCGCCGACCAGTTCGCTGAGCATCCCGTGCAGGGCGGGTCGGCTCACCGTGTACGCGGGAGCCCCGTGCCGGCGGGCGCCGTCCTCTACGGACCAGTCCGCGAGGCCCCCGCTGCGGCGAGAACGGAACCGGTAGCGGTGAAGCTCCGCCCCGATGCTGTCCAGGTGCTTTTCCAGGCCGATGGTGCGCAGCGCGAGTACGGCGTTGTGCCAGACGACCAGGCCGTTGCCCGAGGCGGCGGCACGCAGCGCCGGGGCGTGTTCGTACGCCTTCGCAGGGATGCCGGCGAACCGCAGGGCCAGCACGGTGGTCAGGCCGGCGATTCCGCCGCCCATGACGACGACCTCGTCGCGTCGGTCGGCCATCGCATCTCCTCTGCTGGTTTCGGTGTGGGCTGCAGTCCGGGACCACAGGAGGGGGAAGTGCGGCGCGGCAGAGCAGTTGCGGGGCAAGTCGCGCCGCTCTGCCCGGAACGCTAGGGCGGTGCAGAAGCGGCGTCTTCCTGCGCCGGGACGAACCGGCTGACCACCGCCAGGAGGAGACGGCAGCCCCCGGGAGGAGGTCCCCGGGGCGGCCGGGGGAGAGCTCCTCCCGAATGAGGAGAAGGAATCTCGCCCGGCCGCCGGAAGACCCGGGCGGAGCCGGAACGGCACGCTGGCCGTGGCCGGTGACACCGGTCGTTCCGAACATCCGATCGCCAGAGAGAAGGCCTCTCATGGAGCGCTATGCAATCAGCTTCCAGGTCAAGCCGGGCACCGAGGCGGTGGTCAAGGACCTGCTGGCCAACTACTCACCGCCGGAGTGGACCACGCCGGACGGTGCCCGACTGCTCGGTACCTCGATCTTCATGAAGGACGGCCTGGTCGTCCGCATGATGGAGATCGACGGCAGCCTTCCCCGCGTCATGGCACATCTGGCACGGCAGCCCGCCATACAGGAACTGGAGCGCAAGCTCGACGAGTTCCTGGTCGAGCCCCGTGACATGTCGTCGCCGGCCGGGGCCAGGGCCTTCTTCCAGAAGGCGATGATGGAGCACGTCACCAGCCGCGTGGCGGTCTTCGAGGAGCAGGGCGCGTGAGCGCCCCTCGCTCCCTGCTGGTCACCGGGGCCACCGGCCGGCTCGGCCCGGCCACGGTGCGTGCCCTGCGCGAGCGCGGCGACCGGCTGCTGCTCACCGGGCGCAACGGAGCCCGGCTCGCCGAACTCGCCGAGACCACCGCCGCCTTGGGCGGGCCCGGCGAGGCCGCCGTCCTGGTGGCCGACACCGCCCGGCCGGACGGTGCCCAGCACGCGGCGGCCGAGGCGGCCTCGCGGTTCGGCAGTCTCGACGGACTGGTGCATCTGGTCGGCAGTTTCTCGGTGGGTCCACTGATGCTGACCGACGTGTCCTCGTACGAGGACCTGCTCAGGGCGAACTTCCTGTCGGCGGTGGTCGCCACCCAGGCGGTCCTGCCACATCTCACCGAGGGCGGGAAGCTGGTCTATTTCGGCACTCCGCTCGCGGACGAGCCGCTGGCCGCCATGTCGGCGTACGCCGCGAGCAAGGCGGCTCTGATCTCCTGGATGCGCTCGACGGCCCACGAGGTCAAGAACCGGGGGATCCACGCCAACGCGATCTCGCTGACGCTGGTGGAGACCCCCGAGATGCGCAAGGAGATGCCGCACGTCGACCCCGCGCTCACCGTCGACGCCGAACTGGTCGCCCGCGCGGTGCGGTTCCTCACCAGCGAGGACTCCGACGGGATGTACGGCAGTGTGATGCCGGTCATCGGGAGGTTCGGCTTCAGCTCCGCGCTGGCCGGCGGTCCCCCGCCGGGTGCCGGAAGGCCGTCCCGTTGAGCGCCGCGGCCCGCGTGGTCTTCCTGATCCGCGTCCCGGCGGTGCGGCAGCAGGAGTTCCTGGATGCCTACGAGAAGATCCGGTTCCAGGTCGCCGGAGGAGTCGTGGGCCACATCAAGGACCAGGTCTGCCGGTCGGCCACCGATCCCGAGCAGTGGCTCATCACCAGTGAGTGGCGGGACATCAAGGATTTCGAGGACTGGGAGAAGTCCCAGGACCACCGGGATCTGGTGAAGCCCATGCGGGACTGCTTCACGGAAGCCCGTTCGCTCCGCTTCCACATCCACACCTCAACAGACGGGGGAACAGCCATGACGTCATCGACTCCCATCCGGGACGAACTCACCGGAATGCTGGCCGCGGTCGGCCTCGACCCGGGGCTCGGCGAGGCGGCGCTCACCAGGTCCTTCGAGGCACTCGACCTCGACTCCCTCGCACGCGTCGAGCTGGCGAGCCGGATCAAGAGCCGGTACCGGATCGACATCGAGGAGGAGATCACTCCCGAGAGCACACCCGCCAACGTCGAGCAGCTCATCGGCGCGCGTCTGTCCGCCACGGTCTGAGAACGAGGGTTCCCATCATGATCGGCCACACCGACAACTTCATCGACATCGATGCCCCCGTTGCCTTCGTATGGGAGCGGACGAACGACCTCCAGAACTGGCCGGAGCTGTTCTCCGAGTACGCGAGCATCGACATTCTTCAGGAGACCGCAGGCTCGGCCACGTTCCGGCTGACCATGCACCCGGACGAGCAGGGCCGGGTGTGGTCCTGGGTCTCCGAGCGTCGCTGGGACAAGGCCGCGCGCGTGGTCAGGGCCCGGCGGGTGGAGACCGGGCCCTTCGAGTTCATGAACATCAACTGGACCTACGAGGAGCTCGGGCCGGACAGCACGCGGATGCGCTGGGTCCAGGACTTCCACATGAAACCGGATGCGCCGGTGGACACGGCGGCGATGACCGACCGCATCAACCACAACACCACCGTCCAGATGAAGCTCATCAAGAAGCGGGTGGAACGGGGCCGCTGCCGGGTGGTGGGGATGGACGACGTGCCGTCCAACACCCGGCGCGGCGGCGACCTGCGCACGCTCCTCGCGCCCCCGAACGTGGGCACCTCCGCGGGCTTCTGCGGAGCGGTCAGGCTGGCCCCGGGCGAGGGGGTGTCCGAGCACTACCACCCGTACTCCGAGGAGTACCTGTTCGTCGCCCATGGAGAACTCCGGGCCGACCTGGACGGGGAGCCCGTGGTGATCGGCACCGAGCAGGCGCTGCATATTCCGCGCAACGTCCGGCACCGGCTGACCAACACCGGTGACAGCCAGGCCCTGGTGGTCTTCCAGATCGGACCTCTCGCTCCCGAACCCCACCTCGGGCACGTTGACACCGAGGCGGGCCCCGGGGACCCGGCGCCTGGTGCGGACTCCGGCTCGGCCGGCACGACGGCGTCTAACGGCTTCGGGTTCCCGGCGCAGGACTGTGCTTCCGCCGCCCCGGGCGTCGCTCCCGCGTCACCGGTCACCGGCGGCCCGGGCGTCCCGGCCGGGTTCGCCGTCCCGGCTGTGCCGCTGCCCGCCTCCATCTCGACGGGTCCGGGCGGACCGGCGGTGATCCGATGACCGGCGCTCGGGCACGCCGGGCCGTCGTCACCGGCATCGGAGTGGTCGCACCGGGCGGTGCGGGACGGGAGGAGTTCTGGGACCGGATCACCAGCGGCAAGTCCGCGATCCGTACGGTCACCTGCTTCGACCCCGGTCCCTTCCGCTCGCGGATCGCGGCGGAGTGCGACTTCGTCCCTTCCGAACACGGACTGACCCCGCGGGAGATCCGTCGCAACGACCGGTTCGCCCAGTTCGCGCTCGCCGCGGCGGCGGAGGCGGTCGAGGACTCCGGCATCGACCTCGCTGCCGCCAACAGCGACCGGATCGGTGTCACGCTCGGCTCGGCCGTCGGCGCCTCGATCACGCTGGAGGACGAGTACGTCGTCGCCAGCGACCACGGCCGCGAGTGGGAGGTCGATCCGCAGCACACGATGCCCTTCCTGTACCAGGCACTGGTACCGTCCAGCGCCGCCACCGAACTCGCGGTACGGTTCGGCGCGCACGGACCCGCAGCGGTGGTCTCCACCGGCTGCACGTCCGGGATCGACGCCATCGGGCACGCCCTGCGGCTGATCGAGGACGGCGAGGCCGATGTGATGATCGCCGGTGCGTCCGACGCGCCGATCACCCCGATCACCGTCGCCTGCTTCGACGCCATCCGGGCGACGAGCCCGCTCAACGAGAGCCCGGAGCTCGCCTCCCGGCCGTTCGACGCGGACCGCAAGGGCTTTGTCCTCGGCGAGGGCTGCGCGGTCCTGATCGTGGAGGAGATCGAGCACGCCAGGGCGCGGGGGGCCAGGATCTACTGCGAGATCGCCGGCTACGCGGCACGCGCCAACGGCTTCCACATGACGGGGCTGCGTCCCGACGGACGTGAACTGGGCGAGGCGGTCAAGGACGTGATGGCGCAGGCGCGGCTGCACCCGGAGGACCTTGGATACATCAGCGCGCACGGCTCCGGCACCAAGCAGAACGACCGGCACGAGACGGCCGCCTACAAGTACGCGCTCGGCGAAGCGGTGCGACAGGTGCCGATCAGTTCCATCAAGTCGGTGATCGGGCACTCGCTCGGCGCCATCGGCTCGATCGAGATGGCAGCCTGTGCGCTGGCCATCGACCGGGGGGTGGTGCCGCCGACGGCGAACCTCCACACCCCCGACCCCGAATGCGATCTCGACTACACGCCGCTCACCGCACGCGAGGTGACGGTGGACCACGCCCTGTCCGTGGGCAGCGGTTTCGGCGGCTTCCAGTCGGCCATGGTGTTCTCCAGGAGCCCGAAGGGCAGCGCGGCATGAGTGCACGACGCAGTGTCATCACGGGAATCGGCGTGGTCGCCCCCACCGGCGTGGGTGTCCGCGAGCACTGGAAAGGCACCCTGGAGCGGGTCGGCCGCATCGGAAAGGTCGAGAAGTTCGACACCTCCAGGCTGCCTTCGCGGCTCGCAGGTCAGGTGTACGGCTTCGACGAGACCGAATTCGTCGACAGCAAGTTCAGGGTGCAGACCGACCGCTGGACCTGGATGGCCCTGGCCGCCGGTCGGCTCGCCCTCGAGGACGCGGCCCTCGACCCGCACCGCCACGACCCCTTCGATCTGTCCGTGGTGACGGCCAGTTCGTCCGGAGGCAACGCCTTCGGCCAGCAGGAGATCCACAACCTGTGGAAGGAGGGTCCGCACGCGGTGACGGCGTATCAGTCGATCGGCTGGTTCTACGCCGCCAGCAGCGGCCAGCTCTCCATCCGCGAACAGTTGAAGGGCGCCTGCGGGGTGCTCGTCGCAGACGGCGCCGGCGGCCTCGACGCCCTCGCCCAGGCCCGGCGACTCATCGCCCGCGGCACCGGAGCGGTCGTCGTCGGCGGTACCGAGGCGCCGCTGTCACCGTACGCCATGGCCTGCCACGCACTTCAGTACGGACTCAGCAAGGAGGGGGACGCGGCCCTGGCGTACCGGCCGTTCGCGCCGGACAGCCCGGGGCACGTGCCGGGCGAGGGCGGCGCGCTGGTCGTCGTGGAGGACGCGTCGTGGGCAGCCGGCAGAGGGGCGCCCGCGCCGTACGCCGAGGTCCTCGGCACCGCCTCGACCCATGACGCCCACCACCCGACCCGGCCGGCGCCCGGCCACCGGCAGCTGGCGCGCGCAATCCGCCAAGCCGTCGAACGGGCCGGGCTGGAGCCGGATCAGATCGACGTGGTCTTCGCCGACGGAGCCGGAGACCCGGAGCTCGACCGCCGTGAGACGGATGCCCTCGTGGAAGTGTTCGGCAGGCGCGGGGTGCCGGTCGCCCTTCCCAAGACGGCCACCGGCCGGCTCAACTCCGGCGGTGCGGCGCTGGACCTGGCCTGGGCGGCCCTCGCCCTCACCCATGACACCGTGCCGCCGTCGGTGAATCTGACCGCCGGCCCTGGCGACGACCTGGACGTCGTCACCGACGCCCGGGAGCAGGCGGGTCTGCGCACCGCGCTGGTGGTGGCCCGCGGCACCGGGGGCTTCAACTCCGCTGCCGTTCTGGGCCTGCCGGAGGGCGGCCGTCGCACGGCCTGACCCGGACGGCGGAGGTACGGCACACTGCGGGCCGTGAGGCGATCCACGCCTCACGGCCCGTAGCCGTGCCGCGCTCCCCTCAGGACACGATGTCCTTGCGGGAGAAGACGCGGAAGGCCAGGGCCACGAAGACGACCGAGTACGAGGCGGACACCACCAGCCCCTGAATCATCCCAGCCCACTCGACCTGGGGTTGCAGCGCGTCCATCCAGGCGTACTGCCAGTGCGTCGGCAGGAAGTCGCGCGCCTTTCCGAGCGCCGTGACCGCGTCGAGGATGGTGGAGACGATGGACAGGCCGACGGCGCCGCCGACCGCGCCGAGCGGCGCGTCGGTCATCGTCGACAGCCAGAAACCCGTCGCGCCGACCACGAGCAGGCTGCTGTACACGTATCCCGCGATCACCGTCATCCGCCACAGGACGTCCGATGCCGGCATGACACCTCCGGTCGGAAGCTGGACGTCGCTCCACCCGTACGCGGCGCTGCCGACGGCCAGTGCCACGGCCGGCAGCAGCACCACCGTCACCGCGCTGTAGCCGAGGGCCACAACGAGCTTGCTGGTCAGCAGCCGGGCCCGGGGGACGGGCGCGGCCAGCAGATAGCGCAGCGACGACCAGCCCGCCTCCGCCGCCACCGTGTCACCGCAGTACAGGGCGACCACCACAGGAAGCAGGAAGCCGGTGGACGCGAAGAGCACGAACGCCGCGAAGTTGGGGCCGGACGCGGTGGCCAGGGGCACCAGGCCGGGGCTGCCGCCGTCGGCGTCACTGGGGGAACCGCCGACGGCGAAGGCGGCGAGCAGTACGAGCGGAAGCACGATCACGAAGCCGAGTGCCACCAGCGTGCGGCGGCGCCGGAACTGACGGATCGCCTCCACATGCAGCGGCAGGGTGCGCGTGGGACGGTAGCCCGTGGCAGCGGCGGTCATCGGTCTCCTCCGATCAGGGTGAGGAAGGCGTCCTCGAGCCGCCGGTGCGGGCCGACGCTCTCCACCGCCACGTCCATGCGTACGAGTTCCACGAGCAGCTCCGGGGCGGTCATGCCCTCGAGACGGACCAGGAGGCCGTCGTCGGCGACCGTCGCGGCGACGACTCCGGGCAGCGCGGCGACCTTGCCGGCGAGGTCACCGCCCGGCTCCGTCGCCGTACCGATCAGCAGCTCGTCGCTGTCCCCGGCGATCTCCCCGACGGGTCCGGAAGCGATCAGCTCGCCACGGTCCATGACCACGAGATGGGTGCAGCACTGCTCGACCTCGGCCAGCAGGTGGCTGGAGACGATGACGGTGCGGCCGTCGGCGGCGTACCGCGTCAGGACGTCCCGCATCTCACGTATCTGGCCGGGGTCGAGGCCGTTGGTGGGCTCGTCGAGCACCAGCAGGTCCGGGAGGCCGAGCATGGCCTGGGCGATGGCGAGCCGCTGTCGCATGCCCTGCGAATACGTGCGCACCGCACGGTCGAGCGCATCACCGAGCCCTGCGATGGACAGGGCCTGCTCGGTGCGGGCGTCGGCGGCCGGCCTGCCGGTGGCCCGCCAGTACAGGTTGAGGTTCTGCCGCCCGGTGAGGTGGGGCAGGAATCCGGCACCTTCGACAAAGGACCCCAGCCGGGACAGTACCGGGGCGCCGGGGCGCACATCGTGCCCGTAGATCCGCAGCTCCCCGGAGTCGGGGCGGATCAGGCCCATGAGCATCCGCATGGTGGTCGTCTTGCCGGCGCCGTTGGGGCCGAGCAGACCGAGCACCTGGCCTCGTTCTACGGTGAACGACAGGTCCCGGACCGCGTACCGGTCGCTGCCACGGGCGTACTTCTTGGTGAGTCCGCTGATCCACAGGGGCACGTCGGCGAGCGACGGGTCCGGAGCGGCCGTACGGCCCGAACGCCGGGCGCTCAGTACGAGCGCCACGGCCACGGCGAGCGCCGCGGCGGGCAGCGGCCAGATCCACCAGGGCAAGGTGCTCGTCACGTCGGCGGTGAGCGCGGGGACCACGGGCAGGATGAGCGCTCCTGCCCGCACCCGGTAGGTGGCCGGCTCGACCGGAGAGGCGTAGCCGAGGTCGGTGCTGGACACCACGATCCGAAGCCGGTGACCGGGCTCGAAGCGGTGGTCCACGGCGGGGAGGGAGACCCGGACGGTCTTGCCGTCCGCCACAGTGACGGGTGCGGCCAGCTGACGCGGCTGGATCTGCCGCCCGTCGGGGGAGACGTCGTACAGCTTGACGAAGAGCACCGCCTCACGGTCCGCGCGGACCGTGAGGTCCACCGCGGGCGCACCGGTGACCTGGAGCGCGCCGTCCAGCGGCGGTCCTGTGAACGCCGTGCTCTGGACGGGCGAATCGAGTGCCGGGCCGGCCCCTGAGCCACTCCCGAGAGCGGCCGTGAGCCGGGTGAGCGCGCCGAGACCGGGCACCGCCGTGATGGTCGGCGGGGTGCCACCGGCCGGGTTGGCAAGGATCTTCTCGTCGCCGTCGAGGGGCATGGCCTGCTGCTCCGTGCCACCGAGACCGGGGTAGCGTGCGGCGGTGATCTCCCGCAGTACGGGGGTGCCGTCCTCGGCGTCCGTACCGCCGCTGCGACTGATCCGGAACGCGGGGCCCGCTCCGCCGCCCTTCCCGCCCCGCTTCAGATGGGTGTCGAACCACGCGACAGTCCGGTCCGCGACCCGGGTGCTCTCGCCGTCACCTCCGTCATGACCGCCGTCGATCCAGTCGACGGCGACGGGAGCGCCGTTCCGCGCGACCGCACGGGCGATGGCGTCCCCCTGGTCGAGCGGGAACAGCCCGTCCGTCTGCCCCTGGATCACCAGCGTCGGTACCGATATCCGCTGCGCGTACGCCGCCGGGCTGAGGCCGCGCAGCAGCGCCTCCGTCCTCGCGTCCGCACGTCCGAGAACGGCCGACCGCTGGAAGGCGGAGCACACCTTGGCGGTGAACCGTCCGCACTGCGGGTCGCGGGGGTCGGTCAGTCCCTGGCCGAAAAAGATCCCCGCCCACAGCTTCTTGAACACCCCTCCGGGAAACAACGCTTCGTGCAGATCCCAGTAGGTGATCGCGGGGACGACGGCGTCGATCCTGCGGTCCTGTCCGGCCGCAATCAACGACAGGGCGCCGCCGTACGAACCGCCGGCCACGCCTACGACAGGGTCGCCGGCGCCGTCCAGGCGGACCTCCGGTCGCTCGGCGAGCCAGTCGAGGAGCCGGCTGACGTCGGCCACCTCTCCGTCGGCCGCGTTCAATCCGATCTCACCGCCGGATCCGCCGAAGCCGCGGGCGGAGTAGGTGAGGACGGCGTATCCGGCGCGGGCGAGCCGCTCTGCCCGGTCGCGCTCACTGTCCTTGGTGCCGCCGAAGCCGTGCGCGAGAATTGCGGCGGGCCGCTTTCCGCTCCAGGACGACGTGAAGTAGGAGGCGTCGAGCGGGACTCCGTCCGCCCCGGCGACCTGGTGCTCCTCGCGGTACACCGGGGCGGGCCGGTCGGCTGCCACCATCCAGGTCAGCACGGTGGCGATGAGCGCCAGTGCCGATCCGGCGGCCACCCACCATCTGCCGGATATGTGTAATTTCCTGCTGAATGTCCGTCTGTTCGGAAGCATGGGTCACTGCCCCTCCGTTTCGATGCATGGATATGACGGTGCGCCAGTGACGCACGTGGTTCATCGGGCGCCGGTGATCAGGTCACGTTCACGGCGGCCGGCGGGCGCCGGTACTCAGTCGTCAGCCATCGGCAGCAGGACCCGGAAGGCCGCGCCCTCTCCGAGCCGGGCGTCGACGCCGACGTCGCCCCCATGGGCCTTGGCGACGGCCGCGACGATGGAGAGGCCGAGACCGGAACCCTCCTCTCGTGTCCCGCCCTGAAGTCCGGACGGCCGGGTTCGCGACGGATCGGCGCGGTAGAAGCGCTCGAAGACGTGCTGGGCCCGTTCCTCGTCGAGGCCCGGACCGTTGTCCGCCACTTCGATCAGGGCCCGGCCGTCCACCCGGTCGATCCGTACCCGCGCCTCGGTTCCCTCCGGAGTGTGTTGCCGCACGTTGGCCAGGAGATTGGCGAGGACCTGCCGCAGCCGGTCAGCGTCCCCGGGCACGACCATCGGTCCGTCGTCGACCGTCTCGAGGAACAGCGGGCTGCCGGGGGCGCGCACCCTGGCGTCGTCGACGGCCTCCGCGGCGAGGGCCTTCAGATCGACCGCGTCCCTGGCCAGCGGCAGGCCCTGGTCCAGTTTGGCGAGCAGCAGCAGTTCCTCGACCAGGGAGCCCATCCGACGGGCCTCCGACTCGATACGGGCCATGGCCTGCGCCAGGTCGTCCGGACGGCTCGCGGCGCCCCGGCGGAACAGCTCCGCGTAGCCGCGGATGGTGGCCACGGGGGTGCGCAGTTCGTGCGAGGCGTCGGCGACGAAGCGCCGCAGCCGCTCCTCGGTCCGCTGCCGCTCCTCGAAGGCGGACTCGATCTGGCCGAGCATCGCGTTCAGGGCGCGGCCGAGTCTGCCGACCTCGGTGCGCGGGCCGGCCTCCGGCACCCGGCGGGCGAGGTCCCCGCCGCCGATCGCCGATGCCGTCGCAGCGATCGACTCCAGCGGCCGTAGCCCGCGGCGTACAGCACGCCAGGAGAGCAGCGTCACCGCGAGCAGCGCGGCCACGGCGGAGGTCGCCGCGACCGCCGCGGTGCGCGAGATGAGTTCGTCCGCGACGGCGGTCCTCATCCCCACGAGCAGGAAACCGTCCGGAAGTCGGGAGACGTGGAGCAGCCAGTCCGAGTCACCGTCGGCCCCGGGCACATCATGGAACGTGCCACCGGACGGGTTCTTCTCCGTCGGCCGGTCCGGCCACAGCGTCGACGGGAGGGTCCGCGGCAACTCCGGCCGTGCGCCGAAGTCGGTGGTCTGCCTGACCTGGCCGTCCCGGGTCCGGATCTCGAAGAAGGACGGGATGTCGCCCTGCCCGGCCGAAGCGCTCCAGACGGCGGCCAGCGGGTCCGTGCCGCTCTCCGGTATCGCGACCTGCGACCCGCCGTGCTGTTCGTGCCCCTGGGTGAGATCGTCGTGCAGCTGCCGCGCAGCCGCCGCGAGCACCTTGTCGCTCTGGCCGTTGCGCCAGTCCTGCAGGGCCCCGAAGGTGGCACCGACGGAAATCACCGTCCCGAGGGCCAGCAGTCCCGCCAGCACGAGGACCAGCCGGGTGCGCAGCGTCATCGGGAGTCCGCTTCCCGCAGATCCGCGTCCTGGACCCGCACGACGTAGCCGATCCGCGGCACCGTCTGGATCAGCGGGGGTTCGAAGGCGTCGATCTTGCGCCGGAGGTAGGAGATGTACGTCTGGACCACGGCGTCACTGCCGCCGAAGTCGTACTCCCAGACGTAGTCCAGAATCTGACGCTTCGACAGAACCCGGCCCGCGTGGGCGACCAGGAAGCGGAGCAGCTTGAACTCGGTCGGCGTCAGGTCCACGGACACCCCGTGCCGGCGCACCTCGTGCGCCTCGTCGTCGATCTCCAGGTCGGCGAAGGTCAGCTTGGTGCGCTCCTCTGGGTGCGCGGTCCGCCGCAGCACCGCCCGGATACGGGCGATCAGCTCCTCGAGGCTGAAGGGTTTGGTGACGTAGTCGTCACCGCCGACCGTCAGTCCGGCGATTTTGTCCTCGGTGGAGTCGCGAGCGGTCAGAAAGACCACGGGGGCTTCGCACCCCGAGTGCCGCAGCCTTCTGGTGGCGTCGATCCCCGATCCGTCCGGGAGCATCACATCCATCACGATCAGGTGCGGACGGAACGCCTCCACCTGCGCGGCCGCGCCGCTCCCGGAACCGGCCACCGCGGTGTCGAACCCCTCGTAGCGCAGCGCGGTGGCGACGAGATCCGCGAGATAGCTCTCGTCGTCGACGACCAGGACACGCAGCATCGTTGAAGTCACCTCGCAAGTGTCACCCCGATCGTGGGCTGTTCGGAGGGGCTGAGAAGGATTGACAGAGATCTCTAAGAACGTTCTCTGAGCCGTCGAAGAACTCTCTGATGACGTGGAAGCATGAAGAAACTCTGCGACTTCGTCCTCGAACGGAAGCGATTCGTACGGATGCTCGTCATCCTGCTGCTGTTGGCGGGCGGCGGCGCCATCGGGCTGCTGATCCCGAGCATGGACGAGGGCAACGCCTACCCCGGCCTGCCGGCGTACGAGGCGAACCAGAAGATCATGCAGACCTACGGGAACGGCGGCTACGAACGCCCCTTCGTGCCCGTGGTGACGCTGCCGGAGGGGCAGCGGGCCGACAGCCCGGAGGCCCGGGAGGCGCTCGGCCGGGCCTTCGACGCGGCCGGCGAAAAGCTCAACGCGAGGGTGGCGTCCTACGCGAACACCCAGGACAAGGCGTTCCTCGGCGAAGACGGCAGCGTCACCTTCGGGTTGGTGTTCGGCGGCCCTGTGGAACAGGGCGGTCTGCCGGGCAGCGCGCTCGGCGAGGCCCCTCCCCTCGGGCCGGAGATCACCGACGTGATGCGCGACGAGCTGCCGTCCGGCTCCGAGATCCAGGTCACCGGTCTCGACACACTGGCGCAGGGCTCTGACGCGGGCGGACTCAATGTGCCGGTAAAGCTGGTGGTCACCATCGGTGCCGCGATCGTCGTGCTGCTCTACGTCTTCCGGTCCGCGCTCGCCTTCGTGCCGCTGCTCACGGCGCTGGTTGCGGTGCCGGTGTCGTTCCTGGGCCTGCTCGCCGCGAGCCCCTTCATCTCCGTGCACGAGACGACCTTGATCATGCTGCCGCTGCTCGGCGTCGGCATCGCGATCGACTACGCACTGATCCTGGTCACCCGTTGGCGTGAGGAGGAGGCGAAAGGGCACCACGGCAACGAAGCGGTGCGCCGCGCCATGGCCACATCGGGACACGCCATCGTCTTCTCGGCCGGTGCGGTCGCCATCGGCCTGGTCACCATGGTGCTGCTGCCGATTCCGCTGCTCCGCAGCCTCGGTGTCGGCGGCATGATGGTCACCGCCGCGAGCGCCCTGATCTCGCTGACCCTGCTGCCTCTGCTGCTCAGCTCCTCCTCCCGCCGGCTCGCCCGGCGCCGGGAGCAGGGGAAGCCCACCCGTGGAGGACTGGAGCGGGAGGCGTCCGCCGGGCGATTCTGGACGGCGGTCGCGCAGCAAGTGGTGCGCTTCAGGTGGGTGGTCGCCGGCGTGACCAGCACCGCCCTGCTGGCCCTGGGCGTCGCTTCCTTCGGCCTCAACCTGTCGGTGCCGACCACCGACCGGCTCGCGGACTCCGGTGCGGGGCGTGCCGGGCTGACCGAACTGACGGACAGCGGTGTGCCGTCCGGCGCCCTCACCGCGTTCGACGTCTACGTTCCCGAGGGTACGGACCCTGCCGGGGTGGCCGACACGCTCCGAGACACGGACGGGATCTACGCGGTCGCCGCGCCGGACGGCTCGCAGTGGCGACAGGAAGGCTCCGCGGTTCTGACCGTACTGCCGAGCGACGAGGGCGGTTCCGCCGCCGGAGAGGACACCATCGCCCGGGTCGTCGACCAGGTGCCGGACGGAGTCCTGGTCGGCGGCAACGTCACCCAGCAGCTCGACTATGTGGACGTGACCTACACGGCGTTCCCCTGGATGCTGGCGGTCCTGTCGCTGGTCACGTTCGTGATGCTGGCACGGGCGTTCCGCTCGCTGCTCCTGCCGCTCAAGGCGATCCTGCTGAACCTGCTCTCGCTCGGGGCGGTGCTCGGTGCCATGGTCGTCCTGTGGCAGTGGGGCTGGGGCACCGAGGCCCTGTTCGGCATCGAGCCCGACGGTTCCATCGGCACCTTCGTCCCGGTGACCATCTTCGCCTTCCTCTACGGCCTCTCGATGGACTACGAGGTGTTCATCCTGGCCCGTATGCGAGAGGAATACGACCGCACCGGATCCACGAAGGAAGCGGTGGTGCGCGGTGTCGGTCGGACCGGACGGCTCGTCACCTGCGCGGCGCTGATCCTCTTCTGCTCGTTCGCCTCCATGGCCTCCGGCGGAGAGCTGGACGTGACGATCTTCGCCTCCGGCATCGCGCTGGGCATCATCATCGACGCGACGCTCATCCGGGGACTCCTGGTGCCGGCGGCGGTCGCGATGATGGGCAAGTGGAACTGGTGGCTGCCGGCCGGCGTGGCCCGGCTGCTGCGCGTCGAGCCCTCCCCTCTCCGCAAGGAACGGGACACGCCCGGCCCGGTGGACGAGGGCGAGCCCGGGCTGACCGCCCCGGCCGGAGCCGGGCGGGGATGACACGGCGGGGCCGGCCGCGTCACCGCGGCCGGCCCTTGACCGTGCTCTTCGCTTGTTCGCGTCGCGGTTCGGATCCGCGCTACGCGTCCTGCGGGGTCCACTGGTAGAAGGAAGTGGCGGTGGCGTCCGCAGGACTGCGCCATGTCGCGGGATCGTACGGGGAGATGAGCGGGTCCAGATCGGCGCAGAGCTTCTGGAAGTCCTCCCGTACCCTGGCCTCGGCCATGGCCCGGTCCGCATCACCGGCGAACTCCACCAGGTGGAAGTAGAGTTCGCCCTGGTAGTGGAAGAGTTCACGCCGGGTCACTCCGAGGTCTGCGGCTAGTGAAGTCCGGTCGGAAGCGCCGAACAGGGCAGCGACTTCCTCAGCCTTGTCCGGCGCCATACGGGCGACTATGAGAATTCGGTCGGCCATGAATAAACCTCTCCGCTTTTGCGGCCAATACGCCAGGACCACCCTAAGGACCGCAGAGCGGTCCGTCTTCCTCCGGCGGAAGGGAATTCCCCTCCCCCCTACGGGGGAGAAACCGGGGGAGGGGCGTCACATGAGACCGTTCTCATAGGCGTAGATCACGACCTGCACACGGTCCCGGACCCCCAGTTTCCGATAGAGGTGCTGCACATGAGACTTGATCGTGCTTTCACCGAGATACAGTTTCTCCGCTATTTCCGCGTTTCCGTATCCCTGTATCAGCAGCCGGAAAACATCGAGCTCCCGGCCGGTGAGGAACTTGAGCTCGGCGGTGGCGGAGGGGAGCGCGGGCCGGCGGACGAACTCGCGGATGAGCTGCCGGGTGACGGACGAGGACAGAAGAGCCCCGCCGGCGAAAACCTCTCTCACCGCGTCAGCCAGCCGGTCGGGAGAGGCGTCCTTGACGAGAAAGCCGCTCGCCCCTGCCCTGAGGGCGTCGAAGACGTACTCGTCACGGTCGTACATGGTAAGGATGACGATCTTGGGAGCGGTCTCGCCGAACTCGCCGGAACAGATCCTTCTGGTCGCTTCCAGGCCGGTCATGCGTGGCATGTTTACATCCATGAGCACGACGTCGGGGCTGGTCCGCCGTACGCGCTCCAGGGCCTCGGCGCCGTTCGGCGCCTCGCCGACGACCTCGATGTCGTCGAGTGGCGCGAAGACGGCCTTCAGTCCCTGACGCACCAACGGCTGGTCGTCGACGATCAGTATGCGGATCGGTCTCATGAGCCTTCCTGGGTTGGTCTGCCTCGGGATGTGATGTTTCTCATGCCGCGGGCGTGCGGACGTGCCGACGGCCCCGGCCGGGAAGGAAGGCCGCGATCCGGACGCCGCCGCCGGGAAGTTCGTGATAGTCGAGGACCCCGCCCAGCTCGGTGGCACGCAATCGCATGTTGGGCAGCCCCTGCCCAGTGCCGGGCAGGGGCAGCAGCGGCATGCCGGCCGGGTGCGCGCCCCGCGAGGCGGAGCGGCCGCTGTTGGCGATGCTCAGTTCGAGCTGCTCACCGAATCGGACCCGGACGTCGATGGGCCCTTCACCGTGCTTGATGGCATTGCTGACAGCCTCCTGGATGATCCGCAGAGCGGCGTGTCGTGCCGCGGGGTCCAGACCGGCCTCGTTCTCGACATTGCCGAGGTGCACCGAGAGCTCGACGTCGGGAAGGTCAGCGCCGAGGGCCATGACCTGCTCGGAGAGGAGCAGGTCGCCGGCCTCGAGCCGGTCGGGATGCGGCAGGCAGCCGAGCGCCTCCCGCACCTCGCGCTGCGCCTGGACCGCCAGCTCCTCGATGATCTGCGCTGTCGACGGCTCGGCGGTGGCCTCAGCGGACAGCCGGCGCGCGTGCATGATGATCGCCAGCAACCGATGACCCGCACCGTCGTGCAGTTCGCGGGCTATGCGGTGCCGTTCGCGGAACTTCTCACCCTTGGCCGACTCCTCGAGCGCCCGCCGCCTCATTCGTGACCGAATCAGGACACTCGCGGCGACCGCGACAGCCACGAGCTCGATCAGAAATAATTGTCTCACCAGCGAAAGAAGAGAAAATACCCCACTGTCCACTGCCATCCACTCCCCCATGGTGGCCAGCATTCACTCTTTAGGGGGAGCTTATCAGACACTCATTGAGCGGAGAAAGAAATCCCTTGGTGAGACCTGAGTAACGTAGTGGACTCATGTCGGAAGCACCTGTGTAGTTACTGTGGAGTTAAATGACTTCCCGCGTCCCGCTGTGGCGGTTTCACAAGATCGCCGTGCGGTCGTCCCATTTCGGGAGCTGCCTCCGAGTGACTCGGCAGTGGCTCCCTCTGCATGTCGGCCGGATTCCGTTCTTGCGGAGAGGGCGACTGAATACCGGATTCCCGTGCCCTGGTCCGCACGCCGCACCATCCGTGCCGCGCCTGGCGCGCCTGCGCCCGCCGCATGGTCGGCACAGGCGGAGCGCGCCGCTTCCGCCGCGCGCGACCCCGCCGGCCGCGTCGTTCTCGAAAGTGGCAGGCGACCAGCGTGGCGTCGAGGTCCAGGACCAGGCCGGGCAGCACGCGCCCCGCAGCCCGGGCAGCGCGCCACCCGCTACGACGTTCAGATTCCGCCTCACCTTCGCCGAATCCGACGGGACCCCGCACGACGCGTTCATCGAACAGCCGACGCACCCGGTCTGCGGTATCGCGTTGGAAGAGGACATGCCCAGCTGCGGCTGCCCACACGGAGGCGGCGGATGCCGGATCTGGTTCGACGCATGCGGACTGGCATCCGGGCGGCTGGACCTTCAATCCCTGACTGCAAAGGGCTGCGAGGTCGCCGAGTACACCGCTGCCCTGGCTGTCTCCGGTAGCCCGGCACCCGAGATCCTGCGCACCACCGGCCAGCCGCCGGGGGCCAGTTGGGAGTGCGCCGCCTCTTGCGGACGCCATCACGGGAAACTTCAGTACCTTCGCCGCGTGGCTGCGTCGAAACGAGAGGAGCGCGAGGGCGGACGACGAGGAGACAGGTGATTCCGTCACTATCCCCCGGCCCGCCGTGGTGTAACGGATCGTCGTTGTCCGGGATACCACGGCACAGGATGATCCAGCGCCGTCGGGCCCTCGGTGCCTCGTCGGTGAGGAACTTGCCCCTGGGCCGCGATGGCGGAAACGCAGACAGCCTCCTTCGCGGCCTCGTCGAGGCCGACACGGAGCCTCCGACACCGCCCTCATGGTGGCCGCGCGCACCCCGGCGCCCAGAACTATGGTGTGCCACCACATACGCCTCTGACCTGCACGCTCCTACGGTATGGCGACACGAACACGTCCCCGTCAACCGCCAGGAAGTGGTGCCGATGTCCTCTCCCGCGACCGCTCCACCAGCACCCGCCAGCCTCAAGCGCATCGTCGCCGCGAGCCTGATCGGCACCACCATCGAGTGGTATGACAACTCATCCGACCAGAGCTACGACCTGCGGTTTTCTCTCCATTGACCCTCCGAAGTCAGCACCGAACCAGCACCGGGATCGTTCGGTGCTGAGCCACCCGTCCAGACGCGTGTCGAACGTGTCCTGGAGCGCATGTTCCTCAACCGCGTCCCGGCTAACTCACCGTAGCCGTCACAGCGGATCCGCACCGACGAATGCAGCGCGCCCGGACGAAAGCCGACCGAAGGTCCCACGACGGTTGCAGGTCTCTGCCGATGGGCAGCGTTGTACGGGATGACGAAGTGGCCGACAGGCTGACTGTTCCGTGCCTGGGCGGGCTGCAAGGGTCTGTACGGTGGTGAGTGGTGTAACTCCCGGGCTGGAAGCGACAATTGATGACTGACGTGACAAGTGACACCGAGGCCGGGGAGGCCGCCGTGGACCCGGCGAACGCTGTGGATGACGGGTTGGTCGCCGCGTTGGTGGCCCGGGCCCAGGCGGCGGGCCGGGGCGCCGGAATCAAGGCGCTCGCTTAGCGTGGCGGCGAAGTCCTCGGCCCGACCAGTACGGACAGGATCGCCGGGGTCTCCCGGGACCCACCGGCGGGCGTAGTGTCCGAATATGGTCCAGGACAGGGACTGGCCCGCGACCTGCATCGCGGCCCGTCCGGCCGACCGCCGGGGTCAGGGCGTCAGGGTGAAGCCGCCGACGATCGCTCCGTAGCCGATGTGGGCGAGGACGGTGACCACGGGGGTGCCGGGCCCGTAGTTGCGCATAAGGAATCCGGGAGGTTCCAGCAGCGCTGTCTGTGGGGCGCTGGTCAGGGGGCTGCCCATGCGCGGGTGGACGAGCGGCAGCAGGATGTTGACCAGTGCGGTGCCGGCGAACAGGCCGTGGGCGAGACCGAACAGGGCGCCCAGCCACCAGCCGGCCTGGTCGATGGCGGCGAAGACGGCGAAGTAGACGAACGCGAAGATCTGCCCGTTGAGGAAGTGCATCAGGTAGCCGAGGGCCTTGGCGCGGGTGCGGTTGACGGTCACCGCCGTGCCGAGGAGAAACGGCAAGTCCATGCGGGTAAGTTTCAGCTCGCTGGCGGCGCGCAGCGCGGTGGTCAGGGCGAGTGTGCCGACTAAGGCGCCCGCGGCGGTTCCCCACGCGTTCACCGTGCTGTGTCCTTGCTCGCGGCGGTGATGGCGCAGGCGGCGCTGATCAGTGCCAGGTGGCTCAGGCCCTGGGGCAGGTTTCCCAGGAAGTCGCCGGTGGTGGGGTCGATCTCCTCGCTGTAGAGGCCGACGTCGTTGGCCAGTTGGACCAGCTCGTCCATCAGCTCAATCGCCTGCGCCAGACTGCCGGTGCGGGCGAGGGATTCGGCGAGCCAGAAGGAGCAGGCGAGGAAGGCGCCTTCGCCGCCGGAGAGGCCGTCTTCGCCGGAATACCGGTCGACGTAGGGGCCGTGCCGCAGGTGGCGGTCCAGGGCGCTGATCGTGGCCCGCATGCGGTGACCGTTGCCGCCGTATCCGTGGAGGTGGCCCAGCAGGACGGCGGCGTCCAGGTCGTCACTGCCGGCGGCGCGAACGTAGCTGTCACGGTCGGGTGAGAAGCAGCGGCCCTCGATGAACCCTGTGATCTCGTCGCGCGCGGCGCGCCAGCGCTCGAGGTGCCAGCTGGGGATCAGGCCGCGTTCGGCGAGGTCGGCGGCGCGTTCGAGGGCCACCCAGCACATCATCTTCGACTGGGTGAAGTGCCGGGGCGGGCTGCGGACCTCCCAGATGCCCGCGTCCGGCTCCTCCCAGGCCGTGCACACGAGGTCGGCCAGCTCCGCCAGACGGCGGGCGACATCCCCGTCCAGCCCGCCCATGGCCTGGGCGTACTGCCAGGCCGTCTGCATCAGCTCGCCGTAGGTGTCCAGCTGGACCTGCCGGGCCGCGGCGTTGCCGATACGGACCGGGCCCGAACCGCGGTAGCCCTCCCACGACAGGGTCTTCTCCGGGGTGCGATGCCCGCCGTCCAGCCGGTACAGCACGTTCAGGGACGGGTGGGTGAGCTGGGAGGCGTGCATCAGCCACCAGAAGTAGGCGTGTGCCTCCGCCGGGCAGCCCAGCCGCAGGAAGGCGGCCAGGGTGAAGGCGGAGTCGCGCACCCAGGAGAAGCGGTAGTCCCAGTTGCGCTCGCCGCCGATTTCCTCCGGCAGCGAGGCCGTCACCGCGGCCGCGACCGCACCGGAAGGGGCGTAGACCAGCAGCTTCAGCGCCAGCAGGCTACGCATCACGGCCTGATGCCACCACCCGGTGTACAGCCGGTCGTGCGCCCAGTTCCGCCAGGCCGCGCACGTGGCCTCCAGGCGCGCCTCGCACTCGGAGCGGGCAGGTAGGACGAGAGGCTCCTGATGAGCGAACGGCATCGCAAGCAGTGCGTGCCGACCGCCGGCGAGTTCGAAGTGCCCGCTGACGGCATCCGCCTCGCATACGGGCTCGCCGGCATCCCAGGCGCAGACCGCGAGCGCATCGCGTCCGGCTGTCGCCACCGGGACACCGGCACGTCGGGCGATTCGGGTGTGGCGGGTGCCGTAGCCGAATCGGGGCTGCACGCTCCAGTGCAAGGGCACGGACCCGGAGAGTCCGTCCACGCGTCGCAGCAGTTCCCGCATCGGCGTGAGCGTCGCTTCGTCATGGAGTGTGAGTGCGTCGGTGACCCGCACCGCGCCCCGGGCGGTGCGGAAGGTGGTCTCCAGGACGTTGGTGCTGGGCCGGTAGCGGCGCTCGCACCGGTACGGGACTGACGGTGCGAGCGTGAACCGGCCGCCGCGGGCGGCGTCCAGCACGGCGCCGAATACCGCGGGCGAGTCCAGGTCGGGCAAACCCAGCCAGTCCACCGACCCGTCCCTGGCGACCAGAGCGGCAGTGCGACCGTCACCGATCACCGCGTAGTTCCGCAGCGGAGCGTAGCCGCCGCAGCGCAAGCCGCCGGTCGACGGGCCTGGGACGGTTCCTGTTCCCGCCCGACCGCTGATGCTTCCCATGACACCACCATCCCCTGCGGGCTGCTCACCGGCCTGGTCCGCACCCCCATGGCGCGGGGCTGGAGCCTCACAGCACAGGCGGGCGTGTGGTGAGCCCTCGGCAGAGCGGGGGCGGCCTGCGGCGCTGATGGCCGCACCCGGATCAGTGCCCAGGCGGAAAGGCGGGACGGGAGCTGGGCCCCCACCCGGCCTTGGGCCGGGGCGCCGGCAGACTCATCCGTCCTCGGCGGTGGATTGCCGCTCGGCCCCGCGGGCCAGCTGGCACGACACGTTCACCGGCTGACCTCGAGCAAAGCTGCGTGATGTCCAGCGGCAAGGCTCGGTTCCGGTCTGCCCTTCGGAGAATGGGCCTGCCGCGCTGAGGACCAACACTCCGACAGCACGTTACCTGGCGACCGCGTCGAGTGACACATCCAGGTCGCTGAGCCTCGTTGCGTCGATCCGGATCCCCGTTCGGACGAGCTGCTGAATCGACTCGCTGACGTCCCAGACGTTGACGTTCATGCCGGCCAGTACCCGGCCCTCGGCGGGCCAGAAGGCGATGAACTCGCGGGTGTCGGTCCGGCCGCGGAAGACGACCTGGTCGTAGCCGCCGGGTTCGACGTAGCCGGTGTACTCCATGCCCAGGTCGTACTGGTCGGTGAAGAAGTACGGCAGGCGTTCGTACGCGGCGTCCTGTCCCAGCATTGCCTTGGCCGCGGCCTGGGGTTGGTTGAGGGCGTTGGCCCAGTGCTCGACGCGGATGTGCTTGCCGTCCGGCGGTCGCAGGCCGGTGCCGCACCTGGGATCGTCCGGCCAGCGCCCGGCTGCGTCAGTCTGCGGCGTGCTTGGTGTGCAGTTCGGTATTCAGTTGCTCGAACAGCTCGTTGCCGGAGGCCGTGAACTTGGCTATGCCCTCGTCCTCCAGCACACGCACCACGTCGTCATAGGCCACTCCGACAGCTTCCAGGTCATCGAGTACCTGCTGGGATGCCGCGTAGGTGCCGTGGATGGTGTCGCCCTGGATGCGGCCGTGTTCCGCGACCGCGCGCAGGGTCTGTTCCGGCATGGTGTTGACCACGCCGGGCGCCACCAGTTCGTCGACGTACCGGGTGTCGCGGTAGGCGGGGTCCTTCACCCCGGTGGAGGCCCACAGCGGGCGTTGCGGGCGCATCCCGGCCGCCGCCAGTGCCCTCCATCGGTCCGAGGCGCTGGCCCGCTCGAAGCGCTGGTACGCGAGGCGTGCGTTGGCGATGGCGGCCTGGCCGCGCAGCTCCCGTGCTTCAGGGGTGCCGATCCTGTCTACTCGGCTGTCGACCTCGGTGTCCACCCGGCTGAGGAAGAAGGACGCAACCGACGCGATGGACGCCAGGTCATGTCCTGCCGCGTGCGCCCTGCCCATGCCGTTGAGGAAGGCGTCGAGCACCTGGTCGTAGCGGTCCAGGGAGAAGATCAGTGTCACGTTGATGCTGATGCCTTCGGCGAGCGCCGTGCTGATGGCCTCCAGGCTCGGCTGCGTGGCGGGGATCTTCACCATCAGGTTCGGCCGGTCCACCAGCCACCACAGGGCTCGGGCCTCGGCGACTGTTGCCGCCGTGTCGTGGGCGACGAGCGGGTCCACCTCGAGCGATACCTGTCCGTCCACCCCGTCACTGGCCTCGTACACCGGGCGCAGCACGTCGCAGGCCCAGCGCACGTCGAACGCGGTCAGCAGCCTGACGGCTTCCTCGACCCGCACCCCGCGCCGGGCAAGATCAGCGACCTGCTGGTCGTAGCGGGCACCCGAGCGGATCGCCTTGGCAAAGATCGTCGGGTTGCTGGTAATGCCCACCACCCGCCGTTCAGCCCCCAAGTCGGCCAGCTGGCCGCGGGCGAGCCGGTCCCGGCTCAGATCATCCAGCCAGATCGCTACACCTTCTGCGGCCAGCCGGTCCAGGTTCTCACTCATGACCTTCTCCCTTGCACCTGGCTTCGTGCGGTGTCCGCTTCCTGCCCGGCAGGTTCACGCTGGGCATGGAACTCCTCCAGGCCCAGGAGCCCGGCGACCACGCCGGCGACTCGTGCCGGGCAGATCCGTAGTTCGTTTGCGGCTGTCGCGGCCGCCCCGGCAGGCCGTGCGGGTGAGCCGATGGAAGCTCCCACCCGCCTTGTCACCTTCTGCGGCTGCTGCCTGCCAGTCAGTGGGACGGCTGCTTGCCGTGGTAGCGCTGGGCGAGCCGGGCAAGCGCGACCGCGCCGAGCAGGAGCCCGAAGTCACGCAGCGCGACGTCGTAGTGCCCGGGGATGGTCAGCAGGTTGACGATGATGCCAGCGAGCCATCCGGCGACCAGCCAGCCACCGAAGCGGGGGGCGAGGGCGACGGCGAGGCCCGCGACGATCTCGATGACGCCCACGGCGTACATGGCCGCCTGGGCGCTGCCCGGGACGATGTCGTTGATCCAGGGCGCGAGGTAGGTGGGCCAGTCCACGAGCAGGTTGGCGAACTTGTCCAGCCCGAACAGGATCGGCGCCACGGTGAACCCGGTGCGCAGGATGACGAACGCCTGGTAGCCGGGGTCGGCAAGCGCGGCCCGCCGGGAGGTGGCGGACTTGATGGATGTGGTTACGGACGACATGACACCCCTTCCTTCTATCGGCAACTCTCACTGACAATAGAAGCGCGCAAACCTTCTTTAGTCAATGGATTTGGGTTTTACACTGGGGTCATGGACCACCCGAAGGAAGCACCCCGCCCCGACGTCTCCGCCGTCGCCGCCTTGGATGAGCCGACCCGGAGGAGGCTGTACAACCACGTCGTGCGCCAGCCGGGACCGGTCAGTCGCGACGAGGCAGCCGAGGCCCTGGGCCTTGCCCGGAAGACCGCGGCCTTCCACCTGGACCGCCTGGCGGAGGAATCACTGCTCGATGTCGTCTACGAGCGGCGCAGCGGCCGCACCGGTCCCGGAGCAGGCCGGCCCGCCAAGCTCTACAAGCGGTCCAGCACGGAGGTGACCGTCAGCCTGCCCGAGCGGCACTACGAACTGGCCGGACGGCTCCTCGCCCAGGCCCTGGAGGAATCCGAGGCCACCGGTGAACCGGTGCGGGCGATCCTGCACCGAAAGGCCCACGAGCTGGGCGCACAGCTCGCCGCGCAGAAGCGGACGGACGTCTTCGATCTACTGGAAGGCAACGGGTTCGAACCCCGCTACGACGGCGACGCCATCGTCCTGGGCAACTGCCCCTTCCACGCCCTCGCACGCGACCACACCCAGACCGTGTGCGGCATGAACCTCCACCTGCTCCGCGGCGTGCTGGAAGGGCTCGACGAGACCAGCATCCAGGCGTGCCTGGAGCCCAGCCCCGGCCACTGCTGCGTCCGCCTCCGGCCGGCTTCGTCACCGCCCGCGAGCACACGGCGCCCCTGAGAACTGCCGCAACCGGCCGCCCGCAAGACCCTCCCCACCCACGAGGAGAACGTCATGGACTTCGCCACACCGGCCACGGCAGCGGCCGACCTCTCCACCAGCATCGCCGCCATACCCGCCCCGCAGAGCGTGAGGCCGTCCATCACCCCGCTCCGCGTCGTCCACGACACCCGCGGCATCGACCTGGACGAAGCCGAACGCGCCGCCGCCCACTTCCTCAAAGCGCTCGGCATCGACACCGACACCGAGAGACTGAACGACACCCCCGGGCGTATCGCGTGCCAGCACCAGCTCGTCGTAGCCCTCGTCGTTGGGGAAGGTCGTCAGGTCGAAGGGGCGGGGGCTGAACAGTTCGGCGTAGGCGCGGTCCGCCTCGCGCAGCCGCCGGAGACCGTTGTCGAGCTTGCGCACGACTTTCGCGGCCATCCGCTTCATGAACTGCCGCAGACTGCGGGTAGACCGGCCTGCCTGGAGGACGACGCTGCGACGTGTGTGCTTGAGGACGTTGACGAACGAGATCCGGTCGGGGTCCATGCCCTCGCCGTCGGCCAGCCGCATGATGATCCGGTTCAGACAGTGATGGAGTGTCAGGTGGGCCCAGATCTCCTGGCGCACCAGTTCCGGCGACACCGACCCCAGCACCTCGGCCGCTCCCCGCTGAAAGGTCTTGATCTGCCGGAAGGCGGATTCGACCTGTCGGGTAGGTGCGGCGCATTGCTGCGCCGCACCCCCCTCAGAACCGGACGGGCGGCGTTAACCGCATCCGGCTCAAGCAGGCCCTGAAGGCCCACGGGCAGCCAGAATGGCTGGCTGCCTGTGATGCCGTGAAGATCCGCTGCCTCAGCCGCCGTACTTCGTCCTCCACGCCCTGCCAGTCGATCGACTGCCAGTCGGTGAAGTCGTCCTCAGGTCCGTTCGCCGTGATGGCACTGCCGTCCTGGACGGTGTCCGTCACGGGAGATGTCGTCACCACGGTGTCCAACTTGCCCTTCGGTTCCAGCGCTGATGGTCATCAGGTCTCCACAGGCCCACCTGACCCACGTCAGCACCCTTTCGGGTCCGGGCAGAGCCCGTATCCGGCCGGTTATGCGGGGCGGCCAGCGGAGGCGCTGGCCATCTGCCCCGGTTTCCCGCTGCCTTTCGGCGACCGGCGTTGGCTTCTTGGGTCATCCTGTGCCCGCTGGGGAGCTGGGCCTTCCTTACGGTCGGCTGACCGGACGCTTCCGCGTCCGGACCCCAGCGGGGTTTCCACGTTCCACACGAGTGAGATACGACCGGGGTGGGTGCCCCCTAAACTCCGGGACGGCGATGCTCTCCCGGCTGATGTTGGGTCCTCAGCCGGCGCCTGCCGCTTCTCAGCGGCCAGTCCTGCACCCCGCTGGATCAACCCATCGGCGGAGCCCACGATCACGAAGCATCATCAGGGGTTCACTCACGTTCACCCGTCCGGTCTTCCCCTTGCCTGTGGCCCCCGGATGGAACGGGGGCCCTTGGGCTTCTCCTTCGAGCTCCACACTCCGCCGTTACCGGCGACGCATGTCGAAGTGGGGACGGGCCTTGAGCACTGGCCCGGAACTACGCTGTCGACATCAAGTCGATCCTCCGATCAGGTAATTCACTCAATCTCGTGCGACTTCGTGTCGCACCCCAGCGCTCGTGATACAGGGCTGCCAGCTCCTCGGCGGGCCAGGCCCCGGGATCGAGCAGGTCGGTCAGCAGCCTGACCGTCTCGCCGCCGTCGACCTGGTAGTCGATCACCCTCACTGTCACCCCGCCCGGATGGGAGCGCCGCTGCCCGGCGAGGTTCATCCGGGTCAGGTAGGTCCCGTCAGGCAAGACCTCCATGGGCTTCGCGGCGACGAAGGTGCGGGCTCTGATCAGTAAGTGCGCTCCGGCCTGCGTATATGCCTTCCACAGAGCGAGGCCGGGGAAGGCCCGGTCCATGATCACCAGCATGCCGGCGGCACTACCGGCCATCGCTGTCGCAAGCGCGGGCTCGCCGCCACCGCCCTTGTAGCTGCCTATCCGTGCGTCGATCGTCGCGTGCGTACCGGTCTCGGTCAGCGTCACCACCCTGGCCTGCGGGAACCCGACGGGCCGACCGGCACTGTCTACCTGCCAGCCAAAAGCGGTACGTGTCGTGTCGTTCTCCGGCACGTCCAGCAAGAAGCCGTCGACCGCGGCGACTCTCATCCCGCGCCAGAACGCGGCCTCGAATGTGGGCGGCGCGATCGCCCCGGCGACTGAACACTCCTTCCAATGGTGCGGCCCCCAGCTGCTGCCGGGCCCCGGTGAACGACGACTTGTTCGGGACCGACCGGTCCATCTCGCCCAGGGCCCCGACCATGTTCTCCGCGACGTCGTCGTAGGAGTCCTGCTGGAACAGCGCCGGTTGGAGGGCCGGGGCGGACGTCCGGAGGGCTATTGCAGAGGCCCTGTCCTCATGCACCGTCACAACCAGGTTCACCCGCCCCGGCAGCCACTTTCGATCACATCGCACTCAAGATCGATGGGACAACGGCTTCTAAGCGTCCCGCACCTGCGCTGACGAGGCAGTTTAGGCAGCCCGATCCACCTGACACTCCATCAGAACGAGTGTCACGAGCGTCATTTCAGCGTCAAGATATCGCCTGTAACGCCCACATCACACATAATGCGCACGCACAAAACCGCAGGTCAAGAGCCCTTTGCGGCCGGTTCGAGGATGGCGACACACTCCACGTGGTGGGTCATCGGCAACAGATTGAGATGCCTCACGACGGAAAGCAGACGATCACCGCTATCAACGCGCGAGGCACACCAGGAAGGTGACCGTCGAAAAACTCGCCGCCTGCCTCTGGACGACTTCCCAAGCGAGCACGGGCCTTGCCGGTCGATGCGCTACCTCACCACCGCTGCCTCCACAAAGGGACTGATCATCAGAACCAGCAGCAGCCGCCGCACCGGCCCGGCGTCGTCGCGGCATCGACATCCGATGTGCCGCAGATGCCGGAGTTCAACGCAGCGCAGTCAGCGCCAAGTCAGCACGGGAGTCAGCACGGCGCCTCCAAATCATGCCCGAATAGCGCAACTCGGACAGCCTCCTTCGCGGCTTGGTCGAGGGCTTCGGAGGAGCTTCGGGAGCGTCCCCATGGTGGGTGCGCGCACTCCCGCGCCAAGAACTATGGTGTCCCGCCACATACGCCTCTGACGCGTAAATAGCAGCAGGTCAGGGTCGGTGTGGGCAGTACTGGACGCCCGGTGGCCGTGGGGTCGCCGGGTGTCCGGGGTCGTCGGTC
>NZ_JBVHTA010000025.1:0-82360 GCF_055566095.1 Streptomyces sp. NPDC027962
ACCGACGACCCCGGACACCCGGCGACCCCACGGCCACCGGGCGTCCAGTACTGCCCACACCGACCCTGACCTGCTGCTATTTACGCGTCAGAGGCTCCAAGGTCCTTCGTGAGAGATTGCGGAGGGCCTTTTTGTGTGCCTGATGGGAACACCCTGGGAACATTGGATGCGACGCTTATTCTTTTATGTGCCGTTTCGCTCTGAGTGGACGTTTGCGCTGGCCGATGATCTGGGTTTCGCGAGGCAGGAGCCGATGCAGCGCAGCGGTGAAGGCGCCGTTAAGCCCGGTGGCATCGGTGAGATCTGTCAGCAACGGCCGCCCGGCGCGCACAACGGGCAGTCGGGACTCGAGGGCCTCACCTCACCTCACCCGGGAGGCGACCATGTACTTCACAGACCGAACCGACGCGGGCCGGCGACTCGCCGCCCGGCTGCACCACCTCAAGGGCCAAGACCTGGTGGTTGTGGGACTTCCCCGCGGCGGCGTCCCGGTCGCTGCGCAGATCGCAGAGGCCCTGGGCGCTCCGCTCGACGTCTGTCTCGTACGCAAGCTGGGGGTGCCCTTCCAGCCGGAGCTGGCCATGGGCGCCATTGGCGAGGAAGGCGTGCGCGTCGTCAATGAACCGGTGGTGCGGGGCATGGGTGTGACGGACCGTCATCTGGCGGCGGTGGAGGAACACGAGCGCGGCGTCCTGGAGCAGCGCGCCCGCCGCTATCGGGGCGAGCGGCAGCCGGCCCGGTACGAGGGACAGACGGTTCTGGTGGTGGACGACGGTCTGGCGACCGGCTCCACGGCACTGGCGGCCTGCCGGATTGCGCGCGCCCGCGGCGCGTCGCGGATCGTGCTGGCGGTTCCCGTGGCGCCGCACGACTGGTCGGCCCGCCTCGGGGGCGAGGCGGACGAAGGCATCTGCCTGCACACCCCCCGGCAGTTCCACGCGATCGGTGAGTTCTACGCGGACTTCGGGCAGACGAGCGACGAGGAGGTCATCGCCTGCCTGGAGCACAACCGCGTGGCGCACGCCACGTCCGACGCGCCGCCGGCCGCGGGCAGCGCCTCCCCGGAGCACGATTTCCTGCCCTATGGCAGGTCGGTCCGGATACCGGCCGGAGGCGCTGCGCTCGACGGGCGGCTCACGGTGCCCCGCGGTGCCCCCGGGGTCGTCCTCTTCGCCCACGGCAGCGGCAGCAGCAGGAAGAGCCCGCGCAACCGCTTCGTCGCCACCAGGCTGAACCGCGCCGGTCTGGGCACCCTTCTGTTCGATCTGCTCACCGAGGCCGAGGCGGTGAACCGGGACAACGTGTTCGACACGGCGCTGCTCGCCCGCCGCCTGACCCAGGCGACCGAATGGCTGCGTGAGCAGCCCGAAACCCAGGGCATGGAGTTCGGCTACTTCGGTGCCAGCACAGGCGCCGCCGCCGCGCTGTGGGCCGCGGCGGAGCCCGCCGCGGACGTCACGGCAGTCGTCTCCCGCGGAGGCAGGCCGGACCTGGCCGGCCCCAGGCTGCCGGAGGTGAAGGCTCCGACGCTGCTCATCGTCGGGGGCCGCGACCACCTGGTGCTGGACCTCAACCGGCAGGCCGCGGCGCGCCTGAGCTGCGAGCATCAGCTGGCCATCGTCCCCGGTGCCACTCATCTCTTCGAGGAACCCGGCACCCTGGAATCGGTCACCGAGCTGGCCACGGTCTGGTTCAGCAGGCACCTGGCCTAGTGCTTCGTTTCCTCTGCTGATCTTGCCTGGTCGGGGGCATGGTGGTCGGTATGAAGCTCGGGTAGGTGGAACGGCTCCGGGGTGAGCTATCGGAGTCCGTTGCGGATGTGTTTGCCTCGCTCCCGCGGCGGGATCAGCGCCGGTGGGGCAGGCGCTATCTGCGGGGCCTGATGCTGGATGGCGGGCGCAAGTCGATCCAGCCGATGGCCGAGCGGCTGCCGGACGGGAACAGGCAGGCCCTGTCAGCAGTTCGTGAACCAGTCGCCGTGGGATCCCATGCCAGTGCGGCGGCGGATCGCCGAGCCTCTGACCGAGGCGATCACGCTTGAGGTGTGGGTGGTCGACGACGTGTCGTTCCCTAAAGTGGCACGTTTGCGCCGCCTGATAATCCCGGGTGCCGTCGGGGTAGCCCGTGAGGCCAGTCACGCCACTTGTAGTTCTCGAGCTTCGCGTCCTGAGGGCAGCGCGGTGCCCAGCAGCTTTTCCGGCAGTCTCACGAGCCGTCAGCGGCCTTCTGTCTCACAAGGCATGTCATTTCCTCGGTCTCCGAGTGGTGTGTCGCGGGGTACTTGACGCCTTGTTCTGGCCTCGTCATCCGGCGCACCGTGTTGGCTCCGGAGGAGCCCGGCAGCAACTGGCTGCGCATACGTGGTGCTGTGGCGGAAGCCGGGGGGCTTTGTGTTCTGGCGATCACTGCGGCCGTGGGTTGTACTGATTGGCGTATCTGCTGGGGGTGCGGCTGCGGTGCTGGCCAGGAGTGCCTGGCAGTGATCGCTTCCCACGCTCGTGGTGATCGTTTCCCAGTCCGCTGTTCAGGCTGGGGCCTCAGCAACTTGCAGAATCGGCAGCCTCGGCTGCGATCGGATGTACGAGACCTTCGAGGAAATCCCGGGTGCTCTCGCGTGCGCCGGCGACGGATGTCGCGGAGCGGACGGTTGCGACGTTGACGCTCATCGTGTCCATCAGGTCACCCTGGTCTCCGTCGTCAACGCCGGTCCTGTCTGCCCCGGGCTTCTGCCCCGGCCTGCGGCCCGTTAACCCGTCGGCAGTGACGGCCTTGCGCCTGCCCTCGTCGCTGTTCGAGGTCGATTACCTCACCGTCGAACACTCGGAAATCTATGTCGGCCGGAGTAGACATTGGGTGGTGGTGTGGTTATGGTTTCTCTCGTAGCCCAGAGAGACAGCAGGGCCTGGCAGAGACGAACTGCCGGGCAGCAGTAACCGCAGTTGTAGTTTGCAGGACGGTGCGGTGGTGGAGTTCCGAAGCCAGGGTTGTTGCAGGACGGCGACGGGACTGACGACCGGACCGGGTGGCCCGCAGTGATCAGGGGCCGCCGTGAGCAAGACCGCAGTTAACGCAAGTGCAGTACCCGTAAGTGCAGTTCGCAGTACCCAGCAGTGAAGTCAGTGAGCAGCACCTCGGTGAAGGCGTCGGCTGCGGACGCGCGCACCGGGAAGTTCGGCAGTGGCGTTCCAAGCCAGAGCAGACGCAGGACGGGCGACGGGGCTGGCTGCCGAAGAGTGGTGCTGTCGCAGGCCACTGAGCAGTTCGCATCACCAGCAGTACGCAGTAGAGCAGTACCAGCAGTACGCAGTCCCCCGTTTGGTAAGCAGTTGATCACCGAGGAAGAACGGAGGAGCCCCGCGCCATCAGGATCGCCCGGGCGGAAGTCTTGAGCCCGGGTACCGCAGGACATCGATAGTGAGGTGGTCTTCGGTCAAGCAACCGCGATCCCCGCATTCCCCGTCCTCTCCCGGGTGGGCATGCGGACACAGGAGGCCGGCGCAGTACCAGGGCCGGCAGATGGTGTAGCAGTTCCTTCGGGGCCCTGGTGCCATATGGCACCAGGGCCCCTCCACACGTTCCACAGAGAGGTGCGATGACAGCAGACGACTCGTTCGGCCGTCTCGATGACGACGACTACCCCGCCTACACGATGGGCCGGGCCGCCGAGATGCTCGGCACCACCCAGGGCTTCCTCCGCGCCATCGGAGAAGCCCGCCTCATCACCCCACTGCGCTCCGAGGGCGGCCACCGCCGCTACTCCCGCTACCAACTGCGCATCGCCGCCCGCGCCCGCGAACTCGTCGACCAGGGCACCCCCATCGAGGCCGCCTGCCGCATCATCATCCTCGAAGACCAGCTCGAAGAAGCCCAGCGCATCAACGCCGAATACCGCCGCACCGCGGAATCAGCGAAACCGCCCGTGGCTTGAGGCAGCGCGCCCGCCTTCGCCAACGTTTACGGCGTGGGCGTTCTGCTGTGCCGTGCCACAGGAACCAAGGCGATCACCTCTGCCTCCCGCACGTTGCGGGAGGCGTACATCGGCTGGCAGGCATGAGACATGGCTACGGGAACGGTGAAGTGGTTCAACGAGGACAAGAGCTTCAGCTTCATCGCGCAGGACGGCGGAACAGACGTTCAGACACTCGTCCAGGCTTCGAGGAAGGCTTTCCGTCCAGCGGGATCGTCCGACCTGCCGTCGGCGTGCAGGACGCGCCAGGCAGTGAGTTCGAGATCTCGGAGCCATAGTTCTCCGATGACCTGTGTCTTGAGGCCGGGAAGATGATCGGACTCGGCGAGGGCTTGACCGATCACCTCCCCGGCCGCGACGCGTTGGGGCGGGGTCATCTCATCGACAGCCGAGAGGATCTGTCGGGCCAGGGCGGTTCCTTCGCCTGCCAGGGATTGCAGCACCTCAGCCTTCATGTTGGCAGGTAGCAGGTAGGCGGTGCCCGAGGACCTCCACAGTTCCAACCAGAAGTGCTCACCTGCCGCGGTGGGGGCAGGAAGCGCGGCCAGCAGCCCGAGGAGATGGCCGATGGCCGCCGTAGCCACCGGAGTGAGCAGCTGCGACGACTGCGATGCCGGCTACGCGCTCCACATCGAGATGGCTGGCTTCGAGGTCTGGAGCCAGACCCAACTGGTGTTCCAACTGGTCTGTGAGGGGGCGGATACGTGGGGGCGGATTTCAGGAAGCATCGGCGATCCTTGCGGGTAGGCGAGCAGTGGTGCCCGTTCGGAAGCCCGGATCTTTCCCAGGATCGGCCGGTCTACTCGGCCTCGGGGGCCCATCGGCGGGACCAAGGGGGCCGGAGTCCGCACGGCGGAGAGACAGTCCAGGCCCGGCGACTTGGGCCTGGATTTCGGGCCGGCCTCTCGAAAGGGCTGTCCTGTGAGGTCTCTTAGCGTGAGCGCATGATTGCCAGTGACGCCGAGGAGTCCGGGGGAGGGCGGGAAGCCATGTGCCGTGACGCCGCTGAGGTCGAATGTGGCCACGTCGCCTCAGAGCGTGGAGAACACCGCGAAGTCGGTCTGGCCCCCGGGCCACGATGTGACGATGCAGGAGAAAAGGGTCACTCGGTTGCCCGCTCTGGTGGAGCAGGCGGCCGACCTGGCAGAACCGATCAAGCCGAGGTTGCGTGGCTGGCTCCATGCCGGAATGGTCCCCACCGCGCTGATCGCAGGCATCGTACTCATCTGCCTGGCCGGCACCCCGCAGGCGACTTGGGCCTGCGCCGTGTACGCGGTCACCGCCTGGCTGCTGTTCGCAACGAGCGCCATCTACCACCGCGGCACCTGGGGACCGCTCGGCGAAGCCCTTCTGCGACGTCTGGACCACGCCAACATTTCCTGATCATCGCCGGCACCTGCACCCCCTGGCTGTGCTTCTCCTGCCGCCGGACCAGAGGTCCATGCTGCTGTGGATCGTATGGACGGGCGCATTGGCCGGCATCGCGTTCCGGGTCCTGTGGGTCGGAGCTCCGCGCTGGTTGTACACCCCGTGCTACCTGGCCCTGGGGTGGGCACCGGTGCGCTACCTGCCCGACTTCCTGCATGCCGGCGGAGCGGCCGTACTCAGCCTGATCGTGGCCGGCGGTCTCCCCTACAGCGCGGGCGCAGTCGTCTACGCCCTCCAGCGCCCCGACTTCTCACCCCGCTGGTTCGGCTTTCACGAGGTGTTCCACGCGCTGACCGTGGCAGCCTTCACCGCGCACTACATCGCCATCTTCCTGAGCATCTCCTGACCGCGCCCCCGATCTGTGTCGAGACCGGCTACGGGCCGACGCCGGGCGGGATGGTGCCACCGGAACAGTTGTGCCCTCCGAGCCGTGAGCAGCGCCCGCCTTTCCTGAAACGCTACGGTCCGGGTGGGGCAATATCTATGACCGCGAGATGAGGGTTTAACGCGCAGTGCGGGGAGTGTTTTTATGGCAACCAACGAAGTGGAGACATTTACCGTACATGGGCCGCTACCTCATGCTACTGTCGATCTCAGTTGCAGTTGTGGTTCCCAAAACTTTCGAGCTCCTTCGCCGGAATTTCCCGGCAATCTGGAAGCTTTTTGTATTGCCGGTCTTTTTCCGGACGGGGCATCATCGCGGCGACCCGGTATCCGCACATCGCGAATCCCGGCGTACTGCCCCCAAAGGAGATATGGCATGGCGTCAGGCACAGTGAAGTGGTTCAACGCGGCCAAGGGCTTCGGCTTCATCGAGCAGGACGGTGGGGGCGCCGACGTGTTCGCCCACTTCTCGAACATCGCCGCCCAAGGCCTCCGCGAGCTGCTCGAAGGCCAGAAGGTCACCTTCGACATCGCGACGGGCCAGAAGGGCCCTACGGCCGAGAACATCGTTCCCGCCTGACGCTGACGCGGACTTCGTAGCTGGGGCCCGCATCCCTCGGGGTGCGGGCCCCAGCTACGGACATTTTCCACAGGGGTGTCACCTGTGGGACAACACTGCCCGCAGCCCCATCCTCAGGGATGCGTGCCTTCCGGAGCTGTACCGGTCGACGTCCGGGATTTCACGTCCATATGACGTCATCTATTTCATAGCTTGCCTCCCGCACCGGATTCACTGCAAGCCACATTCCTCTTTCGTATTTCCATTCGGTTCGTTCTTGTGATTCCCCGCGCTGCTCTTTCGCTGCGGGAATTCCTTGATACGCGCCGTATCAAGGAAGGTTCTCGATGAACCCCACACGTACGAACGGCCGTTCCTCCCGCCCCCGCCGGACCGAGGACCCCGCTTTCGGGTCCGGCGCCGGTTCGAGGCGGGGCGCCCGCTTGGGCTCGCCCGCCCCGACCCGTTCCGGCGCTCCGGTCCGCTCGGGCGGCCACGGCCGGCGGCCCGCCGCGGTCCAGGGGGAGTTCGCCCTGCCGAAGACGATCACTCCGGCGCTGCCCGCGGTCGAGGCGTTCGCCGACCTCGACCTGCCCGCCCAACTGCTGGCCACACTGACCGCGCAAGGCTTGAGCGTCCCCTTCCCGATCCAGGGTGCGACTCTGCCCAACACCCTCGCGGGACGCGATGCCCTGGGACGCGGGCGCACTGGCTCCGGCAAGACCCTCGCCTTCGGCCTGGCCCTGCTGGCACGCACCGCCGGGCATCGCGCCGAGCCCCGCCAGCCGCTGGCCCTGATCCTCGTGCCGACGCGCGAGCTGGCCCAGCAGGTGACCGGCGCACTCACCCCCTACGCCCGCTCGGTGAAGCTGCGCCTGGCCACCGTCGTCGGCGGAATGTCGATCGGCAGGCAGACCAATGCTCTGCGGGGCGGCGCCGAGGTCGTCGTCGCGACGCCGGGCCGCCTCAAGGACCTCATCGACCGCGGCGACTGCCGACTCAATCAGGTCGCGATCACCGTCCTGGACGAGGCCGACCAGATGGCCGACATGGGCTTCATGCCCCAGGTCACCGCACTCCTGGACCAGGTCCGCCCCGAGGGCCAGCGGATGCTGTTCTCCGCCACCCTCGACCGCAACGTCGACCGCCTGGTCCGCCGCTACCTCACCGACCCCGTCGTCCACTCCGTCGACCCGTCCGCGGGCGCGGTCACCACGATGGAGCACCACGTGCTGCACGTCCACGGCGCCGACAAGCACCGGACGGCCACCGAGATCGCGGCCCGCGAAGGCAGGGTGATCATGTTCCTGGATACCAAGCACGCCGTCGACCGGCTGACACAAGACCTGCTGAACAGCGGGGTGCGGGCCGCCGCCCTGCACGGCGGCAAGTCGCAGCCCCAACGCACCCGGACCCTGGCCCAGTTCAAGACCGGACACGTCACCGTGCTTGTGGCCACGAACGTCGCCGCCCGCGGCATCCACGTCGACGACCTCGACCTCGTCGTCAATATCGACCCGCCGACCGACCACAAGGACTACCTCCACCGCGGCGGCCGTACCGCGCGGGCCGGGGAGTCCGGCAGCGTCGTCACCTTGGTCACCCCCAACCAGCGCCGGGACATGACCCGCCTCATGACAGCGGCCGGCATCGTGCCCCAGACCACCCAGGTCCGCTCCGGCGAAGAGGCACTCAGCCAGATCACCGGCGCCCAGACCCCCTCCGGCATCCCGGTGACGATCACCGCGCCAGTAGTCGAGCGGCGTCAGCGCAGCGCGTCCTCACGCGGCCGACGCAGCCCCGCTTCGGCGGCCCGGCGCATGACAGCGCGGCAGACCTCCTTCGACGCGGCGGCCTAGAACCTTCGTGATCAGGAAACTGGCCCACCACTGCAGGAGGCACCTTTTGACGCTGGTTCAGATGCAGCCCCGCTCGATGAGTGCCACCCCCGTGCACAGGACGGCGGCCGACGCCATGGACACCGGCGGACCGCAGGTCTGCGACGACATGACCGTCGAGGTCGCCCTGTCCGTCATGGACAGCGCCCGCACCGGACACCTCCTCGTCTGCGACAACGACGGCCTGTGCACCGGACTTCTCACCCAGGCCGAGCTCACCGCGGCCCGTGACAGCTCCGCGTACACGGACCGGGTCCAGCTGCGCGACATCCTCGGTGACCGAGGGCCGTTCCCCCCTCCCCTGACCACCCTGGCCGAAGCCGAGCACACGATGCGTTACAGCCGGCTCAATGCCCTGCCTGTGGTCGACGAACACGGCAGCACTCTGGGCGTCCTCGCCCTTGCTCGCTGAACCGCCTCAACCGTGCAGAACCATCCCCCTTCGGTCCTCTCCTGTGAGGCATCATGCGCTGTGTCATCGCCCGCTTCCCGTTCGACCTCACCAAGAGCGGCGTCCTGGAGTCGATGAAGGGCGTCAAGCCCGAGCAGGCTTCCGGCGAGTCCGTGATCATCGGCCGCCGCACCTACCCCGTCAAGCAGGTCGGCCAGGTCGTCACGCGCCAGGACCGCCGCGACTTCAGCGCCGGCGAAGTCCTCCGGGCCATGACCCAGCTCGGCTTCACCTGCCGCGGCCTTCCCAAGGCCGCCATGTCCAAGCGCGTCCTCAACCCGTTCCAACAGGCTTCCGCGATGCTCGGCGCCCCCGCGGCAGCCTGACCGACGGGCAGGCGCGAGCCGCCACCAAAGCAGCGATGAGGGTCCGACCGGAATACGCCGGTCGGACCTTCACCGCGTACCGAAGCATTCTCGGCGCGACAGTTGGTCAGCGGTCGGAGTAGCTGAAGTCGCCGATGGTCCAGGCACTGACGCCCTCGATCGCCACGCGGTACATCCCGCCCGTCTCCGGGATCCCCACCGCGCCCTCGCGGGCAGCCGCCCCTTCCGCGGCACATTGACGTCGCCGCTCCGAACGTGGCTCCTGTGGCACCCGCCACAACTCTCGTATGCGCACGCCAAGCTACCGGTGCGCGGCTGACCTGCGAACGGTCACTGGCTCGACCTCGGGCGCAGGGGAAGCGAGCCCGTGTTCATCTCGATGCCGGTGCGAAGCTCACCAGTTCGGCCCCCACTCCGACCAGCGACGCTGCCGCTCAGCACGTTCCTGGGGTCGACGCACGGGAACGGATGGGAACCTGGTGGGAACGGAAGGATCGGGAACGATGCTGCAAGGCCGAGCGAGGGCGGCCACCCGCACTCACCCTGACCTGCAACGTTCCCGAGAATCAGGTCATGCTGATCAAGATCGTGATGATCAAGTGCTGACTCGTAATACGTAGGTCTCGGGTTCGAATCCCGAAGGCGGCTCCATTCTTACCCAGGTCAGGCAGTGTCTGGCCTGGGCTTTTGTGTTCCCGTGCTGACTGCCCGTCAGGTCGCGCGACGGTGGGACGGGCAGGGGGGCGCGAGGGGAGCGCATTGAAATCCTTGGATCACGACCATGTCCGCGTGGATGAGTTCCATGTCTGTGTGATGGCCGCACCTGAACCACCCGGGGTTCGGTGGGCCCCGCCCTCTCCGGGGTGAGGCCACGGCACGGTGCGGCCCCTACCGAGAGCTGACGTGCTTCTTCGCGAGTCGGGATCGCCACGCCCAGCTGGTGAGCCCCCAACGGCGAGGGAGACGATGATGGCACCCCAGTCGATGACGTGGGGGAGGCTGGGAAAGAAGGCGAAGAAGGCGAGGACTGCGGCCGCGCCGACGAGGAAAGCGATGATGCCGGCGCGGCGTCGCTAGGTTTCCCAGTCGGGGTCTTGCTGACTGCTCATGTGCGGCTCACTTCGTGATGTGGTGACACTGGCTGACCCGGCGGACACCGTTGATGTTCAGGTGGGCGCATGCCTTGCCGTAGTGCGGAAGCTTCTGCGGTGTGTTGTTCCGCATCGGGTCGGTCTTGCACTCGGTGTGGGTCTTGCCGCGGGAGGTGCGGTACGTCTTGTTGCCGGTGTTCGCGTAGGTGAAGTCGATCCGTCAGTTGCAGAAGCCGGCGTTGAGGGCTCCGACGAATCCCCGGTCGACGCCAGCGTTCTGGTAGGTGATGTCCTTGCCCTCGCCGCGGATGATGTGGCTGAACATGCAGCCGGTGGGGACCTTCATGGTGACGCCACCGACTTGGTAATCGAAGCTGGCCACGGGTGTGGACCCGATGGCCGTGGCGTGCGCCTGTGCCGGGGCTAAGAGTGCGAGTACGGATGCCGCGGCGACAGCTGTCGTGGTTCCGGCCACCTGTGCACGAACTTTCGCAGGTGTCCCGGTCGGCCAGTAGGTACACCGGGGTGCCCGTCTGCGAGTACGCGCTCGGTTTCTCTTCCCGGTCGCGTTTGAGGTGTCGGTTGCAGAGCCGTCCAGCGGCAGGGGGGAAGGGTCGGGGCGGGCGCGTAGTTTACCTGCGCTGATGGATTCGTTGAGCAGGTTTTTCCCAGCCGGGGTCCGCGCGGCAGACTGGGATCGGGCCCGGCATCGTCCCGTCGGTTCCGCCCCGTCTACGAGGAAGCCGCTGACGCCCGTGAGTGACGATTCCCTGGCCCCGCCCCCGGCTGTGCCGGCAGGCTCTGTGCCCCCGGGCTCCGTGCCTCCGGGTCCGACGCCTCCGGAGGACGGAGACGAGGATGCTTTCGGGATCGACGCCTTCACCCTCGACGACCGGCTGCGGCTCTTCCACTTCGCGGCTGCAGAGAAGCGTCACGAGTACCTGTGGCTGCTGCGTGCCTTCGAGAGGGGCCGGGCCAACTACCAGGTGCTGCTGCATGCTTCCGACGCAGCCGCCCTGGTGGGCAGGCTGGTCGCGGACCATCCAGGGGCGGCCGTGGGCGACGTACAGCCGCTGCTGGACGCGCTCGCCGAGTGGCGGGTCCTGGACCGCAGTTACGACGGGACGCGGGCGGCGAACCTGGCGGAGTACCGCAACCGGCACTACGTGTACCAGTTCACCCAGGCCGGATACCGGGCCTACCGGGCGGTGGAGGACGTGCTCGGCGCCGCCCTGGAGGACGCGCAGCTCTCGCGGCTCGTCTTCCCCGACATTCTCGCCGACTTGACCGCGCTCGCCGAAGCGAACGCCGCGGGCGACGCCGAGGAGGTCTATCGGAAGCTGGGCCGCCTGGACTCCGTGCTGAACGAGATGGCGCAGCGGGCTGCCCGCTTCTATCTGATGCTCGGCGACCTGGCGCGGACCAATGACACCCGGCCCGAGGTGTTCCTCGCGCACAAGGACGCGCTGCTCGCGCACATGCGGGAGTTCACCGCCGAACTCGGGCGCTACGCCCCGCTGCTCGCCGAGGGGGTGGAGAAGGCCGCGGCCAGCGGCGTGGACCGGATGGTCGAGTACGCCGCGGAGGCCGACGAGCGGCTCTTCCGGACCCCGGCCGCCCGTCTGGATGACTGGCGGCAGCGGTGGGGCGGCATCGTGCACTGGTTCGGGAAGCGTGAGCACAGCGAGGCCGAGCGGCTGCAGGACGCCACGGTCACCGCGATCCGCTCGGTCCTCGCGCTGCTGAGGCGGGTCACCGAAGCGCGGCGCGGCGGAGTCAGCCGGGAGAGCCAGCTGCGCCACCTCGCCCAGTGGTTCACCTCATGTGTCAGCGACGACGACGCGCACGCCCTGTTCCAGGCGGTGTTCGGGCTCGGTGCGCCCCGGCACATCGCCGTCCCCTATCCGGACCCCGAGCTGATTCCCGGGCGTACCTCGTGGTGGGAGGCCGAGCCGGTGGAGCTGGCCCGCACCCTGGTGCAGTCAGGCCGCACCCCTGCCCTCAAGGGGCCGGGACGGATCGAGCGCAACGACCCCGAGCGGGCCCGGCTGCGGGCCGCGCAGATCAAGGAGCAGGCCGAGCGCCGGGGGGCGGCTGTCTCGCTGGCCCGCGACGGCGCGTACGGCAGGGTCCTGGACGAGGCCGAGACCCGCGCGTTGCTCTCCCTGATGGACGTGGCGCTGGCCGCGCGGGTGCCGGTCACCCGGGGTGTCGCGGGGCCGACGGCCTCCGGCTCGGCGCACGGGGTGCGGATCACCCTCCTTCCGACGGGGCCCGGCGAGGCGTTCACCACGGTGCGCACTGTGCGTGGCGACCTGCACCTGGACGGACTGCGCCTGGAGGTCACCGGATGAGCACCCGCGTCGCCGAGAACGTATCGGCCCTGGAACTGGCCGATTACCAGAAGGCCGTACGTCTCGTGCTGCGGCATCCGCTCATCACGCCGGTGCACCCGGACGGCGGCGCGCTCGCGACCGTGCGGCGCTGGGCCGAGCAGTTGCGTACCGATCTGATGGAGGTGCTCGGCTACCGGCTGATCACCACCGCCGACACCGCCCGCCTCCAGCGCGCCCAGGACCAACTGGACCCCACCCGGCCTGCGCTCAGCCGGTCCGGTCGCCCCTTCGACCGGCGCCGCTATGCCTACCTCGCCCTCGCCTTGGCCGCGCTGGGCCGGCACGGCGCGCAGGTTGCGCTCGGTGAACTCGCCGACGCCGTCGCCGCGGACGCCGCCCGCATCGACGGGCTCGGCCTGGACACCGGCCGCAAGCACGACCGCGACGCCTTCGTCGACGCCGTCAGCTGGCTCACCGAACGCGGCGCGCTGCGACTGGCCGACGGCTCGGCCACCTCCTGGGTCTCCGATCCGGAGCGGGCCGAGGCGCTGTACGACATCGACCGGGAGGTGCTCACCGCCGTCCACCAGCCCACCCGCGTCCTCCAGCACGTCACGTCGGTGACTGCGCTCCTTGACTCGGCGGGTGCACGGAGCCTGTCCGAGGGGCGGCGGGCCCAGCGGCTTTCCGCGTCCCGGCGGGCGAGGCGCCTGGTCCTGGAGCACCCGGTCGCCTACTACGCCGACGCCGACCCCGAGCTGACCGGCCAGTTGCGTGCCCCCGCGCTCGCCGAGGACCTCACCCGCCTCACCGGCCTCACTGTCGAGCGGCGCGCGGAGGGCATCGCCCTGGTGGACACCTCGGGACGCCTCTCCGCTACGCGGTTCCCCGGCGGCGGCACCGTCGCGCAGGCCGCTCTGCTGCTCGGGGCGCGGATCAGTCAGGCCGCGGCGCGCACCGGGCGGCACGCGCTCGAGTCGCTGCCCGCGCCGAGTGCCGCCGAACGCCTCGCGGACCGTGCCGGCCGGATCGACCTCGCTCTCCCCATACAGGGTGTGTTCGAGCAGGCCACGGCGGACCGGGAAGACACGGAGGACTCGACGCAGGAGGAGACGGACGGGGAGAACGAGGCGCACCACGCCCGGGATATCCGTTACCCCTTCGTCACCACCTCCTGGCTGCGCGCCCGGACCAAGGAGATCACCGAGCAGTACGGTGCCGGGTTCGCCGCCGACCTGCGCGGCGACCCCGACCGGCTCCTCGACCAGGCCTTGGACCTGCTGGCCGCCATGTCGCTCGTCGTGCGGGTGGTGGGCGGGGTTCTCGCGCTGCCGCTGCTGGCCCGTTACCGCGGGGTGACGGCTGAGGTGAAGGCGCGCCCCCGCGTTCGTACCACCCGGAGCCCCGGAAGCCCCGCGAGCCCCAGGAGTGCCGGAAGTTCCGAAGCAGAGGCCCCCGACGCCCTGTTCCCCGCAGACGACGTGAAGGACCCTGTCCAGTGAGCACCCCACCCACAGACCTCCAGCCCCGGTTCGTTCCCACTCGTGCCGGGATCGTCAACCTGTGGGACTACCGCGACGAGGAGTTCTCCTTCGCCGGCGGTTGGCTGGTGCTGCGCGGCCCCAACGGATCCGGCAAGACCAAGGCCCTCGAAGTTCTCTTCCCGTTCGTCCTGGACGGGCGGATCGACCCCAAGCGGCTCAACCCGTTCGCCGCCGAGGACCGCACCATGAAGTCCAACCTGCTCTTTCGCGGGCAGGAGGGCGCGCTCGGCTACGTATGGATCGAGTTCACCCACCGCACCACCGGACAGGCCGTCACCTGCGGCATCGGCCTGCACGCCCAGAAGCACCGGGACACGCCCGCCCGCTGGCACTTCGTCGCCGACGGCCGCATCGGCGAGGACTTCTCACTGCTCACCGACGACGACCGGCCGCTGACGAAGAAGCAGCTGGCAGCCGAATTCGCCCCGTTGAGCGCCGAGGTGATCGCCTCGGCCACGGACTACCGGGCCGCTGTCGACCAGCGCCTGTTCGGCCTCGGCCGGGAGCGTTACGAACAGCTGCTCACCCTCATCCTCACGCTGCGCCGCCCGCAGCTCGCCAAGAACCTCGACCCGGCCAAGCTCTCCGACACGCTCACCGAAGGCCTGCGGCCGCTGGACGAGGACCTGATCGGTGAGGCCGCCCGCTCCTTCGACGACATGGAGTCCGTGCAGCGCACCCTGGAGGGCCTGGTCGCCGCCGACGAGGCCACCGGATCCTTCCTTGCCGCGTACTCGACGTACCTGCGGGTCAACGCCCGCGTCGCGGCCGACAGGCTCAGCGCCCGGCGGGCCGAGAGCGGCGATCGCGAACGCGCCCTCGCCGCGTCGGAAACGGAGCTCGGCGAGGCCCGCGAGCAGCGCGAGGCGGCCGGAGCACGGGCCGACGAGGCCGAGGCCGCGCTCGCCGCGCTGCGCGCCCGCCTTGAACAGCTGCGTTCCTCGGCCGCCTACCAGGCCGTCGAGCAACTCGCCGATCTGGAACGCCTGGTGCGCACCTGCGAACAGACAGCCCGGCAGGCCACCGCCGAGCACGAACGCCGCACCGCCGCCACCGGCCGGGGCCGCGCCGAGGCCGAACGCGCCGGGCAGCTGGCCGCCGAACTCGCCACCGCCGTCAGCGCCTCGGCCGCCGCCCTCGCCGACCACGCGCACCGCGCCGGCATCCCCTGGACCCCTGCCGACGCCGTCCCCTCCGCTCTTGCCGAACGCGCCGCGGCGTGCGCCGTCGCCCGCCACGAAGGCGTACGGGCGGTACGGGCCGCCGCGGCAGACCTGCGCGACACCGAGCGTGGCCGGGACGCGGCCCTCGCCGGACAGGAGCGCGCCCAGGAGGCCGCCCGGGCCGCCGAGACGGAGGAGCGAGCGGCCCAGGACATGCTCAGCGCCGCCCACACGCGGGCCCGGGAGGAACTCGGGCGGTGGCAGGACCAGTACGGGCAGCTGCTGCCCGAAGGCACCGCCGAACTGCTCGCGCGGGCCCTCGATGCCGCCGCCGAACCGGATGGCCCGGAAGCCGGCACCTCCGCACTCACCGACCTGTTCACCGACGCCACCGCCCCCGCTGTCCAGGGCCTGCGAGACCGGCTCGCCGCCCTGCGCGGCGAGCTCGGCGTACTGGAGGCCCGCCGGGCCGAGACCGAGGCCGAGCGGACACGGATCGCCGCCGAACACGACGACGCACCGCCTGCCCCCCGCGGCCGCACCGCCGACCGTGACAGCCTGGAAGGCGCTCTCCCCCTGTGGCGGCTGGTCGACTTCGCCAACGGCCTTGACGACACGGAACGCGCGGGTGTGGAGGCGGCCCTGGAGGCCTCCGGCCTGCTCGACGCGCTCGTCACCGCCGATGAGCCCCCCACCGGTGACGGCGACGGATACCTGCGCGCCACCGCCCCCGTCGACGGTCCGAGCCTCGCCGACCTGCTGCGCCCCGAGACCGGTACGGCCATCCCGACCGCCCGGACCACCGCCGTACTCAGGTCGGTCGCCGTCGCCGACACGGCGGGCGCGGCCACCGCCGTCTGCCCGGACGGCCGCTACGCCGCCGGAATCCTCATCGGCTCCCACAGCAAACCGCACGCCGAGTACGTCGGAGCCACCGCCCGGATGCGCCGCCGCGCTGCGCGCATCGCTGCCTGCGAGGCCATCCTGTCCGAACTGGCCTTCCAGCTGGAGGAGTTGACGCAGACCAGGTCCCGCTGCGAGCAGAGTCTTCAGGAATACGACACCGCCCGCGCCGCCCTGCCCCGCACTGCCGCCCTCGCTCCGCACCTGCGCGCCCTGGACCGCGCCGTCGCCTCCCTGCGAGCCACTCGCACGGCCGCCGATGCCGCCCAGTCCGTCTACGACGAGACGCAGGCCGCCTGCGCGGTTGCCGCACGCGTCCTGCACCGCGCCGAGTCCGAGCATGGCGTGACCGCCCAGGACGCCGACGGCACCGAGTCCGCCACTCGCGCCTTCGAACGGGAGGCGGGCGAACTGGCCACCCGGCGTCGAGAGCACACCCGGCAGACCGAGACCGCCGCCGCCGCCGCGGACCGGCTCACGGCCGCCGCCGAGGACGAGGTGGCCGCCGCCGGGGCCGAACGCGCCGCTCGTCGTCGCCACGCCGAGGAGGCCGCCGGGCTTCAGGCGCTGCGCGAGACCGTCGGGGCCGAAGCGCAGCAGGTCATGGCCCGCGTGGAGGAGACCGAGAGCAACTTGCAGACCGCCGCGCGGGAGACGGACGCCGCCCGCAGTCTCAAGGATGAGGCGATCGGCCGCTTGGCCGCCGCCGAGGCTCGCCGCACCGCCGCCGCCGAAGCGCTGCGGGTCGCGGCCACCGAGCAGAAGGACACCGCCCGCGGTCTGGCCCCGTACGCGGCCCGCGAACTCCTCGACCTCCTGCGCTGCCCGCCCGGCCTGGCCTGGCCCGCCCAGGAGGCCGACTGGACGGCTGAGCGTCTGCCGCCCGCCGCCGTCACCGTCCACGAGGCGATCCTGACCGCCACCCGTGAACTCGCGCCCACCGAGTCCAGCGTCAAGCAGTCCGTCACCCGCCTCACCACGGCCCTGGAGGACCTGCACGCCCATCTCGCCGCCGCCGGGCAGGACTACCAGCCCGCCTGGGACAGCTCCAGCGGCGTCATCACCGTCACGGTCGCTGACGAACAGGGCCCGCTGCCCATCGCCTCCTTCGCTGAAAAGATCGCCTCCCACCGCCGTGACCAGGCCGAACTCCTCTCCGACTCCGAGCAGCGCATCCTCGAGGACGCCCTCCTCACTCGCCTCGCCCAACAGATCCACGACCGCACCGTCGACGCCCGCGACCTGATCCGCCGCATGAACACCGACATGCGCGAGCGCCGCATGTCCTCGGGCACCACGGTCGGCGTCAGCTGGCTGCTCGCCGACGGCCTCGACGACGAACAGCGCGCCGTCTGCGCCCTCCTGGACGCCGACGCCGCCCGCCTCGGCCCCGAGAAGCTGGCCCGTATGCGCACCCACTTCGCCGCGCAGATCAAGAACGCCCGCGCCCGGCAGCGCGAGACCCCCTACCGGCAACTGCTCGCCGAGGTCCTGGACTACCGGCGCTGGCGCCAGTTCGCCTTCCAGCTCGTACGCCCCGGCGGCGCCGAGGAACGTCTCACCCGGGCCCGGCACAGCCGCCTCTCCGGCGGCGAGCAGTCCGTCTCCCTGCACCTGCCGCTGTTCGCCGCCGCCCACGCCATGCTCAACTCCGCGCACCCCGACGCCCCGCGCCTGCTCGCCCTCGACGAGGCGTTCGCCGGCGTCGACGACACCGGGCGCGGCGAACTCATGTCACTGGCCGCCCAGTTCGACCTCGACCTGTTCATGACCGGGTACGACCTGTGGGCCGTGCACAGCGCGGTGCGTGCCGCCGCCCACTACGACCTCGCGCACTCCGCCGTCGACCACACCGTCTCCGCGCTCTTGCTCCTGTGGGACGGCGAACGCCTGCACGCCGACGACAGCGGCACCCTCGGCAGCATGCTCGGCTCACCGGGCACCCGCTCCGTAGGCCGGCAGGACCGGTGGGAACAGGAGGCCCGGCTTGTCGACTGACCAGCCGTCCCCGCCGGCGTACACCGAGCTCCACGAAGAAGGCTGGCGCCGCCTGCTCGCCGCCGCCCGCCGCCGCTTGGAGCGCACCGGCGGCGTCCTCGACGGGGACATCGGCCTCACCGCCCCCACCGAAGCCGAACGCCGCACCGTCATCGGCATCACCGGCCGCTATCGCCCCGAAACCGTCAAGCGCCTCACCGTCCCCCTCGCCGACCTCGACGCCTACCTGCACGGACGCTACGGAACCGGCCTGCTCAAGACCCTGGGCCGGCTGCACGGACCCCTGCGCGACCGGCCGGCCGAGCGCGCCGACGAGGCGTCCGCCCGCGCCCAGGCCCTTGAAGCCGCCCACGCCTCACCCCTCGCCGCCCTGGACTGGTACCGGGCCTGGCTGGAGCAGATCGCAGCAGACGGCACTCTCACCCGCCTCCTGCGGCGCGGCGACGGCGCCCTGCTCCAGGCGGCCGTCCGCGTCCTGGAGAAACTCCCCGGGGTGTGCGGCGACGCGGATCGGGGCCTGCTCCCGCTGCCCGTCCTCGCGGAGTGGGCCACCGGAGACACCAAGGCCCTGCTGCCGGGCGGCCCCCTCGAACAGCTCGTCTTGCGCGCCATCGTCCTGCGCGCCACGGCAGGCGGAGCCGAACCGGGTCGTGTTCCCCGTGACCGGGCCGGACGCCGCACCCTGTGGGAGAGCGCCGGAGTCGTCGCCGACGATCTCGCCAGTCAGGTCCTCGTCCTCAACATCGGTGCCCGCGGTGACGATGTGGTGTGCGACTGGTTGCGCGACGCCACAGGCTTTGGCATCCCTTTCCGCCTCACCCTCCACCAGCTGACGGCCGCCGACGTCGTCCCCGCCGCCCGCGAGATCCACATCTGCGAGAACCCGGCCGTACTGCGCGCGGCAGCCGCCGAGTTCGAAGAGCGCACGGCGGCCCTGGTCTGCACCGAAGGAATGCCCTCCGCCGCCTGCCACAAGCTCCTCGCCGCCGCCGCGCGGTCCGGCGCCCGCCTGCACTGGCGCGCCGACTTCGACTGGACCGGCCTGCGTATCACCGCCGCCGCCGTGGAGCGCCATGGCGCCCGGCCCTGGCGCATGAGCACCGCCGACTACCGCAGAGCCCTGGCTGGAGGCGAGTCCACTACGCTGACCGGACCGCCCGCCGCCAGCCCCTGGGACCCCGCCCTCGCTTCCGCCCTGAGCGAGTCGGGCCAGGCGGTCATGGAGGAACGACTGCTGCCCGAACTCCTCTCGGACCTCGGCTGATGAGCTTGGTACCGGCGGCGTGCCGGCAAAGCCGTCTCGTAATGCGTAGGTCTCGGGTTCGAATCCCGAAGGCGGCTCCGCCGGAAGCCGGGTCGGACTTTGTCCGGCCCGGATTTTCTCATGTCGTGGGGGCAGCCCACGTGGCACCGTCAGCACAGTGTGGCCGTGAAGCTTCGTCCGTGGGCCTGATGGGTTGTGACGTCGATGCGGGTGCCGCCGGGGATGCGGCGGGTGCTGACCGCGTCGTCCGTCGACAGCGGTTTCAGGGTCCGGCCGTGGAGCGTGACCGAGATCGTGGGGCGTTCCATCGTCGGGTCGGACACGGCGATCGACACGGTGCCGGCCCGGGACCTTCGCAGGATCACGGAGGCCGGGCCGTCGATCGAGAGACGCTCGGTGTGGTGTGTGCCGGGCGCGAACGTGTTGGCCGCGACGAGGCCCAGGCGCACATGCTTGACGGCCTGGACACGCGGAGTGTTGGCCAGGACGGACAGTGGGCCCCGGGCGTAGGACCGGAGGCGGTGCTCGGAGGCGTTCGGTACGAGAGCGTGGGCCATCGAGGTCAGGGGTTCGGCGGGTGCCTGGTCGCGCGAGAGGGTGAAGAGCTGTTTGGTCACCGGGGTGTCCGGGTTGGACAGGCGCACGACGCGGCGGCTGCGGGTCACGGTGTCCAGCGCGACGGTGGGCTGCCGGCCGGAGAGAAAGACGTATCCGACGGCGGTCTTCCGGTCGGTGTTGGCGTAGCGAAGCCAGGACAGCGGGGCGGTGCCGGTGCCGGACCAGGGTGTGCCGTCGCGGAGTTGGCCGGCGAGGGTGACGGTCTCCGACACGTCGGCGATACGGGCGTCGATCGTGCTGGTGACCGCCCGGCCCGCCGGGTCGCCGACTCCCGCGGCGAGGACGACGATCTCCTCGTCGAGCAGGAACCACGACTTCGTGGCACGGGCGCCCCGGTAGGCGACGAAGTCGGCCGGCAGGATGCCGGCCTCTTTCGCGGCGTAGGCGACGTCGTCGCCGAGAACCAGCCCCACCGCACCGTAGGCGCCGAGGACGGCGCCGCCCGACAGAGTGTTGGTGCTGCGGGGGAAGTAGACGTAGGTGTTCTGCGACTCGGACGACGAGGTGAAGCCGCGCTCCGGGTTGTCGTACCAGAGCGTGCCGTAGAGCTCGGGGACGGTGCGGCGCTCCTCCACGGGGGCGGTGACGCCGGCGAGGCGGTGGGGCGGGACAGCGGTGTAGTAGTCGACGCCGAAGGCCTCGCGCTGGTCCTCGCCGGAGAGATACAGACAGTGGGCGCCGTCGCCCTGGAACCAGGGCATCAGGTTCTCGCCGCTCATGTACTCGTACTTGCTGATCCGCTGTGAGCTGCGGGCCAGGGCGAAGGCGTAGCCGGGGCGTCGGTGGACGGTCCTGTCCATGGCGTTGAAGGCGACGGTGCACTCGGCGGCGGCAAGGTCCTTCGGCGGGGCGGTCGAGGCGAGGATGTCGGCGTGGCGGGCGACGCTGACGGGGGAGACGAAGCGCGTCGGGTCGATCGCCGTCCTGGAGGTCTGCCGCACGTACTTGACGTAACCCTCGAGCGCTTCGGCGTCCGCGCCGGTCGCGTACCCGGAGAGGTCGACGACTGCTTCGACCACAGCGGCGACATCGGCGTATCCGGTCGTCGTCCGGGACACGCTCCGCCCCTTGACGATCTCCATCATCCAGCCTTCGAAGATCAGCGGTGCGAAGCCGCCGGCCAGCCAGCCCTGCACGACACCGACGAGGTCGTCCCCGGGGACATAGGCCGTGCCGTCGAGGATCTTCACAGTCTGAACGACACGGGTGAGGAGGCCCTTGCCGTAGGAGCCGGTGTAGGCGACGGACGAATGCTGGATGAACGAACCGTCGGCATAGAAGCCGTCGGTGACGCCGTGTCGGAGGTCGTACGGGTTGATTGTCGCGAAGACGGTCAGTTGGTCGGCGACGGCCTTTTCGACGCGGGCGTCGTTGCCGAGGGCAGCACCTTGGAGGATGCGGTTCGTCGTGATGTCGGCGAGGTTGGCGCCGGTGTGGAAGCGCGAGTCGAGGTCGACGTCCCCGTCCTTGCCGTTGCGGAGATAGGCGTCCATCGAGGCGACGTAGGCGGCGGGGAGTTCGGGGCGGTACGCGGCGAGAGCGTCCTTGAGCAGCACGAGGATCCTGCTGACGTGGGCGGAGATGCCGATCTCCCAGTGGAACCAGTTGCCGTAGTACCCCTTCGACTGGTCGCCGTAGTAGTCGTCGTGGAGGCGGACCAGGCCGTCGATGACCCGGCGTTGGACGGTGACGTCGCCGCGGAGGTCCGACGCCTCGGGGCCGGGAGTGCGGGTGGCGAGGGCCATCTCGTAGAGGTTCTGGAACGACTTGCTCAGGTTCGGGTCACTCGTGCCGAGCGGAACGCCCCTGAAGAGCTCGTCCGGTCCTGCGCCGTCCATCGCGGCGAGGTGGGCCCGCGCCGTCGACTCGATCGACGCGAGTTTCGCGCGGACCTCGGGACGGGCGTTGGACCCGGTGGTGCCCGCGAAGATCGCGACGGTGTTGCCGATCAGTACGGCGTGATCGGAGGCGCCGCCCGCCGCCGTCGCGTCACCGGCGGCGGCCGGAGCCGACCGGGATGCTGCCCGAGCTCGTAGGGGCTCTGCCACAGCCAGCAGCGTGGCGGCGGGAATCATGGACAGCACGGATCGACGCGAGAACTCCACCTGAACGCTCCAAGGTTCGGCCGGAAAGCGCTTGCAGCCAGACAAGCAACGGTGTCTCCGTGATGTCAACGGCCTCGTGGCAGGCAGCGGTGTCGGCCGGGTAGCCGTGGGCACGGCCGGCGGCGCACGCTGGAGGCATGGCCGGGAACCCGCCGATCGTCGTCCACCGGATCTCCGCCTCCGGCGGCCGGCGCGTCACCGTGCGCGGGCGGATCATGGGGCTCGCGCACTCCGACCACGATGTGCTGAAGCTGGTGGAACAGGCAGGAATCAGCGGCAACGAGGACCTCCTGGCAGATCCGACCCTGGTGGAGTGGGCGGGCGGCCGGCCGCACCAGTACCAGCCACTGGAGCTGCTGCCCTGACGGGTGGCCGGAGTGGCTGCCCTGACCGGTGGCCGGAGCTGCTGCCGTGACCCGTGGCCGGAGCGGCTGCCGGGCCACGAAGCGAGGTCGCGTTGTCAGTGGGCTCGGTTGCTCACGGCCGAGGCGTGGCCGGCGTTGGGCGCGGCACTGGGCGAGGAGCCCAAGGAAAAGCCAGTGGCGGACCCGGCGAGCGGCACCGGGGTGGACGAGATCCTTGCCGCCTTGCTCCCCAAGGGTCTGAAGGTCGTCGAGAAGCAGGGCGACCCGGGTTACGGCTTCGTCGTCGCCGACGACGGCAAGGGCGGAAGCATGATCGGGGTCGACGCCCAGTCCGGTATGCAGGACATCACCGACATCTTCACCGGCGAGGGCACAACCCTCCCGGACGGCACGCTGGTCATGGTGAAGAAGGAGAACGACCCCGACCAGAAGGGAGGCGAGGGCGTGGTCAACTGGACAGTTGACACGCTGCGCCCGGACGGTTTCCGGGTCGTGATGACAGCGCTCAACGCGCCCGGATACGGGCAGGACGCCGGCCGTGCCGAGCCAGTTCTGACGATCGAGCAGATGAAGGCAGTCGTCCTCGACAAGAAGTGGCGCACAGCCGCCCAGTGAGACGCGCCGGCACGCTCTGAGCGCGCCGCCCGGACCGCCGCACCCGCCCGGGACACTGCACGGGCCTCACTTGGCGTCCGAGTAGCGCTCCACCACCGCGATCGTGAACGGGAACCGCACCGGAGTGTCCCCGAAGGCGATCCGCCCGGCCAGTTCACCGGCCGAGCGGATCGCCTCCGCCACGTCCTCGGCCTCCTCGGCGGGACAGTGCACGATCACCTCGTCGTGCTGGAAGAACACCAGCTGCGCGCGGCGCCCAGCGGTCGCCTGCCGCAGCGCCGCGAGCATCAGCAGGGCCCAGTCCGCGGCACTGCCCTGCACCACGAAGTTCCGGGTGAAGCGGCCCCGCGCCCTGGCGTTCGTCGAGGCATAGCCCGGGACGAACTCGTCCTCCGCCGAAGGCTGTTCGAGCGCATCCTGCGGGATGCCCGCCTCGTCGTCGTCGCCCGCACCGGCCGCCCGCGGGCTGGTGCGTCCCAGCCAGGTCCGTACGAGCCGGCCTTCCTCCCCAGCCTTCGCGGCGTCGTCCACATAGGCCACGGCACGGGGGAACCTGCGCCGGAGCGCGGCCAGGTTCTTCAGACCGTCGCCCGAGGTCTGGCCGTAGATCGCCCCGAGCAGCGCGATTTTCGCGTGGTCGCGGTCGCCGGAGAAGGCCCGGTCGGACAGGGCGGTGTAGAGGTCGCCGTCGTGTCCGGCCACCTCCATCAGACCTGGGTCCCGCGAGATCGCGGCGAGCACGCGTGGTTCCATCTGGTCGGCATCGGCGACGACGAGCCGCCAGCCCTCGTCCGCGACGACGGCGCGCCGGATCACCTTCGGGATCTGAAGTGCCCCGCCGCCGTTGGTGGTCCAGCGGCCGGAGACGGTGCCGCCGGGCACGTACTCGGGGCGGAACCGGCCGTCCCGTACCCAGTCCTGCAGCCAGCTCCAGCCGTGCGCCGTCCAGATGCGGTACAGCTTCTTGTACTCGATCAGCGGCTGCACGGCCGGATGGTCGATGCCGGCCAGCTCCCAGCGGCGCGTCGAGCGCACCTTGATCCCGGCCTGTGTGAACGCCTTCACCACGTCCGCCGGCAGGTCGGGCCGCACGCGTCGGCCGAAGGCCGCCGACACCTCGTCCGCGAGTTCCGCCAGCCGCCGTGGCTCACCGCCGCCCGCGTACCGCTCACCGAGCAGCTCGTGCAGCACCTCGCGGTGCACGTCCGCCCGCCACGGCAGACCCGCGCGGTTCATCTCGGTGGCCACCAGCATCCCCGCGGACTCGGCGGCCGTCAGCAGACGCATCCGGACGGGGTGCTCGGCGGCCGTGTGTCTTCGCTGCTGATCGGCGTAGACCTCCAGCAGCGCCTCCAGCGGCACAGGGACCGGTTGCGGTTCGAAGAGGGAGGACTGCGAGCCCGGTTCGGCCGCGCGGGCCGGGGGATCGGGCGGTACGGGAGCGTTGTGCAGCCGCGCCCACGCCGCTGCCGCGGAACGGGGCTCGCCGAGCCGTCCCTCGTGCCCGAGCAGCAGCAGCTCGGCGTCCTCGATGTCGTAGCACCGCTCGACCCGGACGCCGGCTGCCAGCAGTCCCGGATAGATCTCGGCGGTGGACCGCCACACCCACCGGCCGACCTCCGGGCGGGACCGCACGGCCCGGACCAGATCCGGCTCGTCCAGCACCGGCCTCGCGGGCAGGCCGTCGGAGCCGAGGGGGACGAGTCGCGCTCCGCCCCCTTCAGCCGCCTCCACAGCCCACCGTTCGCCCATGAGATCGAGTGTCGCAGCCGGGTCCGACATTGATACTCGTAGCGGGTTCCGGTGGTCGTGGCTCAGGGTCTGACTGATGTCCTGCTGGGCTGTCCTGCGACTGTTCAGTCGCGGGGCGGGAGCCGAGCGTCACCGGACATGTGTGCGGGAGCTGAGTGCCACCACACATGTGCGGGGGCAGCCGGCCGACCTGCTGAGCGGAGGCCCCGTGTGCGGCCCGTCAGGGTGAGAGGGCTCGGACGACGCGGGCCGGGTTGCCGACGGCGAGCACGCCGGGAGGCAGGTCCTTGGTGACCACCGAGCCAGCCCCGACGACCGTGTTCGCGCCGATGGCGACACCGGGGCAGACGATCACGCCGCCGCCGAGCCACACGTTGTCGCCGATCGTGATCGGGGCCGCCCTCTCCCAGCCGGCCCGGCGGCGCTCGGCGTCCATCTCGTGGGTGGGGGTGAGGAGTTGGACCCCGGGTCCGATCTGGGTGTCGGCACCGACCGTGATGGGCGCCGCGTCGAGGAAGACCGCGTTGAAGTTGACGAACGTACGGTCCCCGATGCGGATGTGGTAGCCGTAGTCGCACTGGAACGGCGGCCGGATGCGCACGTCCTTGCCGAGCGAGCCGAGGAGTTCGCCGAGGATCGTCGCCCGGTCGGCGGGTGCGGCGCCGCCGTTCGCGTTGTAGGCGGCGCACAGTTCGAAGCGGCGTCGGGTATCGGTGGCCAACTCCTCGTCATCGGGGAGGTACCACTCGCCGGCCGACATCCGGTCCTTGTTCTCGCCCATTCATTCGGTCCTTCCTCTGGCCCGCGTTCCGTAGGATCGATCCTTCTACGCACCCGAACGCGGGGGCGAGGGCATAGCAGGGCGGGGATTGTCCGGTGCGAGGTGTGATGCGGGGGCGGCGCGTGTGCGGCGCGGCTCTCGGGGCGGTTGCGTCGGCGCTTGTGGCGGTTGCCGTGACCGGCTGTTCGTCGGAGGCGGCCCGGGGGAACAACGCCGGCGGCTCGACGAGCGGGAAGCCGGGGACGGCAGAGCAGACCGACGCGGAGGACAAGGGTGAGGCGGCGAAGGCCGGCACGGTCGGCGATCCCGGTTCGTCATGCCCCATGCCGGTCACCTTCGATCTGGCGGCGGACTGGAAGCCGGACCCGGTCGAGAACGACACGGACGACGAATTCTCCGCCCTCTTCGACCAGGGCCCGGTGTCGCTCGTCTGCGAGATCGACGCGAAGCCGGCCGGGCACATCGGCTTCCTCCGTGTGTGGATCGGCGCCGACGCGGGCGACGACACCCGCAGGGCACTGGAGGCATTCGTCGCCGACGGGGCCAAGGACCGCAAGGACGAGGCGTACAGGGAGACGAAGGCGGGAAAGTTCGCCGCCACCGAGGTGACGTACCTCAACACCAACGAGTTCCTCGACGAGCCGAAGAAGGAGCGTGCCTTCGCCGTGTCGACGCCGGAGGGCGTTGTGGTCGTGGACCTCGGCGGATTCGACTCGGAGGAGCACGAGCAGATGCTCCCGGCGTACGAACTGGCCAGGAAGACCCTGCGCAGCTCCTGACCGTGGTGCCCTGCGGCGGGCATGGACGCGGACCGGACCACGCCCGTGGACCCGACCGGTCCTGCGGACCCGACCACGCCCGTGGACCCGACCATTCCGGTGGGCCCGCGCACTCCTGCGCTCCCGGCCGCCCGCGGACCGGCCGGCGGAGCGCGGTGAGCCGTACGGCTGGGGTGGTCATGGGCACAAGGCCTCCGGTCCCAGGGGGCGCGATCACGACCACTGAGGGGTGTTCCCGGGGTAGGGCAGGCACTACCCCCTGGGGCCGTCGAAGGCGGCCGTGGGACCATCCGGGGTATGAGCACGGTCGAGAAGGCGCTGGCAGCGGCGCTGTACGCGGAGGGTGACGAGGCGCTCGACACCGGTGCTTCGCTGCTCGCCGCCGACCCGTCCGCCGACGATGAACTGCGCCTGCGGGGCGAGGAACTTCTGCGCCGTGCCTGGGAGCGCGGCTGGCAGCCCGCCGACATCGTACGGCTGGTCCGCCGCGACCTCGAAGAGGTGCACGAGCAGCTGGCGGCCGGACTGATCACGGCGGAGACCGCGCGCTACGGACAGCGGCTGGCCCCCCGCTTCCGGGCCCAGCTCGCCGATCTCGCCCCCTCGCAGCCGCCCCGGGCGGACCGTTTCTCGTACGCCACGGCCCTGCTGGAGCTGTACCGCCTGCTGGCCCGCCTCCCCGCGATCGAGCCGGTCGGCCCGATCCCGGGCGCGGCCCTGGCCTCGGTGCCCGCGTCGCCTCACGAGCCGCGCATGCTCACCCGCATCCGGGCGCTGCTGGCGAAGGCCGAAGCCACCGGCTACCCGGAGGAAGCAGAGGCGCTCACCGCCAAGGCGCAGGAGCTGATGGCGCGCCACAGCATCGACGACGCCCTGCTGGCAGCCCGTACGCACAGCCCGGACGCCCCGGCCGCGTGCCGGATCGGAGTGGACGCGCCGTACGAGACGGCGAAGGCGATCCTCCTCGACGCGGTGGCCCGCGCGAACCGCTGCCGGGCGGTGTGGAACAGCTCCTTCGACTTCTCGACCGTCGTCGGCTTCGACGGCGACCTGGAGTCGGTCGAGCTGCTCTACACGTCGCTGCTCGTACAGGGGGCGGGTGCGCTGGCCAAGGCGGAGTCCGCGCAGCGCGCGGGCGGACGCAAGCGGACGAAGGTGTTCCGGCAGTCGTTCTGGACGGCGTACGCCAGTCGACTGGGCGAACATCTCGCCGCGGTCGCCGACGAGGTGGTGACGGCGGACCTGCTCCCGGTGCTGGCCTCACGGGACGTTGCGGTGGCGTCGCACACCGACCGGATGTTCCCGCGGACGACGACCACGCGCGTGCGCGGCGCGACGGATCTCGACGGCTGGCAGGACGGCCGCGCGGCGGCCGACCGCGCCGAGCGGCGCGGCCCCGGCGGGCCGTCGGGCGGCCTCGCCCGCAGACGCGGGTCGTAGGGGCTGATCTCCGCGTCCTGGCCGAGCGCGTGCTCCGGCGTGGGGGGCGGGCTGGTGTCCGGATGCTGCCAGTGCGTGTGCGGTGGTGTCGCGGGCGGGCTGATCACTGGGTTCTGCCCGAGACGCGTGCCCGGGCGCCGCAGGCCGATACGGCTCCTGCCCGGGCGTCGCAGGCGGGCTGGTCTCCGGCTCGCCCGCACGTGTGCCCCGCCGCTGTACGCCGAACCGGCCCCGCCCCTGGGTGAAATGTCCGTGAGGGTCGTTACGCTCGGGCCCATGAGCTGGCTGCGGGCGCTGAAGGACACCGCACGCTCGGGCCTGAAGATCGAGCGGCAGCGGCTGGAGCCTCTCATCGCCGTCCGGGGCGCGGCCGGGCTCGCGCTCGTCTTCGGTGCCGCCCTCGCACTCTTCGGGCCCGCGGTCGCCGTCAGTTCCGCCTTCGGCGCGTTCCAAGCGGCCATCGCGACCTTCCAGCGCAGTTGGCGGCCGCGGCCCGTCCTCGCGCTTCTCTCCGGGGCGACGCTCGCCGTCTCCACCTTCCTCGGTTATCTCGCCGGCGCGCACGTCGTCCTGTTCGTCGCGCTGCTCACCCTGTGGACCTTCCTCGGCGGCCTCACCTGGGCCATCGGCCCCACCGTCGGGATCATGGCATCGTCCAACGTGGCCATCATGCTGGTGACCGTCACCCTGCCCACCTCGGTCGCCGCCGCCGCGGGCCACGCGGCCATGATCGCCATCGGCGGTGTGGTGCAGGCCGCGCTCGTCGTGCTGTTCCCGGTACGCCGCTGGGGCGCACAGCGCGACGCGCTCGCCGACGCGCTCGCCGCGGAGGCCGACTACGCGCGCAGGCTGCGGGACGACCCCACCGCCGCCTTCGACCCGGCTCCCCTGATGCACGCCCGCAGCGCCGCCGCCGTCACGCCGCGCGAGGCCCGACGCCGCCCGGCCGAGCTGCACGGCACGCGCGGGGTCGCCGAACGCATCAGACCCGTGCTCGCCTCCCTCGCCGACCCGGCCGTGGGCGTCCCGGCCGAGGGGCACGCCCGCGACAGGGTGCGGGAACTCCTCCACGCCGCCGGGACCGTGCTCGACGCCGCCGCCCGCGCCGTACGCCACGGGGAACCGGTGCAGGTGCCGCCCGCCGCGGTCGCCGCGCTCCGGACGCCCGACACGGGCGCGATCCTCTCCGGGCCGCCACGCCGTGCCGCCGTGCGGCTGGCGGCGCTTCTCGACGACGTCCTCGAAACGGTACGCGGCACGGGCACCGTGGAGTCCGACCATCGCACGCGCGAGGGGCTGCTGCGTCTGCTTCCCGGCGCCCTGCGCGAGGTGCGCGCCGAACTGCGCCCAGACTCCCCGATCCTGCGGCACGCCGTCCGCTCGTCGACGGTCGTGGCGACCGGCTCGCTGCTCGGGAGCGTGCTCCCCCTCGGTCACGGCTATTGGGCGCCCCTGACGGCGGTGATGGTCATGCGCCCCGATTTCTCGCAGACCTACTCCCGTTCGGTGGCCCGCTTCTGCGGCACGCTCGTCGGTGTGGGCGTGGCCACGGCCGTGGTCCGCGCGGCCGACCCCGGTACGTACCTGTCCGCCGCGATCGCCGTGCTCTGCGCCTTCGGCATGTTCCTCGTCATGCGCACCGGCTACGTCGCTGCCAGCGTCTTCATCTCCGCCTACGTGGTCTTCCTGCTCGGCACGGGCGGCGAGGAGTGGGACCAGACCGTTCCCGAGCGGGTGCTGCTCACCCTGATCGGCGGGCTGCTCGCGATGCTCGCCTACGCCGTCTACCCCGCCTGGGAGACCCCGCGCCTGCACCACCGGCTCGCCGACTGGCTCATCGCGAACGGCCGTTACGCCGCCGCGGTCCTCGACCGCTACGCCGACCCCGAGGACACCGCCGACGTACGCCAGGCTCTGCTCGCCGCGCGCGACACCCGGATCGCCTGGCGGGAGGCGCTGACGAAGGCCAAGGACGAGCCCGTGCGCGCCCAGGCCCTGACCCGCGACACGGCCGAGGCGGCGGGCGAGGCGCTCGCCCAGACCGGACGGGTCGCGATGCTCATCGAGGCCCATCTGCCCGAACGCGGCGGCGGCCCCGAGCGCGGCGCCCACGGTGCCGACCCGGTGCCGGCTGCCGCCGCGCTCGCGGAGGTGCTGCGCAATGCGACAGAGGAAGCGGCGGAGGCGGTACGGGAGTACCGGGTGCCGGACTGGGGCCCGGTCCACGAGGTCGTCGACCGCTGGGGCACGAAGGAGGCGTCCGACGCGGTGCTGCGCGGCGGCGCCGTGCAGCTACTCGCCACGCTGGACGAGCTGAGCGACGCCCTGGCCAGGGCCGCGGACGGCGAAGGGCCGCGGACCCGTGACGGATCCCCGGCCCGTTGACGCACGTCAGGGCAAGCCCCCGTCAGGGAACCTGGAACTCCGTCGGGAGTCCGGTCGGCAGACCGTCGGGCAGCTCGCCCGTCTCGCTCTTCCTGAGGGTGTCCTTCTTGCCGGCGTCCCACGAAACGACCAGCGTCGTGCCGTCGTTCGACTCGATCGAGCCCATCGTGCGGTCGGTGTTCCCGTCCGCGCACTTCAGGTCCAGCATCTGCTCGCCCATGTCCTTCACTTCGCCGGTGCAGGCATGGCCGTCGGCGACGATCGCGGCGTTCGAGCCCGTGACGGAGAGGGCGACCGGCTTCCCGTCGCTCAGCCCCGTCCAGGTGCCCTGGATGTCGCCGGGTCGGCCTTCACCGCCGTCGGCGTCGCCGTCCGTCTCGGTGGGCGAGGCCGACGCCTTGTCCTTGTCCTTGTCCTTGCCGGCGCCGTCGTTGTCGCCGCTGCCGCTCCCGCAGCCGGTGAGCGCGAGGGCGGCGACGAGACCCGCCGCGACGGCCGCCGTACGTACGAGCTTGAGCACTGGTCAGTCCCCCTGATCGGTATCAAGACCGCGCCAAGCTACCAGGACGACTTGGGGACTCCGGGGAGGAATCCGGCGGGTCGGAAAGTATGTGGGGGATGGCACCGATCGCCGGGCCAGGACGTCTATACGTCCGGAGCCGCAGCTGGTAACCGCGGCAGCACCCGGCGTGCACGTGCATCTGCTCGTGCAGACGCTCCATGCGTTGGCATATGAACACAGCTATGATCCCGGATAGTTGACACCTGCACCTTGCACCCCGGGAGCGACTTGTGCACCACGTGTACAACGGCATGGCGGCCACGGAGCTTCAGGAGGTCGTCTGGCAGAAGAGCAGGCACAGCAACTCGCAGGGTTCCTGCGTGGAGTTCGCCAAGCTGCCGGGCGGTGATGTCGCGATGCGCAACTCGCGGCACCCGGAAGGACCGGCGCTCGTCTATACGCCGGCGGAGATAGAGGCCCTGCTGCTGGGCGTCAAGGACGGCGAGTTCGACCATCTGGTGGCGTGAACCGGGGTCGAAGCCGAGGCCAAGTCCGAAGCCGCAGCCCGCGCCCCGTTCCTAGCCCAGGCGGAACAGCGCCCAGACCACCTTGCCGCGCAGTGTCCCGGCGAGCGGGTGCCAGCCCCAGCCGTCGCTGAAGGAGTCGACCAGGAAGAGCCCCCGGCCGGACTCGGCGGAGAAGTCCTCGTCCGACTGCCGCGACCTGGGGCCGTCGTGACTGGGGTCGCGCACCGCGCACACCAGTCGGCCCGTCCACCGCATCAGGTGCAGCCGCACCGGCGGCTCCTTGACGGGCTCACGCGGCATGCCGTCGCCCGGCAGGGCGTGCCGGAGGGCGTTGGTGACGAGTTCGGAGACGACCAGTGCGACATCGTCGAAACGTTCGTCGAGATCCCACTGGCCGAGTGTGCTCCTGGTGAACTGCCGGGCTCCGCGCACCGCTTCGTAGCGGGCCGGCAAGGCGCAGGAGGCCGAAGTGGAGACGGCCGCGGGGTCGATCGGGGGAAGGCCCTGCCGTAACGGCTCGAGCATGGTCGATCCATTCGGTCCCATGCGAGGCACTCCCGGGAATCGCGGCTGTGGCGCTACAACACGAACGAGCACGCAGGTGCGCGACTGCCATGGTTCCGAATGCGTAGGGCAGATGCAAGGGCAGATGCACGTGCACGCGCCTGCTCTGTCCGAACCCGTGCCGTTTCTTGCTCATTTCTTCCGTGAATTCTCTTCCGCTCCCCTCCCGGCGGCTTCTCGTTTCAGTAACCGAATGAGTACGGGCTGAAGCTTTTTGGTGGCAGAATCCGGCTCTTGGGGTTCCAGGGACCACGAGGCAGCATCGGGGCTGCGCGAACAGAGCAAGGGTGCAGCAGGGATGGGGAGGGTCGAAGTCGTGGCGGCAGGCGAGGCAGCGTGGTCGTGGGGTGACCCCCGCGCCGAGGGTCCGGGCGGAGGTTCGGTGGTGCGGCGCATCCTGTTGGGCTCACAGCTGCGAAGGCTGAGGGAATCGCGAGGCATCACACGGGAAGCCGCCGGCTACTCGATCCGTGCGTCCGAATCCAAGATCAGCCGTATGGAGTTGGGCAGGGTGAGCTTCAAGGCGAGGGACGTGGAGGACCTGCTGACGCTCTACGGCGTGTCCGACGAGCGTGAGCGCGACTCCCTCCTCTGCCTCGCGAAGGAGGCCAACGTCGCCGGCTGGTGGCACAGCTTCGGCGACGTCCTGCCCGGCTGGTTCCAGACCTACATCGGCCTCGAAGGCGCCGCCTCGCTGATCCGCATCTACGAAGTGCAGTTCGTGCACGGTCTTCTGCAGACCGAGGCGTACGCGCACGCCGTCGTCACCCGCGGTATGCCCGACGCGCCCCAGGCGGAGATCGACCGCCGGGTCGCGCTGCGCCTGGAACGGCAGAAGACCCTTGTCTCCGAACGCTCCCCGCGGCTGCACGCCGTGCTGGACGAGGCCGCGCTGCGCCGCCCGTACGGCGACCGTGCCGTGATGCAGGCACAGCTGCGGCATCTGATCGAGGTGTCCGAGCACCCGAACATCACGCTGCAGGTGATGCCCTTCAGCTTCGGTGGTCACGCGGGCGAGAGCGGTACGTTCACCATGCTGCGCTTCCCGGAGTCGGACCTCTCCGACATCGTCTATCTCGAGCAGCTGACCAGCGCCCTGTACCTGGACAAGCGCGAGGAGGTCGCGCAGTACGAGCGGGTGATGGAGCGGCTGACGGAGGACAGTCCGGATCCGGCCGAGACTCGCGACCTTCTCCGGGGACTGCTCCAACTCATCTGAAACATAAGTACGATGACGCCACATCAGACGTCCGTGCTCATGCCTCTGGAGTAAGGGATCACATGTCCTTCTTCACCGATCTGGCCCTGCAGTACATAGACGGCGAGTGGCGGCCCGGCAGCGGTTCCTGGGACATCATCGACTTCAATCCGTACGACGGGGAGAAGCTCGCCTCCATCCCGGTGGCCACGGCGGACGAGGTCGACCTGGCCTACCGTGCGGCCGAGCGCGCGCAACGAGCGTGGGCACAGACCAATCCGTACGCCCGCCGGACGGTCTTCGAGCGTGCCCTGCGGATCATCGAGGACCGCGAGCAGGAGATCACAGAGGCGATCATCGCGGAGCTCGGCGGGACGCATCTGAAGGCGGCCTTCGAACTCCACCTCGCCAAGGAGTTCCTGCGCGAGGCGGTGCACCTGGCGCTGCGGCCCGAGGGACGCATCCTGCCCTCGCCGGTCGACGGCAAGGAGAACCGCGTCTACCGGGTTCCGGTGGGCGTCGTCGGTGTCATCAGCCCCTTCAACTTCCCGTTCCTGCTGTCGCTCAAGTCGGTCGCGCCCGCGCTGGCCCTCGGCAACGCCGTGGTCCTCAAGCCGCACCAGAACACCCCGATCTGCGGCGGCTCCCTGGTGGCGAAGGTGTTCGAGGACGCGGGCCTGCCCGCCGGCCTGCTGAACGTCGTGATCACGGACATAGCCGAGATAGGCGACGCGCTCATCGCGCACCCGGTCCCCAAGGCGATCTCCTTCACCGGCTCCGACAAGGTGGGCCGCCACGTGGCCACCGTCTGTGCCGCGAACTTCAAGCACGCGATCCTCGAACTCGGCGGCAACAGCGCCCTGATCGTGCTTGACGACGCAGACATCGACTACGCGGTGGACGCGGCGGTCTTCAGCCGCTACGTGCACCAGGGTCAGGTCTGCATGGCCGCCAACCGCATCCTCGTCGATCGCTCCGTCGAGAAGGAGTTCACCGAAAAGTTCGTCGCCAAGGTGCGGACGCTCAAGGTGGGCGACCCCGCGGACCCGGCGACCCACATCGGCCCGCTCATCAACTCCTCCCAGGCCGAGGCGGTCTCGTCGCTGGTGGACCAGACGGTCGAGGCGGGCGCGAAGGCGCTGCTGCACGGCGGTGCGGAAGGCGGCCTGGTCTCCCCCTCGGTGCTGACCGGACTCTCCGCCGACTCGCCGATCCTGTCGCAGGAGATCTTCGGTCCGGTGGCCCTGATCGTCCCGTTCGAGGGCGAGGAGGAGGCGGTCCGGATCGCCAACGACACCCCGTACGGCCTGAGCGGCGCCGTGCACACCGGTGACGTGGAGCGCGGTGTGCGGCTCGCGAAGCGCATCGACACCGGGATGATCCACATCAACGACGGGACCGTGCACGACGAGCCGATCGTCCCCTTCGGTGGGGAGAAGCAGTCGGGTCTCGGTCGGCTGAACGGCGACTCGATGGTCGACTCGTTCACCAGGCAGAAGTGGATCTCCGTGCAGCACGGGCGCTCGCGGTTCCCGTTCTGAGGAATCCTTCCGGCTTCCCGTTCCGAGGAATCCTTCCGGACGCCGGGCCCTTGCGGACAGAAGCTGACCGCAAGGGCCCGTAGTTTTTGAAGCGTCGGCAGGAGGGGCGCCAGGCCCCGCGATCCGGAAGGCGGACCCCATGGTCACTCACGTTCCCGCAGAAGCCCACGGCGACGAGCGCGGCGCGCTTCTCTCTTTCATCGAGGCGCAGCGTGGCGCGATCAGGCGCTCGGTGCTCGGGCTCACCGAGGAGCAGGCGGCGAGCCGGCCGAGCGCAGGCGAGCTGTCCCTGTCCGGACTGCTCAAGCATGTGGCCGAGACGGAGCTGAACTGGCTGCGGCTGGCCCAGCAGCAACCGAACGAGCGGCAGCGCTCGGAGGAGACCTGGGGCGACAGCTTCCGGCTGGTCGGTGACGAGACGACCCCGGGGATGCTGGCATTCTGGGACTCGGTCGCGAAAGAGACCGAGGACTTCATCCGTTCGGTGCCGAGCCTGGACGACACCTTCCCGCTGCCGTCGGCGCCCTGGTTCCCGGCGGACTCGCGGGTCTCGATGCGCTGGCTGATGCTGCACCTGGTCGAGGAGATCGCCCGCCACGCCGGCCATGCGGACATCATCCGCGAGTCCCTGGACGGCAAGGGTGCCTTCGACCTGGTCGCCGAGGAGCAGGGGGGCGACCAGGGTGCGTGATGTGCTGCGTACGCTGCGTACCGTAGTCAAGATTGAGTAGGAGGTACGCAGGTGTCAGCGATCCGGCTTCTGGTCCTGGGGGCCGTGCGCCAGCACGGAAGGGCGCACGGCTATCAGGTCCGCAACGACCTCGAGTACTGGGGCGCGCACGAGTGGTCCAACGCCAAGCCCGGGTCGATCTACCACGCGCTCAAGCAGATGGCGAAGCAGGGGCTGCTGCACGCCCACGAGATCGCTCCCTCCACCGCAGGCGGTCCGCCCCGCACCGAGTACGAGATCACCGATCGGGGGACCGAGGAGTTCTTCGCGCTGCTGCGCGAGTCGCTGACCGCCTACGACCAGAAGATGGACGTGCTCTCGGCCGGGGTCGGCTTCATCGTCGATCTGCCGAGGGAGGAGGCCGTGGCGCTGCTCAAGGAGCGTGTGCGCGGCCTGGAGGAGTGGCGGTCCGCCGTCACCGAGTACTACACGCCGGAGGAGGGGCCCCGGTCGCTGGGGCACATCGGCGAGATCATGCACATGTGGGTCTCCTCCGCGGACTTCGGCGCGGAATGGACCCGCGGTCTGATCCGGCGGATCGAGGACGGCGCATACACCTTCGCGGGTGAGGGCGAGCCGTTCGTGGGCGTGCGTGCGGAGGGCGAGGAGAACCCCTACGCGACGGGGGAGCCGCATGAAGGGGATCTCGGCTAATCAAGTTTGACCAATTGAGTTCGATCGACTACCTTGCGGCAGTGGTCAAGTTTGACTACTAGCTGTCGAGTGCTGCTGGAGGAGACGGATGACAGACGCGATCGTCGTGGAGGGCGTGCGGAAGCGGTACGGGGACAAGCGTGCGCTGGGCGGGCTGGACCTGACGGTCGCTCGCGGCACCGTGCACGGGGTGCTCGGGCCCAACGGCGCGGGCAAGACCACCGCCGTACGCGTCATGGCGACGCTGCTGCGGCACGACGAGGGCGTGGTGCGCGTCGCCGGACACGACGTCCGCAAGGAGGCGGGCGAGGTGCGCCGGCGTATCGGCCTGCTCGGTCAGCATGCGGCGGTGGACGAGGAGCTCGGCGGTCGGCAGAACCTCGAGATGTTCGGACGGCTGTATCACCTGGGTGCACGGCGGGCGGGCGCGCGGGCGGACGAACTCCTCGAACGGTTCGGACTCGCGGACACCGGCCGCAGGGCGGTCAAGCAGTACAGCGGCGGCATGCGCAGAAGGCTGGACCTGGCGGCCTCGCTCATCACCGATCCCGAGGTGCTGTTCCTCGACGAGCCGACGACCGGGCTCGACCCGCGCGGCCGGGCCGAGGTCTGGAACTCGGTGCGCTCGCTCGTCGGCGGGGGCACGACCGTCCTGCTCACCACGCAGTATCTGGAGGAGGCGGACCAGCTGGCCGACCGCATCTCGGTCGTCGACGCCGGGCGGGTGATCGCCGAGGGCACGGCGGACGAGCTCAAGGCCAAGACCGGCGGCGACCGGATCGACGTGGTCCTGCGGGACGCGGACCGGCTCGGACTCGTCGCGTCCCTGCTGCCCGGCGAGGCGGCCGTCGACGTCGACCGGTGCATGGTCAGCGCTCCCGTGAGCGACCGGATGGCCGCACTGACCGAGACCGTACGAGCCCTGGAAGCGGCCGGGGTCGAGGCCGAGGACATCTCCGTGCGCCGTCCCACCCTCGACGAGGTCTTCCTCCACCTCACCAAGGAGAACGCGGCATGAGCACCTATGTACTGACCGACTCCTGGACCATGACCCGGCGCGAACTCGCCCACTGGGCACGGCAGCCGGTCCAGGTCGTCGTCGGCCTGGTCTTCCCCGTGATGCTCCTGCTGATGTTCGGCTACCTCATCGGCGGCGGCCGGGGCGTGGAAGGCGCGTACGTCGACTTCCTGGTGCCCGGCATGCTGGCGCTGACCATGGCCTTCGGCCTCGAGGCGACGATGCTCGCCGTCACCCAGGACCTGAACAAGGGCGTCATCGACCGCTTCAGGTCCATGCCGATGGCATCCTCGGCGGTGCTCGTCGGGCGGAGCGTCGCGGACATGCTCCAGTCGGCGCTCAGCCTCGTGGTCATGATCGGTGTGGGGCACGCCATCGGCTGGCGCTGGGGCGGCGGCTTCATGTCGCTGCTCGGAGCCGTGGGACTGCTGCTCCTGCTGCGTTTCGCGATGCTGTGGGTCGGCATCCACCTGGCGATGGTGGCCGGGAAGCCGGAACTGGTGCAGGCGGTGCAGATCCTGGTCTGGCCGGTGGGCTTCCTGTCCAACGCCTTCGCCACGCCCGACTCGATGCCCGGCTGGCTCGGCGCGGCGGTCGAGTGGAACCCGATCTCGGCGACTGCGACCATGGTCCGCGACCTCTCCGGCATCCCGGAGGCCGCCACGGGCTCCTGGCCGGCGGAACACGCGTACCTGCTGGCGGTGGCCTGGCCGCTGCTCCTGATGGCGGTCTTCTTCCCCCTGGCCGTCGCCCGCTTCCGCCGCCTGGGCCGCTGACGCGCCAGGCACCCGGCCCGGCCCGGTCCAAGCACACCGTGGGGCCGCCCCCCCGTCCCGGCCCCGTGGTCACCGGGGCTGTGCACCCTTCCCGGCCCCGAGCACACCGCGGCGCCAGGCACCCGGCCCGGCCCCGAGCACACCCCGGGGCCGGGCTCGCGCCGTCAGTGGTGGAACGAGGTCGCCGCCGCCGTGTCCTTGCGCAACGGGCCCGGCTGCTCGTGCAGTTCGGGGACCAGCAGCCGCAGGTCGTCCAGGAGCATCGCCGACAGGTCCGCCGAGAACCCGTTGCGGCAGACCACCCGCAGCACGCAGAGATCCTCGCGGTTGGCCGGGAAGGTGTACGCGGGCACCAGCCAGCCCTTCTCGCGCAGCCGCCGCGACACGTCGAAGACGTCGAAGGCCTTCACCTCGGGCGCGGTGGTGAAGGCAAAGACGGGCAGTTGGTCCCCACGGGTCAGCAGCCGGAAGTCGTCCAGCTCCTCGATCCGGTCGGCGAGCCCCGTCGCAATGTCCCTGGCGGTCTGCTGGACGGCCCGGTAGCCCTCGCGTCCGAGCCGCAGGAACGTGTAGTACTGCGCCACGACCTGCGCCCCCGGACGCGAGAAGTTCAGCGCGAACGTGGGCATGTCGCCGCCCAGATAGTTCACGCGGAAGACCAGCTCGTCCGGGAGCTCGTCCGGCGAACGCCACAGCGCCCATCCGACACCCGGGTAGACCAGCCCGTACTTGTGACCCGAGGTATTGATCGAGGACACCCGCGGCAGTCGGAAATCCCAGGCCAGGTCCTCGTCGAGGAACGGGGCGATCATCGCGCCCGACGCGCCGTCGACGTGCACGGGGATGTCGAGCCCGGTGCGCTCCTTGAGAGCGTCCAGCGCGGCACAGACGTCGGCGACCGGCTCGTAGGACCCGTCGAAGGTCGAACCGAGCACCGCCACCACGCCGATGGTGTTCTCGTCGCACAGCTCGGCGGCCGCCTGCGGGTCGATATGGAAACGGTCGCCCTCCATCGGCACCAGCCGGGGCTCGACCTCCCAGAAGTTGCAGAACTTGTCCCAGCAGACCTGGACGTTGACGCCCATCACCAGGTTCGGCCGGGCAGCCCCCGGATAGCGGTCCCCGTTCCTCTTCATCCACCGGCGTTTGAGCGCCATCCCGGCGAGCATGCAGGCCTCGCTCGACCCGGTGGTCGAGCAGCCCACCGCGGCAGAGGGGTCCGGCGCGTGCCACAGGTCGGCGAGCATGGCCACGCACCGGCGCTCCAGCTCGGCGGTGCGCGGGTACTCGTCCTTGTCGATCATGTTCTTGTCCCGGCACTCCGCCATCAGGTCGCCCGCCTGGGGTTCCATCCAGGTGGTCACGAAGGTGGCGAGGTTGAGCCGGGAGTTTCCGTCGAGCATCAGCTCGTCATGGACCAGCTGATATGCGGCGGGAGGTGCCATCGGGCCGTCCGGCAGCCGGTGCGTAGGCGGCGCCGAGGTCATCTCGGTGACCGGGTCGGCGGACCCGTAGAAAGGGTTGATGGAGAGCCGGCGCAGCTCGGGGGCCTGCTCGGCGGATTCGGACGCGCCCTGGTGGAGTGCCATAGCTCCCAGGCTCGTACGGGCTTGCACCTCACGCAACGTGAGGCGTCAGCCTGGGTTGCGTAACGAAGACGAAGGAGCGGAAGGCCATGAGCTACTCCGTGGGACAGGTCGCCCGGTTCGCCGGTGTCACGGTGCGCACGCTGCACCACTACGACGAGATCGCGTTGCTCTGCCCGAGCGGCCGCAGCCACGCGGGCCACCGGCGCTACGAAGACGCCGACCTCGACCGGCTGCAGCAGATCCTGTTCTACCGGGAGCTCGGCTTTCCGCTCGACGAGGTCGCGGCGCTGCTGGACGACCCGGACGTGGACCCGCAGCAGCACCTGCGGCGCCAGCACGAGCTGCTGTCCGCCCGGATCACCCAGCTCCAGGAGATGGCCGCAGCCGTCGAGAAGGCCATGGAGGCGAGAAAGATGGGCATCAACCTCACGCCCGAGGAGAAGTTCGAGGTCTTCGGGGACTTCGACCCGGACGACTACGCGCAGGAGACCGAGCAGCGCTGGGGCGGCACGGAGGCGTACAAGGAGTCGCAGCGCCGCTCCGCCGCTTACACGAAGGAGGACTGGCAGCGGATCCAGCAGGAGGCCGACGAGATCACCCGCCGCTTCGTGGCCCTGATGGAGGCCGGCGAGGAGCCGGAGTCGAAGGCCGCGATGGACGTCGCGGAGGAGCACCGCCAGTGGATCACGCGTAACCACTACACGTGCACGTTCGAGATCCACACGTGCCTGGGTGAGATGTACGTCACGGACGAGCGGTTCACCCGCAACATCGACAAGGCGAAGCCGGGCCTCGCGGCGTACCAGCGGGAAGCGATCCTGGCGAACGCCGTCCGGCACGTTTGAGGGCCTGCGGACGCCGTCCGGCACCTCCAGGACTGCGAGGTGCCCTCTGGGGCTGCGACGGCACGGACACCACGGCCGGGGTACGCGCCCCGGCCGTGGTGTCCGCCGGTCAGGTCCGGGCGATCACCACGGCCGTGCCGTACGCGCAGACCTCCGTGCCGACGTCCGCGGCGTCGGCCACGTCGAAGCGGAACGCCAGCACCGCGTTCGCGCCCCGTGCGCGGGCCTGCTCGATCAGGCGCTCCATGGCCTGGTTGCGGGTCTCAACGAGGGTCTTGGTCAGGCCCTTGAGCTCGCCACCGATCATCGACTTGAGGCCGGCGCCGATCTGGCTGCCCAGATGGCGGGAGCGCACCGTCAGTCCGAAGACCTCACCGATGACCTGCTCCACGCGGAAGCCCGGGATGTCGTTCGTGGTGACGACCGTCACATCTGCCTGCGGGCCTTGCCCGCCGCTGTAGTCCTCGATACCCATGGTGCACAGGATCGCCGTCGTCCGTTCACCCCGCATCCGCGGTGGGCCGGTGGAACCGGGGGTTACTCATGTGCGTTGATAGCTTTGGGCAGCCGACCATGCCGCTGACTGACACCACAGGAGCCCGGACCTCGTGAACACCCTTGCGCTCGGACCGAGCTGGCTCGATCCGGACTACCTGATCACCACCTTCGGTCTGATCGGTGTGCTGGCCATCGTCTTCGCCGAGTCCGGTCTGCTGATCGGATTCTTCCTCCCCGGCGACTCGCTGCTGTTCACCACGGGTCTGCTGGTGACCACCGACGTGATCAAGCAGCCCCTGTGGATGGTCTGCACCCTCGTGGTGCTCGCCGCGATCATCGGTGACCAGGTCGGCTATCTCTTCGGCCGCAAGGTCGGCCCGGCCCTCTTCAAGCGGCCCGACTCCAGGCTCTTCAAGCAGGAGAACGTGGAGAAGGCCCACGAGTTCTTCGAGAAGTACGGCCCGAAGTCCCTGGTCCTGGCCCGCTTCGTGCCCATCGTGCGGACGTTCACGCCGATCATCGCCGGTGTGAGCCGGATGAACTACCGCTCGTTCGTCACGTTCAACATCATCGGCGGCATCCTGTGGGGAGCCGGTGTCACGCTGCTCGGCGCCGCGCTCGGCAAGGTCGACTTCGTCCACCGGCACATCGAGGCGATCCTGATCCTGATCGTCCTGATCTCGGTCGTCCCGATCGTGATCGAGTTCCTGCGGGCCCGCTCCAAGGGAAAGAAGGCGGCCGCCACCGAAGGCTCCGCCCCCGACGAAGGGACCCCGCCGTCCTCCCCGCGCGGCGGCCGTCACGCCAGGCGCTGACGCCGGCCCCGCGGCTCAGAAGCCGCGTGTCCGCTTGGCCGCGCGGCGTCCGCCCGGTGTCTCCGCGCCGGGCAGCGCCCCGGTGACGCCCGGGATCCGCAGGAACAGCCGGGAGATCTCGCCCCCCAGGTTCACCCCGATGGCGATGGCCAGCGCCAGCGCCGCCGCCTTGCTCAGGGACGTCAGACCGGCGTTCGTGTTTCCCCGGGCGATCTCCAGCAGACCGAAGTACGTGGCGCTACCGGGCAGCAGCGGCCCGATGGCGGCCGTGACATAGGGCAGGGCGGACTCGAAACGCGAGCGTGACAGCATCTGGCCGAACAGGCCCACGAGTCCCGCCGCGATCGCCGTCGCCGCGACCGGTGAACCCTCGGCCACGTTCGCGAGTGCCCCGTACACCACCCAGGCGACCCCGCCGTTGAAGGTCACCAGAGCCACCGTGCGGCGCTCCTGCTGCAGCAGCACGGCGAAGCAGAGCGACAGGGCCATGGCCGCGAGTGTCTGGATGATCGGCCGCTCGATGCTGTGGATCTCGGTCTCCGGACTGAGGCCGGCGCCCAGCGTGAGGCCGACATAGAGGACCCCCAGCACGCCGATGACGATGCCGACCACCAGGTAGCCCACTTCGAGCAGTCGTGCCGCCGCCGTGATGTAGAAGCCTGTCAGCCCGTCCTGGACCCCGGCCACCAGCGCCCGTCCCGGGATCAGTGCGAACAGTCCACCCGTGATGACCGCGGACGCACGCAGTTCCAGAGGCGACAGCGTCAGTGCCACGCCCATCGCCGCCGGCGGGGTCGCGGCCGCCACGAACTGGTAGAACTCCGGCAGCCCGCGCCCCGCGCACAGCCAGGCCAGCCGGTCGCCGAGCATCGCGCTGACCGCCGCCGCCAGAAACACCGTGAGCTGGCCGCCCACCAGGACGGACGCCGAGCCGGCCAGCAGCCCGCCGGCCAGGGTGAGCGCCCACCCCGGGTAAGGATGCCGGTTACGGCGGATCTCGGCGAGCCTCCGGTAGGCCTCCTCCAGCGAGACGTCCGACTCCTCGACGCTGATGTCGTGGACCAGCCGGTAGACCGCGGCCAGCCGCGTGTAGTCGGTGCCGCGCCGTCGCACGGTCCGGCTGGCGGTCACCGGGTCGTCGACCAGCGACGGCTGGTAGGTGACCGACAGGAGGGTGAAGGTGACCGTCGGCTCGCACCGGTCCAGCCCGTACGAGCGCGAGATGGCGAACATCGCCGCCTCGACGTCCTCCGCGCCCTCGCCGCCCGCGAGCAGCAACTCGCCGATACGGAGCGTCAGGTCGAGGACGCGGGGGACGGCCGGGCCGGCCTCGTCGTGCCGGTGCGGCGTCTCGGGAACCGGCCGCTCGCCCACCGGCATCCTCAGCATCGCCCGCATACGGTCCTGCCAGGGCGCGTCCTTGGTGACCCGCACGGCGGGGATGCCGTGCGCAGGGGTGAAGGCGGGCGGCGAGTTCCTGGCGCTGTACGTGCGGGGCGGGGCGAACGCGGAGCCCTCAGGCTCGGCCGGCGGTTCGGGCGCGAGGCCTTCCGGGACGGCGAATTCGGAGCTGGGGTGGTCCTCTTCCGGCGGTTCGGGCTGTTCCACCCCCGCCGGTGGGGCGAAGGCGCTGTGTGCCTCGTCGGACTGAGGCTTCCGGTCCTCCGGGCCCTCGGGCTCCGCCACCACTGGTCGTCCTCGCTCCCTCTCGTACCGCCTCTCGACCGGCGCTTCTGCCCAGTATGGGCGCGGACATGGGCGGATACGCGACGCGGGCGGGACACCCAAGGTGTCCCGCCCGCGTCAGGTGCTCGACGGCAGCGGCGTCAGTGCGCGCCGCCCTGCGCCTCCAGGCGCTTGTAGGAGGCCTCGATCTCCGCCTCGGCCTCGGTCCGGCCGACCCAGTTGGCGCCCTCGACGGACTTGCCCGGCTCCAGGTCCTTGTAGACCTCGAAGAAGTGCTGGATCTCCAGGCGGTCGAACTCGGACACGTGGTGGATGTCCCGCAGGTGCTCCACGCGCGGGTCGGACGCCGGCACGCACAGCAGCTTGTCGTCGCCGCCGGCCTCGTCCGTCATACGGAACATGCCGATGGCGCGGCACTTGATGAGGCAGCCCGGGAAGGTCGGCTCGTCAAGGATGACCAGCGCGTCCAGCGGGTCGCCGTCCTCACCGAGGGTGTTCTCGACGAATCCGTAGTCGGCGGGGTAACTGGTCGAGGTGAAGAGTCGACGGTCAAGACGGATCCGACCGGTCTCGTGGTCCACCTCGTACTTGTTCCGCGAACCCTTCGGGATCTCGATGGTGACGTCGAACTCCACGGGTGGCTCCTCCATGATCAACACATAGCAAGACGCAGTACTGGTGATTAAGTGTCCCTCACGCACATGCGTGATCGCGAAAGGGGCTGGTGCGAGGTGCCGAAGGTCAGGACGTGGCAGCTTGCAGCGGGCGCTGCCGTGGTCGGCCTCACCCTCGCCGCCGGGGCGGTGACCGCGGCGGGTCCCTGGGACTCCGGTCAGCGTAAGGCCGAGAGGGAGCGGGCGGCTGCCCAGAGCCCCATGGGTGGTGCACATCACGAACCGCCGGCGCCCCGGCGTCCCGCGCCCGCGCCCAGCGCGGCCCCCGTGCTGGGCCCCCTGGGCGGCCCGCGCACGGTGTCGGCCAAGGAACCGGCCGCCGCTCCGGGCGTCCTGGCCGAGTCGCTCGGCCCGCTGCTCGCCGACCCCGGCCTCGGCCCCGCCCCCGCCGCCAGCGTCATCGACCTCGCCACCGGCGAGCGGCTGTACGGGAGGCGGGCGGACACCGCCATGGTCCCGGCGTCGACCATCAAGATCGCCACGGCCGCCGCGGCGCTGACGGCCCTCGGACCCGACCACCGCATCCCGACCACGGTCGTCGCGGCCCCCGACGCCGGGGAGATCACACTGGTCGGCGGCGGCGACGCCACCCTCGACCGGGCACGCCTTCGCGAACTCGCCGACAAGACCGCACGCGCCCTGCGCGACGGAAAAGGCGCCAAGGGCGCCAAGCTGCGGTTCGAGTACGACACCTCGCTCTACAGCGGCCCGCTCCTGCACCCCATCGGTCCCAACGACAACATCGCCCCGGTCACGGCCCTCATGGTCGGTCAGGGCAGGCTCGACGAGCACACCACGGGCGCGGCCACCCGCAGCGCCGACCCGGCCCGCGAAGCGGCCCGCGTCTTCCGGGACATGCTCACCGCGCGCGGCGTCCGCACCGCACCGCCCGCAGCAGGCCGTCCGCCCGCCAAGGCCGTCCCGCTGGCGCAGGTGCTCTCCGAGCCCCTGTCGCTGCTCGTCGAACGCATGCTGACCAGAAGCGACAACGACCTCGCGGAGTCACTGGCCCGTCAGACCGCACTGGCCACCGGCGAGAAGGCGTCCTTCGCCGGCTCGGAACGAGCCGTGACCAAGCAGCTGCGGCGGCTGCAGGTGCCCCTCGCCGGCACCAGATTCGCCGACGGCAGCGGCCTCGACCGGCGGGACCGGGTGTCACCGGCGCTGCTCACCAGCCTCCTCGCGCGCGCGGGCGACACCGCCCACCCAGAACTGCGGCCCGTCCTCACCGGGCTCCCCGTGGCGGGCTTCAGCGGCACCCTCGAGGACCGCTACTCCGCCGACTCCGACGGCACCGGCCTGGTCCGGGCCAAGACGGGCACGCTGCGGGGCATCAACACCCTGGCCGGCACGGTCGTTGCCCCGGGCGGCCGACTCCTCGGCTTCGCGTTCCTCGCCAAGGACACCCCTTCCGAGTACTCCGCGGAGCCCGCCCTCGACCGTCTGGCCGCCGCCCTCACCTCGTGACGGACCCGGCCGGGCGGGGGCCGGGGATCGAAGCGGTGTCCGCCGACACCTCACCGCTCCCGCAGCCGAGAACGTACGGTTGACGCATGACGAGCATCGGTGGTGCCGAGATGGTCGACTGGAACCTCGCCGTGGCGACCGCGACCCGCTTCGTGCGGCCCGGCCCGGACGTGACCCGGGACGAGGCGCGCGCCGTCGTCGCCGAGCTGCGACGGCATGCCAAGGCCTCCGAGGAGCACGTCCGGGAGTACACCCGGATGATTCCGGAAGGCGGGGAACCCCGGGACACCCCGGTCCTCGTCGTGGACCGGGCCGGCTGGGTCAAGGCGAACGTCGCGGGCTTCCGCGAACTGCTGCGGCCCCTGCTGGACAAGATGCAGGAGCGCCGCTTCGGCACCCCCGGCGGTGCGGTGCTCGGCGCCGTCGGCGGCAAGGTGACCGGTGTCGAGTTGGGGATGCTGCTGTCCTTCCTGGCCTCGCGGGTCCTGGGACAGTACGAGACCTTCGCGCCCGGCACCCGCGACCTGCCCGCGGGCGAGCCCTCGGAGAACGGCGGCAACGGCGGCGGGCGTCTGCTTCTGGTCGCCCCCAACATCGTCCACGTCGAGCGCGAACTCGAGGTGGAGCCGCACGACTTCCGGCTCTGGGTCGCCCTCCACGAGGAGACGCACCGTACCCAGTTCACCGGCGTGCCGTGGCTGCGCGACCACCTCGAGAGCGAGATCCAGTCGTTCCTCGGCGAGACCGAGATGGATCCCATGACCGTTCTCGAGCGGCTCCGCGAGGCCGCACAGTCGCTCGCCGGGGCGCGCCCGGAGGGCGAGCAGGACGAGGGCGGCCACTCCATCGTGGAGATCGTCCAGACGCCCGCGCAGCGCGAGATCCTCGGTCGGCTGACCGCGGTGATGTCGCTGCTGGAGGGGCACGCCGACTTCGTGATGGACGGCGTCGGGCCCGCGGTGGTGCCGTCGGTCGCGGAGATCAGGGAGAAGTTCCAGCAGCGCAGGGCGCGCGGCGCGAGCCGGCTGGACCTGGCGCTGCGCAAGCTGCTGGGCCTGGACGCCAAACTGCGTCAGTACCGCGACGGCGAGCGCTTCGTGCGGGCCGTGGTGGAGGAGGTGGGCATGGCGGGCTTCAACCGGGTGTGGACCTCCCCGAACACGCTCCCGACCAAGGCGGAGATCGCCAAACCGGCGGACTGGGTCGCGAGGGTGCACAGCAAGGGCGAGGGCGCACCGTAGGGGAGAGTTGTCGACGACAGGGCGGGCGGCGGCAGAGGGGCGCCCCTCCAATCACCCATCCGAGGGACCGTGGGCTGTGGATAGGCGTGCAATGCTCGGGTATTGGCTCGGTTCTGTCACCATCGACGCACTCTGAGTGACTGCTCTCGGAGTGGCGATCTTCGTCCTCTGGCCATTCCTGATCGTCCCGACTCGACCGAGACTCCCTCTCCCACTTTTCACGAAGGGCACCGGACATGGGTCCCCATCCTGCGGTCGCGGCGATACGCCTGGCGGTCCGCCGCGTACTCCACGACGTACTCACCGAACAGTCAGAAACCGCCGCCCGCTACGCGCACTCCGGCCCGAGCCCGGTGTCCGCAGGCGAAGCCCCGCTTGTCCTCGTGGCATGCTCCGGCGGCGCCGATTCGATGGCACTCGCCTCCGCCCTCGCCTTCGAGGCCCGCAAACTTTCCGTCCGCGCCGGCGCCGTCACCGTCGACCACGGCCTGCAGGCCGGCTCCGACCTCCGTGCGGCCGAGGTCGCCGCACGCCTCACCGCGATGCAGCTCGACCCCGTCGAGGCCATCGCGGTCCGCGTCGGCCGCAACGGCGGACCCGAGGCCGCGGCCCGTGACGCCCGCTACGCAGCCCTGGACGACGCCGCGGAGCGCCTGGGAGCCGCTGCCGTGCTGCTCGGCCACACCCGCGACGACCAGGCGGAGACCGTCCTTCTCGGGCTCGCCCGCGGCTCCGGCATCCGCTCGCTGTCCGGCATGGCCGCCGTGTCGGGGGCCGCCGGCCGCTACCGCCGTCCCTTCCTGCACCTCGACCGGCAGACCGCCCGCAAGGCCTGCATGGTCCAGTCGCTGCCCGTCTGGGACGACCCGCACAACGCCGACCCCGCCTACACCCGCTCCCGCCTGCGCCACGAGGGGCTGCCCGCCCTGGAGAAGGCGCTCGGCAAGGGCGTCGTCGAAGCCCTCGCCCGCACCGCCCAGCTCTCCCGTGACGACGCCGACGCGCTCGACAGCTGGGCCGCCGACGCGGACGCCTCCGTACGGGACGAGAGCGGGCTGCTGGACTGCGCCAAGCTCTACGCGCTCCCCCCTGCCGTGCGCCGCCGGGTACTGCGCCGAGCCGTCATCCAGGCCGGTGCGCCCGCCGGATCCCTCTTCGCCCGGCACGTCGAGGAAGTCGACCGGCTGATCACCGGATGGCGCGGTCAGCGGGCCATCAACCTGCCCGGCCGGGTCGAGGCGCGACGCCAGGGTGGCAGACTGGTCATTCGGCAAGGCTGAACCGCCGAGAGAAAGCGACGCGGGTGAACGAGAAGGACATGGGCACCGACCTTCAGTCGGTGCTCATCACCAAGGAAGAGATCGACGCGAAGCTCGTCGAGCTGGCCGCGAAGATCGACGCAGAGTACGCGGGCAAGGACCTGCTCATCGTCGGAGTCCTCAAGGGCGCGGTGATGGCGATGGCGGACCTGGCGCGCGCGCTGTCCACCCCCGTCACGATGGACTGGATGGCCGTGTCCTCGTACGGCGCGGGCACGCAGTCGTCCGGCGTGGTCCGCATCCTCAAGGACCTGGACACCGACATCAAGGGCAAGCACGTCCTGATCGTCGAGGACATCATCGACTCGGGACTGACCCTGTCCTGGCTCCTGTCGAACCTGGGTTCCCGCGAGCCGGCCTCTCTCGAGGTCTGCACGCTGCTGCGGAAGCCGGACGCGGCCAAGGTCGCGATCGACGTGAAGTGGATCGGGTTCGACATCCCGAACGAGTTCGTCGTCGGGTACGGCCTGGACTACGCGGAGAAGTACCGGAACCTGCCGTTCGTGGGCACACTGGCGCCGCACGTCTACGGAGGCTGACGCACGGGAACCAGAACCGCCTTTTCGCCGTTGGAGCAGAGGAAGGCGGTCGCCGGTGGCCATGCTGAGGTACCGTCCGAAGAACAGTTGTCTTTTCTCACAGCAGCATTTACCTACGGGCAGGAGGGACGGAGCGACACCGCTCCGTATGGATGGACGTGAAGCGATACTTCCGTGGGCCGGTCATGTGGATCGTGCTGGCCGTCCTCGCCGTGGTCGTGCTGATGCAGGTTGTCGGCTCGTCCGGTGGCTACAAGACGGTGGACACCGGCGAGGTCGTCCAGGCGATCGACAAGAACCAGGTCAAGCAGGCAAAGCTGACCACTGGCGACGAGCAGATCATCAAGATCGAGCTCAAGGAGGGCCAGAAGGTCGACAACAGCAGCAAGGTCCAGGCCAGTTACATCGGCACGCAGGGCGCCGACCTGGCCGACAAGCTGCAGGAGAAGTTCCAGGCCGGCGAGATCGACAAGGGCTACACGGTCGCGCCGTCGAAGCAGAGCCCGTTCGTCTCGGTTCTGCTGTCCCTCCTGCCGTTCGTGCTGATCGTCGTGGTCTTCCTCTTCCTGATGAATCAGATGCAGGGCGGCGGCTCCCGAGTCATGAACTTCGGGAAGTCCAAGGCCAAGCTGATCACCAAGGACACCCCCAAGACGACCTTCTCCGACGTGGCGGGGTCCGACGAGGCGGTCGAGGAGCTCCACGAGATCAAGGAGTTCCTGCAGGAGCCGGCCAAGTTCCAGGCCGTCGGCGCCAAGATCCCGAAGGGCGTGCTGCTCTACGGCCCGCCCGGCACGGGCAAGACACTGCTCGCACGCGCCGTCGCCGGAGAGGCGGGCGTCCCGTTCTACTCGATCTCGGGTTCCGACTTCGTCGAGATGTTCGTCGGTGTCGGTGCCTCCCGAGTCCGTGACCTCTTCGAGCAGGCCAAGGCGAACGCCCCGGCGATCGTCTTCGTCGACGAGATCGACGCCGTCGGCCGGCACCGCGGTGCGGGTCTCGGCGGCGGCCACGACGAGCGCGAGCAGACGCTGAACCAGCTGCTCGTCGAGATGGACGGCTTCGACGTGAAGGGCGGCGTCATCCTGATCGCCGCCACGAACCGGCCCGACATCCTCGACCCGGCGCTGCTGCGCCCGGGCCGTTTCGACCGCCAGATCGCAGTCGACCGTCCGGACATGCAGGGCCGTCTGGAGATCCTCAAGGTCCACCAGAAGGGCAAGCCGGTCGCCCCGGACGTCGACCTGGGCGCCGTCGCCCGGCGTACGCCCGGCTTCACCGGCGCCGACCTGTCGAACGTGCTGAACGAAGCCGCGCTGCTCACCGCGCGCAGCGACAAGAAGCTGATCGACAACCACTTCCTGGACGAGGCGATCGACCGTGTCGTGGCGGGCCCGCAGAAGCGGACCCGGATCATGTCCGACAAGGAGAAGAAGATCACCGCGTATCACGAGGGCGGTCACGCCCTGGTCGCGGCGGCTTCGCCCAACTCCGACCCGGTTCACAAGATCACGATCCTGTCCCGCGGCCGGGCCCTCGGTTACACGATGGTGCTCCCGGACGAGGACAAGTACTCGACCACGCGCAACGAGATGCTCGACCAGCTGGCGTACATGCTGGGCGGGCGTGCGGCCGAGGAACTGGTCTTCCACGACCCGACCACCGGCGCTGCCAACGACATCGAGAAGGCCACTGCCACGGCCCGCGCGATGGTCACGCAGTACGGCATGACCGAGCGGCTCGGCGCGATCAAGTTCGGCGGCGACAACACCGAGCCGTTCCTTGGGCGCGAGATGGCGCACCAGCGCGACTACTCGGAAGAGGTCGCGGCGCTGGTCGACGAAGAGGTCAAGAAGCTCATCGAGACCGCGCACAACGAGGCCTGGGAGATCCTCGTCGAGAACCGGGACGTCCTCGACAACCTGGTCCTCCAGCTGCTGGAGAAGGAGACTCTCGGCAAGGAGGAGATCGCGGAGATCTTCGCCCCGATCGTGAAGCGCCCGGCCCGCCCGGCGTGGACCGGTTCCTCCCGGCGCACGCCCTCCACGCGTCCGCCGGTCCTCTCGCCCAAGGAGCTCGCCCTCACCAACGGCGCCGCCAACGGCACGGCGCCGACGGCCACCACGGTGACCGATGTCACCAAGGCGCCCGCAGAGGCGGTCCCCGAGGAGCGTCCGGAGGCCTGACCAGGCGATATGTCGCCGGGCGGCCACCAGCCCCGGAATGAACGCCGCACCTCTCAGGTTCTAGCCTGGGAGGCGCGGCGTTTTTACGCCATGTCGGAGCACAGGAACGAGGCACAGATGACCGACCCGGTGACGCTGGACGGCGAGCGTTTTATCGCCGAGTTCGATGAGAAGCGGGCGGAGAACGCGGTGCGTGAGCTGCTCATCGCGGTGGGCGAGGACCCGGACCGCGAAGGCCTGCTGGAGACACCGGCGCGGGTGGCAAGGGCGTATCGGGAGCTCCTCTCCGGCATGCGGCAGGCGCCCGAGGAGGTCCTGACGACGACGTTCGATCTGGGCCACGACGAGATGGTCCTCGTGAAGGACATCGAACTGGTCTCGTTCTGCGAGCATCACCTGCTCCCGTTCCATGGTGTGGCGCATGTCGGCTACATCCCGGCGGCGACGGGGAAGATCACGGGCCTTTCCAAACTTGCGCGGCTCGTCGACGTGTTCGCACGGCGCCCGCAGGTACAGGAGCGGCTCACCACGCAGATCGCCGACTCGCTCATGCGCATCCTCGAGGCGCGTGGTGCGATCGTCGTGATCGAGGCCGAGCACATGTGCATGTCGTTGCGAGGCATCCGCAAGCCGGGTGCGAAGACGACGACCTCGGCGGTGCGCGGCCAGCTGCGGGACGCGACGACGCGAGCCGAGGCAATGAGCCTGATACTGGCGCGCTGAGCAGTTGGGGCGCGTCGACCCTCGCGCGGTCGGGCGCCTTTACGGGCGTGCTGACCGGTTTGGGTGCGTTCGGTCAACTCCCGTGCGCCGACGAGTATTTGGTGAAAAAATCGCGCCCATGACCGACCAACTGCTCCCCATGCGCAAGCTCGGTCGACTCGACGTGTCCTCGCTCGGCTTCGGCGCCATGCAGTCTCCGAGCGTGTACGGCGAGAGCGACGACGACCGTGCCGAGCGGGCCCTGCACGCCGCGGCCGCCGCCACCTTCATCGACACCTCCGACGCTACGGAGCCGACGCACACAACGAGCAGCTCACCCGCAGGTCCCTGCACGGCCGGCGCGACGACGTGGCCACTCTGACTCCTCGGACCGCGGGGCCGCACGCCCGTCCGCCCGGCCAGGACGAGCGACGCGACGGCTCCCGCGCTAGGCGGGAGCCGTCGCGTCCTTGTCGTCGTCGTCCTCCGGGAGCTTGCAGACCCGCTCCAGGAAGATCGCCGCCGCGATCACCGCGATGCCCGCCACCACCGAGAACCCGGCATAGATCGCCTGGTCGCGGCGGGCGGGGACATCGAGGGAGCCCAGCAGGAACACGCCCGTCCCGCCGTACATCCCGCTCACCAGCGCCGCCACCAGCGCGCTCGCCTGGCCGAAGACCACCGCACGCGCCGCCATCAGCGGTTCGACGCCCTTGGCGCCCGGCCGGCGCTCACGCTGGGCGCGCAGCCGGGACCGGATCGAGAGCGCGGTCGCGGTGAGGACGACGGCGATCACCGCCAGCACGACGGGGGCGGCCAGCGGCACGCTCGGCAGCGTGCCCAGCGAGTCCCACAGGCGCGCCCCGCCCCAGGACAGCACCCCGGCCGCGGCGAAGAGACCGGCCAGCACACCGAGCCGTAGTTGCTTCACCGAGTAAGCCGCCCTTCTCCACGCTGTACGAGATCGTCCCGTACGAGCCTAACGACTACTCGGGCAGGCGCAGTTCCAGGTCCTCGCGCGGCTGCACGCCGCCGACGCCCACACCGGCCAGGAGCTCGGCGACCGCGCCGTGGCCCGGCAGCTGTGCCTCGGGCTCAACGTCGTGCCACGGAGCGAGCACGAACGCGCGCTGGTGGGCGCGGGGGTGCGGCAGTGTGAGGACGGGGTCGTCGGATACCACGTTCGCGTAAGCCACGATGTCCACGTCGATCGTGCGCGGGCCCCAGTGCTCCTCGCGGACCCGGTGGAAGGCCTCCTCGATGGCCTGTCCCCGCTCCAGCAGGGAGGACGGCGGCAGAGTGGTCCTGATGACCACCACCGCGTTGAAGTACGAGGGCTGGCTGCCGGGCTCGACACCCCACGGCTCCGTCTCGTACACGGGCGAGACGGCTTTGACCCGCAGGCCCGGGGTGTCTTCCAGGGCGTCGATGGCGCCCTGGAGGGTCTCCAGGCGGTTGCCCAGGTTGGAGCCGAGGGAGATCACGGCGTCCTTGGGGTTGGACAGTGTGACGTCGGCCGCATCGACCTGCTCCGTGACGGAGGACGGCACCGGCTGCACGGTCGGGTCGCTTGCTGCCTGGTTCATACTCGGCTCCGGGTGATCGTGATGGTGACGTCGTCGAAGGGCACCGTGATCGGGGCGTCAGGCTTGTGCACCACCACCTCGACCTCCTCGACACCGTCGTGCTTGAGGCACACCTGGGCGATCCGCTCCGCCAGCGTCTCGATCAGGTCGACCGGGTCGCCCTCGACGACGGCGACGACCTCCTCGGCCACCACGCCGTAGTGCACGGTCTTCGCCAGGTCGTCGTCGGCCGCCGCGGGGCGGGTGTCCAGGCCGAGCACCAGGTCGACGATGAAGGTCTGGCCCTCTTCCCGCTCCTTGGGGAAGACGCCGTGGTGCCCGCGGGCCTTGAGGCCGCGCAGCGCGACACGATCCACGCGAATCACTCCTGCTTCTGTAGGTCTGCGGGCACGCGGCCACATGCGGATGGCGTGGTGCCCGCATTCGAATCTACCTGCGAGCGCCGACAGGTCGTCCCCACGGGGGCGAGGAGGGCCCACGTGGGACTGGTAGCCGCGCATACCCGCGGACAGGTGCCGCCGAACCTCTTCCTGGGCCCCTACCCACTTATGAGGGGGTGTTGTCGTCCTCTTCGGTGTCGGTTTCCGTCAGAACGGGCGAACCGTGGTGGGACCAGATCTTCCAGCCGTCCGATGTGCGACGGAACACGTTCGTGGCGACGACCAGCTGGCCGACGAGCGGTCCGAGCTCGCCGCCGTCCTCCGCGGGGCCGCCGCTGAGGATGTTCTCCGTGCAGGTCACCAGAGCGGTGTCACCGGCCACGTGCACCTTGACGTCGGTGAGGAAGAACTGGATGTACTCCGTGTTCGCCATGATCAGCGCGTACGAGCGGAGCACCTCGCCGCGGCCGGTCAGGACCGGCCAGCCGGGGTGGATGCACGAGATGCCCTCGTCCAGCCACATGGCGGACAGCTCGTCGAAGTCCCCGCGCTCCATGGTCTCGTAGAAGGCGGTGTTGGCCTGCTCGACGAGTTCCGTGTCGGTCAGGCTCACCGGGCTCCCTCGACGGCCCTCGCGACCCGCACGGCGTCGGCGGTGGCCCGTACCTCGTGGACCCTGACCGCCCAGGCGCCCTCGTGGGCGGCGATGGCGGAGACCGCGGCCGTGGCCGCGTCCCGCTCGCGAGCCGGCGGCGGGGCGCCGTCCCTGGCCAGTACGCGGCCGAGGAAGCGCTTCCGGGAGGCGGCGACCAGGACCGGCCTGCCCAGCGCCCGCAGCTCGGCGAGGTGCGCGACGAGGGCGAGATCGTGCTCCGCCTGCTTGGCGAAGCCGAGGCCGGGATCGATGACGATGCGCTCGGGCGTGATACCGCCCTCGATGACGGCCTCCATGCGCTCGCGCAGTTCGGCGACGACTTCCGCCACGACGTTGCCGTAGACGGCGCGGCTGTTCATGTCCTCGCTGAAGCCGCGCCAGTGCATGACCACGAACGGAGCGCCGGTGGCGGCGACCGCCGGGACCATCCTGGGGTCGGCGAGACCGCCGCTCACGTCGTTGACCAGTACCGCTCCGGCCGCGACCGCCTGTTCGGCGACACAGGCGCGCATGGTGTCGACGGAGACGATGACGCCCTCTGCCGTGAGGCCCCGCACGACGGGGACGACCCGGCGCAGCTCCTCGTCCTCGTCGACCCGGCTGGCGCCCGGGCGGGTGGACTCGCCGCCGACGTCGATGAGGTCGGCGCCCTGTGCGACCAGGTCGAGGCCCCGCTTGATCGCGGCCGTGGTGTCGAACCAGCGACCGCCGTCGGAGAAGGAGTCCGGTGTCACATTGACGACCCCCATGACCGCACAGCGATCCCACTCCGGCAGGCCGTCGGCCGTGCCCCGTCCGCGCAACGTACTCATGCGACCAAGCCTAGGCCCGCAGTGCCCGCCCCCATGCCACTCGCGCACGGGTCCGGCTCGTCCGTGACTTGTAAGGGAACGGGACCGGGCTCGAAGAGTGCTCGACCCGGGCCGGGCAGAGGTCGCCCGGCCCCGGCGGGTGGTGGGCGGTTCGGCGCTCTGTCAGGCCGCGCGGGCGTCGTGCGTTTCCGTGTGACGGGCGAGGTGGGCGCAGGGCCGGGGAGCGGGGGCGGGGTGCCGGCGGGCGAAGGGGCGGGGCAGCGCCAGGTTGACGAAGCCCTCGGCCTGCATCGCGGCGAAGCCGATACGGGGCAGATCGCGGGTGTTCCGGAACACCACGAAGCGGGGCTCCCAACGGGGCTTGAACTTGGCGTTGAACTTGTACAGCGACTCGATCTGGAACCACCGGGAGAGGAAGACGAGCAGCCGTCGCCACATCCGCAGCACCGGCCCCGCGCCGATCTTCTCGCCGCGGGCGAGTGCCGAGCGGAACATCGCGAAGTTGAGCGAGACCCGATCGATCCCCAGGGCGGGCGCGGCTTGGAGTGCGGCGACGATGAGCAGTTCGTTCATGCCGGGGTCGGCACTGCGGTCGCGGCGCATCAGCTCCAGCGACATGCCGTCCGTGCCCCACGGGACGAAGTGGATGACCGCTTTCAGGTCGCCGTAGGGGGATCTTCCCTTGTCGTCGTCCTTGTGGGCGGTGGCGATCACCGCGTCGCCGTCCGCCGGATCGCCGATGCGGCCGAGGGCCATCGAGAACCCGCGCTCCGTGTCGGTGCCCCGCCATTGGGCCGCGGCGCTGCGGATCTGTTCGACCTCTTCGGCGGTGAGATCACGGGCGCGGCGTACGCGGGTCCGGTAACCGGCCCGTTCGATGCGCTTCACCATCTGGCGCACGTTCCGCATCGCGCGCCCGCTCAGGGAGAAATCCGCGACGTCCACCACCGCCTCGTCCCCGAGCTCCAGGGCGTCGAGGCCGGTCTCGCGGGTCCAGACATGGCCGCCGGTCTCGGAGCACCCCATCACCGCCGGGGTCCAGGAGTGCGCCTTGGCCTCGTCCATGAAGCGTTCGATGGCGCCGGGCCACGCCTCGACGTCGCCGATCGGGTCGCCGCCGGCGAGCATCACACCGGAGACGACGCGGTAGCAGACGGCGGCCTTGCCGCTGGGGGAGAAGACGACGCCCTTGTCGCGGCGGAGTGCGAAGTGGCCGAGTGAGTCGCGGCCGCCGTGGACGGCGAGCAGCTCGCGCAGCCGGTGTTCGTCCTCCTCGGTCAGGCGGGCGGCCGGGTGTTCGGGACGGAAGGCGAAGTAGACGGTGGTGACGGCGGTCAGCAGGCCGAGGGCGCCGAGGCAGTAGCCCACCGTCCAGGAGACGCCGTCGGCGTACCTGACGGGGCCCTCGAAGCCGAAGAGCCCGTAGAGCACATGCTCCAGACGGTCGGTGAGGCCCGGGCTGCCGACGATCTTGCCGGGATGGGCGCTGACGACGATCAGACCGACCACGAGCGAACCGGCGGCCATGAGAACGAAGTTGGCGAGGGCCCGCCAGCGGCTGCGCGGGTCGGGCAGGGCCGCGAACTCCGCCCGGTGGCGCAGCAGCAGGGTCAGCAGCGCCAGGGACAGCAGCGTTCCGACGACGGAGTGCCGGTAGGCGAACTGCGCGACGGCTCCGGCGGGCAGCAGGATCACGGCGGCCCGCCAGGCGCGGCGCTTGTGGCGCTTGATGCCGTGCGCGAGGAGGAGCAGCAGCATGCCCGCGCTCAGCGAGAGCGCGGCGGCGAACGGCCCGGTGGCGCCGGGCAGTACCTCGACGACGGTGTGCATCCGGCTGTGCCGGAAGCGGGGGAAGACCCCGGCCGCGATGTCGATCAGCCCGACGAAGGTGCACGCGGTGCCCACCAGACCCGGAACCGCCTCGGGCCGGGGGCCGCGCAGCAGGCGGCGGATCCGAGCCGGTATCCGGGCCGGCAGCCGACTCGGGGCCCGATCCGGGGCCTGATTCGGAACCAATCCTGATTTGTCCCCATCTAGCGTTGCAGACATCGCTTCCCGTGACTCCGGATGAGATCCCGTGTCCAGGGCCGCAGGTCGTTCGGCCCGGACGATTTGCGCTCTCTAGGACGGGACTTGTGGGAGGCGGGTTCATTCGTCCCGGAAATTCCCCGACGCAGAAGGCACACACGACTCATGGGTCTGACCAGTGTCAAAGTCCTGGCCCTGGCCGCCTCGGCAGCGGTGCTGCTGTTCGCCGCCACCGTTCGGCTGTGGCCGCGGCTGGCGGGAGGTGGTCTTCGTGCGGTGGCCGGACGGATCGGCCTGCTGCTTGCGACACAGCTGTCGCTGTTCGCCGCCGTCGCTCTCGCCGCCAACAACTCCTTCCTCTTCTACGGCTCCTGGGCAGACCTCTTCGGCCGGCATCAGGACATGGGCGTCGTCGTGGACCACTCGCAGGGCACGCACCTCAAGGTCGTGGAAAAGCGGAAGCCGGATGTGCCGGGAGGCGCGCGGCCGACGACGGGAGGCCAGATACACAAGGTGGTCGTGTCCGGCGAGAAGTCGGGGATCGACAGCCCGGCATACGTCTATCTGCCGCCGGAGTACTTCCAGCAGGCACACCGGGAACGCACCTTTCCGGCGGCCGTCGTGCTGACCGGGTACCCGGGAACCGCGGAGAACCTGCTCAAGGGGCTGAAGTACCCGCGGACCGCGTTCGAGCAGGCGAGGGGCGGGCGGATGCAGCCGATGGTGCTGGTGATGCTGCGGCCGACGGTCGCGCCGCCGAGGGACACCGAATGCGTGGACGTCCCCGGAGGGCCGAAGACGGAGACGTTCTTCGCCGAGGACCTGCCCAGGGCCGTTTCCGAGACCTACCGGGTGGGGACGCGACCGCGGAACTGGGGTTTCATGGGCAACTCCACCGGCGGCTACTGCGCTTTGAAGATGGCGCTGCACCATCCGGAGCGGTTCTCGGCGGGCGTCGGGCTCTCCGCGTACTACAAGGCGGCCGAGGACCCGACGACCGGTGATCTCTTCCACGGCGACGACCGGCTGCGGAAACGGGCGGACCTGCTGTGGAGCCTGGATCATCTGCCGCAGGGCACGTCGTCGTTCCTCGTCACCACCTCCCGGCAGGGCGAGGGGAACCTCGCGGGGACACGGGCCTTCATCGAGAAGGTGCGGGCGCCGGCGCGGGTGTCGTCGATCGTGCTGGACAGCGGCGGGCACAACTTCAACACCTGGCGGCGCGAGATCCCGCCCGCCCTGGAGTGGCTCGGCAGCCGGCTCAGCGCTTCGTGACGGTGGCCGGCGGCGCCACCGTCGCGATGGACTCCAGGGCGACCTCCGTGCGGGCGATGTCCTGGGCGTCCGCGTCGATCGAGCGGCGCAGTGCCTCGTGCAGCCCGGCCGGTGTCAGGACTCCGAGGAACCTTCCCGTCTCCTCTTCGTCGATCACCGCGATCCAGCCCGCGTCGTGCTGGAGCATGGTGGCGAACGCCTGCTTGAGCGAGGCGCCGACCGGCAGCCAGGCCTCCATCCGGCGGGCATGGCCGCGGACCGCGCCGTCGCCCTGAGCCCGTTCGGCGGAGATCCATCCGTGCAGGTTGTCCTCGGCGTCCAGGACCACGGCCCACCGGGAGCCCAGGTCGCGTGGCAGGGGGTCGTCGAGGTGGACGACCGGTGGCTGCTCCAGGTCCGCCGGCTCGATGGGAGTGACGGACAGCCGCTTGAGCCCGCGGTCGGCGCCGACGAAGTCGGCCACGTACGGGGTGGCGGGGGCGCCGAGGACGGCGGCGGGGGCGTCGAACTGCTCGATCCTGCCCTGGCCGTAGACGGCGATGCGGTCCCCGAGGCGCACGGCCTCCTCGATGTCGTGGGTGACGAAGAGGACCGTCTTGCGGACCTGGGACTGGAGCTTCAGGAACTCGTTCTGCAGATGGCCCCGCACGACCGGGTCGACCGCGCCGAAGGGCTCGTCCATCAGCAGCACCGGCGGATCGGCCGCCAGCGCCCTGGCCACACCCACGCGCTGGCGCTGGCCGCCGGAGAGCTGCTCGGGGTAGCGGTCGCCGTACACGGACGGGTCGAGGCCCACCAGGTCGAGAAGCTCGGCGGCCCGCTCACGGCTCTTGGAACGCTTGACGCCGAGGAGGTGGGGCACGGTCGCGGTGTTCTCCAGGACCGTCTTGTGCGGAAAGAGGCCGACCTGCTGGATCACATAGCCGATACGGCGGCGCAGTTCGACCGGGTCGGCGTCCGCGATGTCCTGGCCGCCCACGGATATCCGGCCACTGGTCGGATCTATGAGCCGGTTGACCATCTTCATCGTGGTGGTCTTGCCGCAGCCGGAAGGTCCGACGAGCGTGACCAGTTCACCGTCCGCGACCTCGAAGGAGAGGTCGTCCACGGCCGTGGTGCCGTCCGGGTACCGCTTGGTGACGTGCTCGAATCGGATCATGACTCCCCATTGTGACGGGTGCTGTGTGAAAGCCATGTTGCTGCAACGTGGCCGCCCTGGGGGATTGTCAGTGGGCGGGGATAGGGTCGCCAGACATACGTTCGGCGCAATCGGGGAGGTGGGGGTGGATGAGTCCGGAGTGGAAGGTCACGGAGCAGGCCGCGCAGAGCTGTCTCGCGGCGAACGACTGGATCTGCGGCGAATATCTCCGCACCCGCAGCCAGGAGTTGACCGAGGCGACCCTCCAGCATGTCTGGATCACCGTCGCGTCGGTGCTGATCGGGCTGGCCGTCGCCTTTCCGCTGGCGCTCCTCGCCCGCACCCGGCCGCGGTTCGCTGGCCCCGTCCTGGGGCTCACCACCCTGCTCTACACGATCCCCTCGCTGGCCATGTTCTCGCTGCTGCTGCCGTTCTTCGGCCTGTCCGCCGCGCTGGTGGTGACCGGGCTCGTGCTCTACTCCCTCACCATCCTCGTGCGGAACATCATGGCGGGGCTCGAAGCGGTCCCCGCGGAGGCGCGTGAGGCCGCCCGCGGCATGGGATACGGCCCGGTCAGGATGTTGTGGGAGGTCGAACTGCCTCTCGCCCTCCCGGCGTTGATGGCGGGGATACGGATCGCGACGGTGTCGACGATCGCCCTGACCACGGTCGGCGCGCTGGTCGGCCAGGGCGGCCTGGGCAATCTGATCGACGACGGGGTTCAGACGACCTTCAAGGCGCAGGTGCTGACCGCGTCCGTGCTGTGCGTGCTGCTGGCGGCCGTGGCCGACCTGCTGCTGCTGGGCGTCCAGCGACTGCTCACGCCCTGGACCCGAATACGGACGGCGGAGGCGAAGGTCTGATGGGCGCGGTCACAGGCGCGTGGACCTGGCTCACCACCGGGTCCAACTGGTCGGGGGAGGGCGGTGCCTGGCACCGGCTCGGCGAGCATCTCTACGTCAGCGGGGTCGCCCTCGCGCTGGCCTGCGTGATCGCCCTGCCGATCGCCCTGTGGCTCGGGCACATCGGCAAGGGTGGCGCCCTCGCGGTCAACATCTCCAACGCAGGCCGGGCCGTCCCCGTCTTCGCCGTGCTCGCCCTCTTCATGCTCACACCGCTGCGCAGCGCCGGCTATGTGCCGACGATCATCGCGTTGGTGCTGTTCGCCGTACCGCCGCTGCTGACGAACGCGTACGTGGGCATGCGGGAGGTCGACCGGGCGGTGGTGGAGGCCGCGCGGGGGATGGGCATGTCGGGCGGCCAGCTCTTCGTGCGGGTCGAGCTGCCCCTCGCCTATCCGCTGCTGATGACCGGGCTGAGGTCCGCCGCCGTCCAGGTGGTGGCCACGGCCACGATCGCCTCGATGGTCGGCCAGGGCGGACTGGGCCGCATCATCACCGCCGGATTCAACACCTACAACACCCCTCAGGTGGTCGCGGGCGCGCTGCTCGCGGCGCTGCTGGCGCTGCTCGTGGAAGGGGTGCTGGTGGCGGCCGACCGGCTGCTGAGCCCCTTGCGCAAGTCCGTGCCGTCACCGGCCTGACGGCAATGCCCCAAACTCGTACGACGCTTTTGATGTCGCAGTGGACGGAGAACCTGATGAGCAAGACCTCCCGCATCGCGGGCGCGGTACTCGGCGTGGCGGCCCTGGCGGGTTCTCTTGCCGCGTGCGGCGGTGAATCCCTCGAACAGGAGAAGGGCAGCTCTTCGTCCGGAAGCGGCTCCGGCGGCTCCGGTGAAAAGGGCACGCTCGTCGTCGGGGCGGCCGCCTTCACCGAGTCCAAAGTGCTGGCCGAGCTCTATGCGCAGGTCCTCGGCGACGCGGGGTACAAGACGTCGATCACCACGGTGAAGAACCGCGAGCTGTACGAACCTTCGCTGGAGAAGGGCGAGATAGACGTCGTTCCGGAATACGCCGCGACCCTCGCCGAATTCCTGAACGCGAAGGCGAACGGTCCGAAGGCACCGCAGGAGAAGCCCGTTGCCTCCGGTGATGTGGCGTCGACCGTCGAGGCGCTCACCGGACTCGCGGAGGCCGTGGGGTTGAAAGTGCTGCCGGCCGGAGAGGCTGTCGACCAGAACGCCTTCGCCGTCTCGAAGGAATTCGCCGAGAAGAACAAGCTCAAGACTCTTTCCGATCTTGGCGAGTCGAAGCTGAAGGTGAAGATCGCGGCAGGCGACGAGTGCGAGGTGCGGCCGTTCTGCGCACCGGGTCTCAAGAAGACGTACGGCATCGACGTTGCGGGAATCGACCCGAAGGGGGTCGGGACCCCGCAGGCCAAGCAGGCGGTCAAGGACGGTGAGGACCAGATGGTGCTCACCTCCACGACGGACGGCACGCTGGCGAGCTACGACCTGGTCGTCCTCGAGGACGACAAGAAGCTCCAGAACGCGGACAACGTCCTCCCGGTGGTCAATGCGAAGGACGCCGGGAGCACGGAGATAGCGGATGCCCTCGCCAAGCTCACCAAGGTGCTGAGCACAGACGATCTCGCCGAGTTGAACCGCAAGGTGGACGCGGAACGCGCGAAGCCCAAGGACGTCGCGAAGGCTTATCTTCAGTCCGAGGGGCTGCTGCAGAAGTAGTCGCGGGACGGCCCGGCGTTCTCGACCAGAGATTTGCCGGGCCGACACCCCATTCGGCGTCTACGCACGGTAAATTTCTGGCCATGCCACGAGGACGCCACCGCCATTCCCCGCCCCTGCACAAGCTGCTGCCGCCGACCGCAGTCGCCGGCGCGTCGGTTCTGTGCGCTTCCGGCGCGTTGTTCGTCGGAAATGTCGTTGTGCTGCGCGCCCTGGTCGCCGCCGCCGCCGCGGCGGCCATCACCGGTGCCGTCCTCATGCGCAGTTGGGACCGCGGTGCCGGGCGCAGGGTCGCGGAGCTCACGCGCGGCCGCGCCAGGGACCAGTGGAAGGCCGAGGAGCGCGTAGCCGAGCTCGAGGCGGACGTCGAGGAGTCCCGCGAGCTGCGCCTCAAGCTGGACGCCAGGCTGCGCGCCAAGCGGGTCGAACTCGCCGCCCTGCGCAACGAACACGCGGCGCTGCTGCGGCGGTACGCGAACGCGGAGACGGAGCGGGCCAGCGCGCTGGAGGGCCGCAGGCAGCTCGCGATCGAGGCGGCCGCTCCGGCAAAGGAGCTGCCGCCCGCCGGGTCCACACCCACGCCCGGGACGTACCTGCGCGCCGCGAAGGCACTTGAGGACCTGCCGCGCAACGCCGCGGCGCAGGAAGCCCGGCGCACCGTGGAAGAAGCCCGCCGCAGGGACCTCGCGGAGCGGGCCCAGGAGGCTGACGAGCCGCAGGGGAAGCACGCGGCGGGCGCCGGGACCGAGCAGCACGTGCGCCCGCCGTCCGCCCTCCCCGCTCGTCGTCCCGTCCCCGCGGCTGCCGCGATCGTCCCCTACGGCCCGCAGCGTTCCCGTGTGAAGCGGCCCGAGGGCGGCTTCGACTTCTTCGGCACCGGCAATGGCGGTGCGGACACGGGCGGCACCGGCAAGGCGATCGAGGCACCCGGCACCCAGAGGGCCATCGAGGCGGTGCAGCACGAGGATCTCGCCGACGTGGTGGGCGAGGAGGCCCTCGCGGCGCAGCGCACCAGCGGCCCGCGCGCGGTCGGCAAGGTCATCGATCTGACCGCGCACGACGAGACGGAGCAGCTCGACGTCGCGCAGCTGCGCAGCGCGATCTCCTAGCGGCCGCCGGTCCGCCGTCCGCCCCCTCGACCACCGATCAGCGGTCGAGGGGAGCTCGACCGCTCGGCGGTCACTTGTCGATGTCGCCGACGACGAAGAACAGTGATCCCAGGATCGCGACCATGTCGGAGACCAGCGTCCCCGGCAGCAGCACGGCGAGCGCCTGGATGTTGTTGTACGAGGCCGAGCGCAGCTTGAGCCGGTACGGGGTCTTGTCGCCCTTGGAGACCAAGTAGTAGCCGTTGAGGCCGAGCGGGTTCTCGGTCCACGCGTAGGTGTGGCCTTCCGGCGCCTTGAGGACCTTCGGCAGCCGCTGGTTGATCGGCCCCGGCGGCAGCTCCGCGATCCGGTCCAGGCAGGCGTCCGCCAGGTCCAGCGCGTTGTGCGTCTGCTCCAGGAGTACCTCGAAGCGGGCCAGGCAGTCGCCGTCCTGGCGGGTGACCACCTTCAGGGTGTCCTGCAGCTCGGCGTAGGCCAGGTACGGCTCGTCGCGGCGCAGGTCGAAGTCGACACCGGAGGCTCTGGCGATGGGTCCGCTCACTCCGTAGGCGTGGACCGACTCCGCCGAGAGCGCACCGACGCCACGGGTCCGGCCGCGGAAGATCTCGTTGCCGAGGACCAGCCGGTCGTACACGTCCATCCGCGAGCGCACGTCGGCGACCGTGTGCCGGGCCCGGCCGAGCCAGCCGGCGGGGAGGTCCTCCTTGAGGCCGCCGACCCGGTTGAACATGTAGTGCATCCGGCCGCCGGAGATCTCCTCCATCACCGCCTGCAGCTCTTCGCGTTCCCGGAAGGCGTGGAAGACGGGGGTGATACCGCCCAGTTCCAGGGGATAGGAGCCGAGGAACATCAGGTGGTTGAGCACCCGGTTGAGCTCGGCCAGGAGCGTACGGCACCAGACCGCGCGCTCCGGGACCTCCATGCCGAGCATCCGCTCGACGGCCATGACGACACCGAGCTCGTTGGAGAACGCGGAGAGCCAGTCGTGCCGGTTCGCCAGGACCACGATCTGCCGGTAGTCGCGCGCCTCGAAGAGCTTCTCCGCGCCGCGGTGCATGTAGCCGATGACCGGCTCGGCGTGCTGGATCCGCTCACCGTCCAGTACGAGGCGCAGACGGAGGACGCCGTGCGTGGAAGGGTGCTGCGGCCCGATGTTGAGCACCATGTCGGTGCTTTCCGCCGCGCCCCCGATGCCGACCGTCGTCTCCGTCATGCTGCACAGTCTCTCAGAGGCGGTCCCACCCGCTGTAGGAGCCAGGTGAAGTCGCCCAGGCCGCCTCTGGCGGTCAGCTCCGCCGCCTCTCCGGCCCGGGACAGGGCACGGACGTACCCGGCGGGGTCCGAGGACGCCATCGCGAGCGGCGGCCGCTCGGAAACCACCCCGAGCCGCCGCAGCGCCTCCCGCTGCGGGACGAGTTCGACGCCGTTCGTGGGACGCCGGGCCGCCGCCGACCCGGCCGCCGCCGCCCCCGAGGCTGCGGGCCCGACAGCCGCCCCCGCAGCTGCCGCCGCGACGGCGTCCAGCGCCACATGGGCCGTGATGTCGCAGCTTCCGTCCGGGACCGGGCGTACCTCGCGTCCTTCGCGAAAGCCCGTCAGTGTCCCGAAGGGCGGCCGTGCCTCCCGCGAGTGCGCGTAGTCCACGGCGACCGCCAGCCCTGCCTCCAGTCCGCCCGCCGCCGCTGCCCACGCCTCGTCCCGGGGGCGGCCGATCTCCGCTCGCGTCCCCGGTTCCGTCAGCGGCCACCAGCGGGCGAGCCACTCGGCGTCCGCCCCCGTGACCTCCTCGCCGAGGCGCTCCTCGCCGTCCTCGCGCACCAGCACACGGCGGACGACACCGTCCGCGTCCATCTCCGCGAGGTCGACGGGCACGTTGTCGAGCCACTCGTTCGCGAACAGCAACCCGCTCACACCCCGCGGTGCCTCGGCGGCCCAGGCGATGCGCGCGTCGAGCCCGGCGGGCCGGTCCGCGCGCTCGACGGCGTGGGCGCGGACCGGGAAACCGGGCGGCAGCGCGGCGAGCACGGCCGTCAGCAGCTCGCCGCGGCCCGCCCCCATGTCGATCAGGGCCGCCTCCTCGAGCCCCAGCGACTCGGCCGTGGTGACCAGGAGCCGGGCGACGGCGGCGGCGAACAGGGGCGACGCGTGGACCGACGTACGGAAGTGCGCTGCCGGGCCCTCGGGCCGGAGATAGAAGCCCCCAGGCCCGTAAAGGGCGGTCCCGGCCGCGGCGCGCCACCCCCGCCATTCACCGTTGTCATCCGTCACGGTCACAAGTCTCCACCTTCCGGAGTAGGCCTCCGCCCGCCGGATCGCCCCTCCGGTTGACCCATGCACCTATCCGGCTTCCCTACTCTGGGTTACGTGCAGCGCCTCTATGACTTCCTCCGCAGACACCCCACGGGCGTCGACGCCTTCTGGGCTGTCATGCTCCTCGGGTTCGCCTCGATGTGGGTGACCCAGGTGCCGGGAGGGCCCGGATCGGCGATCGCGGCCTCGGTCATCGTGCTGGTGCTGTGTCTGGTGGTCGCGCTGCGCCGCCGCATGCCGGAAAAGATGCTCGTCGTCGCCGCCCTGGCGGGTGTCGCGCAGCTCGTGCTCGACATCGACGTGAATCCGGCCGACTTCGCCATGATGGTCATCATCTACACGGTCGCCTCGACCGGCGGTCCGCGATGGGCGTCCAGGCTCGCGCTGATCGGCGGGCTGTCCGCGGCGTCGCTGGCCCAGATCCGCTGGCCGGAGGAGTCGACGAGCACCCTCGGAAGGATCTTCATCACCGTCATCATGAGCCTGCCGTTCGCCCTGGCGTGGGTGCTCGGCGACTCGATACGCACCCGGCGCGCCTACTTCGACCAGCTCGAGGAGCGCGCCACTCGTCTGGAGAAGGAACGTGAGGCGCAGGCCAAGGTCGCGGTCGCGGCCGAGCGCGCCAGGATCGCCCGTGAACTCCATGACGTCGTCGCCCACAACGTGTCGGTCATGGTGGTGCAGGCCGACGGCGCCGCCTATGTGCTGGACGCCGCGCCCGACCAGGCCAAGCAGGCGCTGGAGACCATCTCGAGCACTGGCCGCCAGGCCCTCGCCGAGATGCGCCGGCTGCTCGGAGTGCTGCGCACGGGCGACGGGCCGGAGAGCGGAGAGTACGTCCCCCAGCCCGACGTGAAGCAGATCGAGGATCTGGTCGAGAACGTGCGGGGCGCGGGCCTGACCGTGGACTTCAAGATCGAGGGAACGCCGCGGCCGTTGCCCAGCGGCGTCGAGCTCACCGCGTACCGCATTGTGCAGGAAGCGCTCACCAACACCCGTAAGCACGGCGGCCCGGAGGCCGGGGCGAGTGTGCGGCTCGTCTACTTCGACGACGGGCTGGGGCTGCTCGTCGAGGACGACGGCCGCGGTTCGTCGCACGAACTGTACGAGGACGGCGGTGCGGACGGCCGTGGCCACGGTCTCATCGGGATGCGCGAACGTGTCGGTATGGTCGGCGGCACGCTGGACGCCGGACCGCGGCCGGGCGGAGGCTTCCGCGTCAGCGCGCTGCTGCCACTCAAGCCCGCCCACTAGAGCCACCAGAGCCACTACAGAATCAGGGACGGAACAGACATGTCCATCCGCGTGATGCTCGTCGACGACCAGGTGCTGCTGCGCACCGGCTTCCGCATGGTGCTCGCCGCCCAGCCGGACATGGAGGTCGTCGCGGAGGCAGGAGACGGCGCGGAGGCCATTGAGGTCCTGCGTGCCACGGCGGTGGACGTCGTCCTGATGGACGTACGTATGCCGAGGCTCGACGGAGTGGAGGCGACGCGGCGCATCTGCGCGGAGCCGGGCGCGCCCAAGGTGCTGATCCTCACCACCTTCGACCTGGACGAGTACGCCTTCTCCGGGCTCAAGGCCGGCGCCAGCGGCTTCATGCTCAAGGACGTGCCGCCCGGTGAGCTGCTCGGCGCGATCCGCGCCGTGCACAGCGGTGACGCGGTCGTGGCGCCGTCGACGACGCGGCGGCTGCTGGACCGTTTCGCGCCGATGCTGCCGACTTCGGGTCCCGAGCCCCGCCAGAAGGAGCTGGACAGGCTGACGGGACGCGAGCGCGAAGTGATGCTGCTTGTCGCCCAGGGCCTGTCCAACGGCGAGATCGCGGGCCGGCTGGTGCTCTCCGAGGCCACCGTGAAGACGCACGTGGGCCGCATCCTCACCAAGCTGGGGCTGCGCGACCGTGTGCAGGTGGTGGTGCTCGCCTACGAGACGGGGCTGGTCCGGGCCGGCGGCGGGACGGCCTGATCCGCCGGTGCTGCTGTGGATCAACGGACCGTTCGGGGGCGGGAAGACACAGACAGCGTACGAGATCCGGCGACGGCTGCCGGGCAGCGTCGTCTGCGACCCCGAGCATGTCGGCTTCGGGCTGCACCGGATGACTCCGCCACCGCTCCGCGGCGACTTCCAGGACCTGGCCTCGTGGCGGCAGGGAGTGTACGAGGTTCTTGACCTGGCGCTGCGCAGGCACGAGGGCACGGTGATCGCGCCCATGACGCTCGTCGAACCCGCGTACTTCGACGAGATCGTGGGCCGATTGCGGGACGACGCCGACCACGAGGTCCACCACTTCGCGCTGCTCGCCGAACGGGAGACCGTGCTGCGGCGGCTGAGCGAGCGGGGGCTCGTCCGAGGTCTGAAGCACGAGAGCTTCGCCGTGCAGAAGCTGGATCACTGCCTCGAACGGCTGCGCGGCCCGCTTTTCGCCGAGCACATCCACACCGACCGGGCAAGTGTGCCCGAGGTGGCGGACATGATTGCCGCATCGGCCGGACTGCGTCTGGCGACGAACACGGACGGCCCGCTGCAGCACCGGCTCCGGAAGGCGTGGACGGGCGTCAAGCACATCCGGTTCGACTAGGGTCTTCCGTTTGCATCAGGCCGGATTGATCAGGCCGGATCAGGTCCGCCGGGCCTACCGCAGCACAGTCTCCAGGAAGTCGCTCCCCAATCGGGCGACCACTGTCACGTCCAGCTGATGGAGCACGTAACGGCCGCGCCGCCGGGTCGTGATCAGCTTCGCCTTCTTCAGTACGGACAGATGGCGGGACACCTCCGGGGCGGTGATGCCGAGGGAGTCGGCCAGTTCGCTCGTCGTGTACGCGGCGCGGCCGAGGTTGCGGCACAGCCGCATGCGCAGCGGGTGGGCGAGCGCGTCCATGCGCAGCGTCAGCAGTTCGACGGAGGCCGCGCCCGGCAGCTCGGGCGCGCCGATCGGGTACTGGATCACCGGCTGCCAGCCCGGCGCGTGCAGCACCATCAGATGCGGCCAGCCGAAGCTGGTGGGCACCAGGGTGAGACCGGCGCCCACCACGGGGTCGGTGGCGGTCGTCCGCCCGTCCGCGAGCTTGTCGGCGCTGATCCTGGTGCCGCCCTCGTCGAGGGTGAGCGCGGGGGAGACGGCGTGCAGTGCCTCCGTCAGGCCTTTGCGGCGCAGGAGCTCGGTCTTGTGTCGGGCGTCGGCGGCGAGCTGGGGGGAGACGCGTCGCCAGGTGTCGGCGAAGAAGGCGTCCTCGCAGTCCTCGAACAGCCGCCGCAGCCAGGCCCGTACGGAAGCGGGGTCGGTGAGCAGCCTTCGGGTGAAGTCCAGTTGGCGGGGTCCCCGGTTGGCGGCCAGCTCGAGCGCGTGCGCGCGGCGGGCGGGGTCGACGAGAGGTGAGGGCGCACCGGTCGAGTAGGTGCTGGCGCAGGTGAACTCCAACGCCGACGAGACGAACCGCTCGTCGTCGAGCCGGTCGAGGAGGTCGAGTTCCGCGGCGAGATGCGCGCCGATGCGTCCGTGGTGCGTCGGCAGCCCGGCGAACGGCATGAAGATGTCGGAGAACGTCGACCGCCACAGGAAGTCGGCCTCGTGCAGCCGGTCGGCGAGGTCGGGCTTGAGCCCGGCGGCCGTCGCCGTCGCCCAGCCGTGCAGCCCCGGATGGTGCCCGGGCTCGGAGAGCGCATGCAGGGCAACGCCCAGCTCGGCGAGGGGCGATATGTCGAAGACGATGCGCTCGGGGGGCAGCCCCGTGATGTCGATGGTCACGCTCACGCCCTCCATGATGCGGGTGCCGCGACCAGGTACGTCGTCGTTTGACGTGGCTCGTCAATCGACGCGACGCGGGGTGCGGGGCGGGCGGAGCGTGGGGGCATGAACGCGATGCAGCAGCACATGGTCGACGTCTACCGGGCCGCCCGGAGGGGCGACGAGCCGCCGCCCCGCCCCGGCGACCACGACGTCCGGACGATCCGCGAGGCCTGTACCTACCTCCGCTTCCGCGCGGTGCTGGCAGGCCGCCGCGTCCGCGCCTCGGCCCGCGTCCGGGGCGCCTGCTGACGGCCGGGCGGCGTGGCCCACCTCTCGAACTCGGCGGTCGGGCGGCGGCGTGGCTCCTCGCCCGGGCTCGGCCCGGGTCCGGGGCCTGCTGACGGCCGGGCGGTGTGGCCCACCTCTCGGGCTCGGACCGCGTCCGGGCAGTCTCCTGGCTGCCGACGCCGTGTCCGCGCCTCGGCCCGCGTCCGGGCGGCCTGCCGGCCGCCCGGCGGCGTGGCCCGCACGCCCGGCGCAGCCGCAGGCCGCGCCCGGCCCTGGGCGGCGCGGCCTCTGCAGCGTCAGCGACCTGTGGCCGCGCCCAGCCCCACGCGGCGTACGAACTCCGACACCGCCGCCGCCACGTCCTCGGCCGTCCACTCCAGGCCCTCGGAGGCGACCGTCACCTCCGTGACGGATACGCCCGGAGGGCAGCCTTCCGCGAACCAGCGGCGGAAGAGCGTCACCCGCGTCTCCTCCGACTGCGACAGGGCTGCCGCGTTCAGCACGTCCTCGTCGTACGGCAGCCAGACCTGGAACTGGTGTGTGTACGGGACGGGCGGGTTGATGCGGAACCAGGGGACGGCGGCATCACGGAAAGCGTCCGTGAGCGCCGCCGCGACCACCTTCGCGTGGGCCACGTACGACGGCAGCCGCGGCAGCTCCCGCTCGAGTCCCAGCAGCGCCGACAGCGCGGCCGGGTACTGCTGGAACAGCTGCCCCCCGTAGCGGTGCCGCCACGCGCGTGCCTCGTCGATCAGCGACGGCGGGCCGGCGAGAGCCGCGCCCGACATGCCGTCCAGGGACTTGTAGAAGGACACGTACACGCTGTCCGCCAGTGACGCGATCTCGTCGAGCGGCCTGCCGAAGTGCGGGGCGCACTCCCACAGGCGTGCGCCGTCGAAGTGCACCACCGCATCACGTTCCCGCGCCGCGTCGACGACCGCCACCAGCTCGTCCCAGGGTGGGAGCACGAAGCCGGCGTCCCTGAGCGGCAGTTCGAGCATCAGCACACCGAACGGCTCGTCGCAGTCGTGTACCTCGTCGGCGGTGGGCAGCCGCGGCTCGGTCGTGGGATGGATCGTGCGCAGTCCGCTCACCACGGAGAAGGCCGAGCGTTCGTGCACCTCCGGGTGCGCCTGCGGGTGGAGCGCGATCGTCGTGTTCCCCGTGCGGCCCGCCCAGCAGCGCAGCGCCGCCTGCTGGGCCATCGTGCCGGTGGGGAAGAACGCAGCGGCCGGGAAGCCGAGCAGCGCGGCCGTGCGCCGTTCCAGCTCTTCGACGACCCCGCTGCCGTAGACGTCCGTCCAGTCGTCGAGGTCGTACACGTCGCCCGCGTGGGCGGCGAGCGCCGCGAGACGTTCCGCGATGCGCCGGTCCGCGGAGCCCCGGGCGAGCACACGGTCAGAAGCGCGCCACGCGGTGAGCCTCCGCTTCCTCTGCTCCTGCTCGTTCGTTTCACTCGTGTCGGTCACGGTCCGATCATCACCCACAGCCTGTGGACAACTGCGGGGGTGCCGGAAACGCTGGCGTAGCATCGTGACGAGAAATCGTCCGGTACCCCTGCGGACTGGAACGGAAGGCACCGTCGCGTGAATCCCACAGCAGCACAGGAACCGCTCGACCCGCGGGACCGCCCCGCCCGGCTCACCGTCGGTGTGGTAGGAGCGGGCAGGGTGGGACCCGCCCTGGCCGCGTCCTTGCAGCTCGCCGGACACCGGCCGGTCGCCGTGTCCGGGGTGTCCGACGCCTCCCGGCGTCGCGCCGCAGCGCTGCTGCCGGACGTGCCGCTGGTGCCGCCCGCCGACGTGCTCGCGCGCGCGGAACTGGTGCTGCTGACCGTCCCGGACGACGCGCTTCCCGGCCTGGTCGACGGCCTTGTCGAGACCGGCGCCGTACGGCCGGGGCAGCTGCTGGTGCACACCTCGGGCCGCTTCGGCACCAAGGTCCTCGAACCCGCCCTGCGGGCCGGGGCGCTGCCTCTCGCTCTGCATCCCGCGATGACCTTCACGGGGACCGCAGTGGACGTGCAGCGGCTGGCCGGCTGCTCGTTCGGTGTGACGGCGCCCGAGGAGCTGCGGCTGGCGGCGGAGGCGCTGGTCATTGAGATGGGCGGCGAGCCCGAGTGGATCGAGGAGCAGAACCGCCCGCTCTACCATGCAGCACTCGCCCTCGGGGCGAACCACCTCGTCACCTTGGTCGCCCAGTCGATGGATCTGTTGCGCACCGCGGGCGTCGCCGCCCCCGACAGGATGCTCGGCCCCCTCCTCGGCGCTGCCCTGGACAACGCCCTGCGGTCCGGCGACGCCGCCCTGACCGGGCCCGTCGCCCGCGGCGACGCCGGCACGGTCGCGGCGCACGTCGCCGAGCTGCGCAAGCACGCGCCTGCCGCTGTCTCCGGCTATCTCGCGATGGCCCGTACGACCGCCGACCGCGCCCTCGCGCACGGCTTGCTCAAACCGGAGCTCGCGGAGGATCTGCTTGGCGTCCTGGCCGAGGGGGACCTGCGATGAGCCGCGCCTTCGAACTGGTACCGACGCGCGCGGCCCTGGAACGCGTGGTCGGGCGCTTCGCCGGCCAGGGCCGTACCGCCGTCGTCATGACCATGGGCGCCCTCCACGACGGACACGCCGCCCTGATCCGGGCCGCCCGCGAACAGGTCGGCAGCGAGGGCTTCGTCATCGTCACCGTCTTCGTCAACCCGCTGCAGTTCGGCGCGGGCGAGGACCTCGACCGCTATCCGCGCACTCTCGACGCCGATCTCGTAACGGCCGAAGAGGCGGGCGCGGACGTGGTTTTCGCCCCGCCGATCGACGAGGTCTACCCCGGCGGGGCGCCGCAGGTCCGCGTCACCGCGGGACCCATGGGCGAGCGCCTCGAAGGCCGTTCGCGCCCCGGCCACTTCGACGGCATGCTCACCGTCGTCGCCAAGATGCTGCACCTCACCCGCCCCGACGTAGCGCTGTTCGGGCAGAAGGACGCCCAGCAACTCGCCCTCATCCGCCGGATGGTCCGGGACCTCAACTTCCCGGTCGAGGTCGTGGGCGTGCCCACCGTGCGGGAGGAGGACGGCCTGGCCCTGTCCAGCCGCAACCGCTACCTGGCCGCGCCGGAGCGCGAGACCGCGCTCGCCCTGTCCCGTGCCCTGTTCGCGGCCCGGGACCGGCTCGCCGCCCAGCAGGCCCTGCACGCCAGGGCGGAAGCCGTACCCGCGGCGCCCGCCCGTGCCGCGGCCCTCTCCGCGCTCGGCGAGGCCCGCGCGGCGGCCGACGCACACGCCGTCGCCCAGGCCTGGCCGCCCATCGGCGCCGACGCAGTCCGCGCGGCGGCACGGGCGGTCCTGGACGAGGCCGTGCAGGCGAACCCGCCGCTCGACCTGGACTATGTGGCGCTCATCGACCCGGCCACCTTCGACGAGGTCGCCGACGATCACACCGGCGACGCGGTCCTGGCCGTCGCCGCGAAGGTCGGCACCACCCGCCTCATCGACAACATCCCCCTGAACTTCGGGACGGCGAATCCCCGGACCGGGAGTTCCGGGACCGCCCTGACCAACGGAGCCTCCAAGTGACCGGAATACGGCTGACCGCCCCCGCCCCCGGCTGGGCCATCGAGGCAGACGTCGTCGTGGTCGGCTCCGGTGTCGCCGGCCTCACCGCCGCGCTGCGCTGCGCCGCGGAAGGCCTGAACACGGTCGTCGTCACCAAGGCCCGCCTCGACGACGGCTCCACCCGCTGGGCGCAGGGCGGTATCGCCGCGGCCCTCGGCGACGGCGACACTCCCGGGCAGCACCTGGACGACACCCTGGTCGCCGGCGCGGGTCTGTGCGATGAGGAGGCCGTGCACACCCTGGTCACCGAGGGGCCCGACGCCGTCCGCCGACTGATCGCCACGGGCGCGCTCTTCGACACCGACCCGTCCTCCGGCGAGATCGAACTGACCCGCGAGGGCGGCCACCACCGGCGCCGTATCGCGCACGCGGGCGGCGACGCGACCGGTGCGGAGATCTCCCGCGCGCTCGTCGAAGCGGTCCGCGGCAAGGGCCTTCGCACCATCGAGAACGCCTTGGTCCTCGACCTGCTCACCGACGTGGAGGGCCGCACGGCGGGCATCACCCTGCACGTCATGGGCGAGGGCCAGCACGACGGCGTCGGCGCGGTCCACGCCCCCACGGTGGTGCTGGCCACCGGCGGCATGGGCCAGATCTTCTCCGCGACCACCAACCCGGCGGTCTCCACCGGCGACGGCGTGGCGCTCGCGCTGCGCGCCGGGGCGGAGGTCTCCGACATCGAGTTCGTGCAGTTCCACCCGACCGTGCTGTTCCTCGGAGCGGACAGCGAGGGCCAGCAGCCGCTGGTCTCCGAGGCGGTACGGGGGGAGGGCGCCCATCTCGTCGACGGCGACGGGGTCCGCTTCATGGTCGGCCAGCACGAACTGGCCGAGCTCGCCCCGCGCGACATCGTCGCCAAGGGCATCATGCGGCGCATGCAGGAACAGGGCGCAGCCCATATGTTCCTGGACGCCCGCCACTTCGGCGCGCAGATGTGGGAGCAGCGCTTCCCCACGATCCTCGCCGCCTGCCGGGCCCACGGCTTCGACCCGGTGACGGAGCCGATTCCGGTCGCACCGGCAGCCCACTACGCCTCCGGTGGCGTCCGCACCGACCTGCACGGCCGCACCACGGTTCCCGGCCTGTACGCCTGCGGCGAGGTCGCCTGCACCGGCGTCCACGGCGCGAACCGGCTCGCGTCCAACTCCCTGCTCGAGGGCCTCGTCTTCGCGGAGCGCATCGCCGCCGACATCGCCTCCCGGCGGCCGTGGCCGGCCGTCGAACCCGCCCCGCCCGAGGCGCCGTCCCTGCTGCCGCTCATCGCCCCGGAGGCACGGGCGGAGATCCAGCGGATCATGTCGCACGGCGCGGGTGTGCTGCGCTCCGCCGAGTCGCTCGCCGCGGCGGCCGCCGCGCTCGAGGACGTGTACCTGCACGCCGAGCAGGACCGCGAAGGATCCGGAAAGACGGCGGAGCCCGGCGTCGAGTCGTGGGAGACCTCCAACCTGCTGTGCGTGGCACGGGTGCTGACCGCGGCCGCGCTGGAGCGCGGCGAGACCCGCGGCTGCCACTGGCGCGAGGACCGCCCGGAGCGCGACGACACCGACTGGCGCCGCCACCTCGTCGTACGGGTCGCGTCCGACCGCCGGCTCGTCGTCCGGCGCACCAAGGGAACCGCCTTCCCGCACACCGATACCTTGTCCGTCCCCGACGCCCCCAGGGAGCCGTAACCGTGAGCACGCCCGATGAACGTCCGAGCCCCGTGGACGTACCGCTGATCCAGATCGGTGCCCCGGTCGCCGGCGGCGGCTGCGGAGACGACTGCGGCTGCGGCGAAGAGGTGTACGAGTGCGGTCTCGACCCCGCCCTCGCCACGCTCCTCGCGGAAGCCGGTCTCGACCCCGTCCAGGTCGAGGACATCGCACACCTGGCCATCGAGGAGGACCTCGACGGCGGCGTCGACGTCACCAGCGCGGCGACCGTCCCGCAGGACGCCGTCGCGACCGGCGACTTCACCGCCCGCGAGGCGGGCACGGTCGCGGGCCTGCGGGTCGCGGAGGCGATCCTGTCGATCGTCTGCACGACCGAGTTCGAGGTCGAGCGGCACGTCGAGGACGGTGACCGCGTCGAGGCCGGCCAGAAGCTGCTCTCCGTCACCGCGGGCACCCGCGACCTGCTCACCGGCGAGCGCAGCGCGCTGAACATCCTCTGCCGCCTCTCGGGCATCGCGACGGCCACGCGCGCCTGGGCCGACGTCCTCGAGGGCACCAAGGCCAAGGTCCGCGACACCCGCAAGACCACGCCGGGCCTGCGCGCCCTGGAGAAGTACGCGGTGCGCTGCGGCGGCGGCGTCAACCACCGCATGTCGCTGTCCGACGCGGCACTGGTCAAGGACAACCACGTGATCGCCGCCGGGGGCGTCGCGGAGGCCTTCAAGGCCGTGCGGGACCGCTTCCCCGACCTCCCGATCGAGGTCGAGGTGGACACCCTCGACCAGGTCCGCGAGGTCCTCGACGTCGGCGCCGACCTGATCCTGCTGGACAACTTCACCCCCGCACAGACCGCGGAGGCCGTCGCGCTCGTCGCGGGCCGCGCGGTGCTGGAGTCCTCCGGGCGCCTCGCGCTCGACAACGCGCGCGCGTACGCGGAGACCGGCGTCGACTACCTCGCGGTCGGCGCGCTGACACACTCCTCCCCGATTCTCGACATCGGCCTGGACCTCCGCGAGGTCGAGAGCTGATGCTGCTCACCATCGACGTCGGCAACACCCACACCGTTCTGGGGCTCTTCGACGGCGAGGAGATCGTCGAGCACTGGCGCATCTCCACGGACTCCCGTCGCACCGCGGACGAGCTCGCCGTGCTGCTGCAGGGCCTGATGGGCATGCACCCGCTGCTCGGCGACGAACTCGGCGACGGTATCGAGGGCATCGCGATCTGCTCCACGGTCCCCTCCGTGCTGCACGAGCTGCGCGAGGTCACCCGCCGCTACTACGGCGACGTCCCGGCCGTTCTCGTCGAGCCCGGCATCAAGACCGGCGTGCCGGTCCTCACGGACAACCCCAAGGAGGTCGGCGCGGACCGCATCATCAACGCGGCGGCGGCGGTCGATCTGTACGGCGGCCCGGCGATCGTCGTCGACTTCGGTACGGCGACGACGTTCGACGCGGTCAGCGCGGGCGGGGAGTACGTGGGCGGTGTGATCGCCCCCGGTATCGAGATCTCCGTCGACGCGCTTGGCGTCAAGGGCGCCATGCTGCGCAAGATCGAGGTCGTCCGCCCGCGGAGCGTCATCGGCAAGAACACCGTGGAGGCGATGCAGTCCGGCATCGTGTACGGCTTCGCCGGCCAGGTGGAGGGCGTCGTCCAGCGCATGAAGCGCGAGCTCGCGGAGGACCCGGACGAGGTGACCGTGATCGCGACGGGCGGTCTGGCGCCGATGGTCCTGGGCGAGGCTGCGGCGATCGACGAGCACGAGCCGTGGCTGACTCTGATCGGTCTTCGCCTGGTCTACGAACGCAACGTCTCCCGCCTCTGACGCCCGGGGACGCAGTGCACCGGTCGCGCCGCCCCGCGCGACCGGGCCCGCGGGCCGCCCCTCGGCAGGGCCGTGGTCCCGGCGCCTCCCGATACAGCGACACGCGCCCCCTTTTGTGACGCTAAGCGGATTTTGTCCAATTAGGACGTATCGTCGGGGCATGCCCACGCCATACGGATCACGTGGCGGCATGGCGTTCGGTGCGGACGAGCTGCGTGTGCTCCGACGCGCCCTCGCCGTCGCCCTTCACCCCGTCCCCCTGGCCGACCAGGATGTCCAGGAGTGTCTGCGCCTGGCCGACGCCGTCGACGAGGCGGTTCGCGAGGCAGGCCGGCTGCGTGCGTTCCTCCGAGCCGACCTCGCCCGCTACCGCGACGCCCTGCCCGGTACGGCCATCGGCTACCTGGAACGCCTCCAGGACGCCCTGGCCGCCGGCTACGACCCCCGCCCCGACGATCTCGCCGCGCTGCGCTCCCTGCGCGGCAACCAGGCCGCCGCGGCCGTGCTGCGCCGCTGCCAGGAGCTGGCCGGGCGGTCGGTGCGCAGCCGGCTGGCAGGCCGGGCCGTCACCGTGCCGGCGCCGGCCACGTACGCCGGCCCACGCCGCGCCCGGCTTCTCGCCCTCCCCGGTGGCCGCGCCGCCGACGAGCCGAAGCCCAAGCCGCAGCCCAAGCCGCAGCCCAAGCCGCCCGCGCCGGACGACCGCCCGGTGCCCAAGCCGTCGGAGGTCTTCCCGCCACGCCGGAAGCCCGTGCCCCCGCCGGAGCAGTGGGCCGTTGGGTAGCTACTCTGGTCGCCATGGACTACGTATCCGCGCTCGTGCCCCCCGTGGTGATGGCGGCCTTCTTCATCGGCCTGGTCGTGACGATCGTCAAGAGCCAGGGCGGCCCGAACAAGGCCAAGGAGGACGCCGCCGTGGACGCGGCGCTGGCCCGCACGGAGTCCGGCCCGCGGGCCGGGCGCGACGACTGACGCAGCCGGCCGGTACGACAGCGCGGAAGACGTGACGCGGAGGACGTACGGCGGAATCACCGCCGTACGTCCTTTTTGTTACGTCAGTAGTCGGTTCATCACCGATCTCCCACTATGGTGGCGATGTGCCCCGCCAATTGGGAGAGCTCGAAGACGCCGTCATGACACGGATCTGGCAATGGAACCGGCCGGTGACGGTCAGAGAAGTGCTGGAAGACCTCCAGCAGGAACGGTCCATCGCCTACACCACGGTCATGACGGTAATGGACAATCTCCATCAGAAGGGCTGGGTCCGCAGGGAAGTCGAGGGCCGTGCCTATCGATATACGGCGGTCTCCACTCGCGCCGCCTACTCGGCCGCACTGATGAACGAAGCGTGGTCGAAGAGCGACAACCCCGCGGCTGCCCTTGTCGCCTTCTTCGGCATGATGTCCCCCGAGCAGCGTGAGGCGCTGCGAGCCGCTGTGCGCCTGGTTCAGGGCGGCGAGGCCGCCGAGGGTCCGGGAGCCTCGGAGCGATAGCGTCAGGCCATGCCTTATGCCGCAGCAAATGCCTTCACGGTCCGGCGTGCGAGGACCGGCGATGTGCCGGACGTCCGCCGACTCGTGGACCCGTACGTCGGCGAAGGCATCCTGCTCGACAAAGCGACGGTGACGCTTTACGAAGCCATCCAGGAGTTCTGGGTCGCGGAACGCGACGAGGACGGCCTGGTGGTCGGGTGCGGTGCGCTCCACGTCATGTGGGAGGACCTCGCGGAAGTGCGCACTCTTGCGGTGGACCCCGCCTTCACGGGGCATGGCGTCGGTCATCAGGTTCTCGAGAAGCTGGTGGCCACGGCGCGCAGGCTGGGAGTGCGCCGGGTTTTCTGTCTCACCTTCGAAGTCGACTTCTTCGGTAAGCACGGCTTCGTCGAGATCGGTGAGACGCAGACGCCTGTGGACACCGACGTCTACGCAGAGCTCCTGCGTTCCTATGACGAAGGTGTCGCGGAGTTCCTGGGGCTCGAACGAGTGAAGCCGAACACCCTGGGCAACAGCCGGATGCTTCTGCACCTCTGACCGCCACAAGGCGGATCGCCACAAGCATCGGATCCCTATGTCCGAATCGCGCACGTTTCCCGTGTTCTCGCGCTTCTGAACCTCTGCCAAGGGTTTGTGTTTTTCAGGGAAAAGCGGTTTCCTTTCCGCGTACTGCATTTTCGATGAAAGGAAATCCGGTGGCACAGAAGGTTCAGGTCCTTCTTGTCGACGACCTCGACGGCGGCGAGGCGGACGAGACGGTGACGTTCGCACTGGACGGCAAGACCTACGAGATCGACCTCACCACCGCCAATGCGGACAAGCTCCGCACCCTGCTCGAGCCGTACGCGAAGAGCGGCCGGCGTACCGGTGGCCGTGCCGCGACCGGTCGCGGCAAGGGCCGCGCGGCCACTGGCGGTAACAAGGACACCGCCGAAATCCGCGCCTGGGCGAAGGCGAACGGCTTTGAGGTCAACGACCGCGGTCGCGTTCCCGCGACGGTTCGTGAGGCCTACGAGAAGGCCAACGGCTGAGTTTCCGTCCGTCGCGCATTCGGGCGGCCTGCCGTATGCAGCAGTCGGACGCGGTGGCACTCCGTCGCCACCGTGTCCACGAGCCGTGCGAGATCGGGGGCATCCCCACTGTCCCCGAGGCCGGGGAGAGCCGGTAGCTGGGCCTCGCGCCCCGGTACGGGGGGACGCAGCCATACGGCGGCCTCCACGGAGCCGGGACACCCGGGCGGCGGCGGGGCGGTCAGCCGTCCGCCCGCGCCGGTGGCGGTCAGGTCGAGTTCGACCCCGCGCCATTCCAGCCAGTCCAGGAGTCCGGGCAGCTCCTCGGCGCTCCCCGCGGCCGCCAGAAGCTGCATCCTGCGCCCTGTGAGCGCCACAGGACCGGTACGGGCCACGCGGCTCAGCACCGCGGCTCCGGCCTCCGCGGGCACATCGAGTACGTCGAAATGCAGCCCTGTCGCCAGTTGTACGGGGCTGTCGTCCGTGGCCATCCAGCCGAGCTCGCTGCGGTACCACTGCGCTGCGTCGCCCTCGAAGGGTGTGCGGGGGGACGGGACGGTGAGGGCCATGTCCCCGGGAACGCCGAATGAGGCCGGTGGGTTACGCCCGCCTGTCACACAGGGTGCATCATCCATGCCCCTCCGTGGCGAAACGAGGGGCGTAACGGCGCGGTCGGGTGGCGCAAGGTTGTTCGCCCGTAGCTGAGGGAGGGGGTGCGCGCCGCATGGACTGTCGGTGTCGGCGGGTAAGACATTCCTAGTGGGGGAGGGGCGACACGCTCGCAGGTCAGTCTCACGTTCGCCATCGGCGTAGTGGCGGAGAGGGTAACTGCCTGGCCTGCGGGAACATCGTCTCGCACCATCGGGTTGGAGCAGTTGTCGGCGTTCAGGGGTCAGGAGGCCACAGACGGGTGTCGGCAGTTGGAATGAGCGGTCCCCGCTTGCGGGACTAAGCTGCGGAAGGACAGGGAGGGGACCGACCCCTTACTGCCTGACCGCTCTGAGGAGCGATTAACGATGTTCGAGAGGTTCACCGACCGCGCGCGGCGGGTTGTCGTCCTGGCTCAGGAAGAAGCCCGGATGCTCAACCACAACTACATCGGCACCGAGCACATCCTCCTGGGCCTTATCCACGAGGGTGAGGGTGTCGCCGCTAAGGCCCTGGAGAGCCTCGGGATTTCGCTCGAGGCGGTCCGCCAGCAGGTGGAGGAGATCATCGGTCAGGGCCAGCAGGCTCCGTCCGGCCACATCCCCTTCACGCCCCGTGCCAAGAAGGTTCTGGAGCTTTCGCTCCGCGAGGCTCTTCAGCTGGGCCACAACTACATCGGCACCGAGCACATCCTGCTCGGCCTGATCCGCGAGGGCGAGGGCGTCGCGGCCCAGGTCCTCGTGAAGCTGGGCGCCGATCTCAACCGGGTGCGGCAGCAGGTCATCCAGCTGCTCTCCGGATACCAGGGCAAGGAAGCCGCCACGGCAGGCGGCCCGGCCGAGGGCACGCCCTCGACCTCCCTCGTCCTCGACCAGTTCGGCCGGAATCTCACCCAGGCCGCTCGTGAGTCCAAGCTCGACCCGGTCATCGGGCGCGAGAAGGAAATCGAGCGGGTCATGCAGGTGCTGTCCCGCCGTACCAAGAACAACCCGGTCCTCATCGGCGAGCCCGGCGTCGGAAAGACGGCGGTCGTGGAGGGCCTGGCGCAGGCCATCGTCAAGGGCGAGGTGCCCGAAACCCTCAAGGACAAGCACCTCTACACCCTCGACCTGGGCGCGCTGGTCGCCGGCTCCCGCTACCGCGGTGATTTCGAGGAGCGCCTGAAGAAGGTCCTCAAGGAGATCCGCACCCGCGGCGACATCATCCTGTTCATCGACGAGCTCCACACCCTGGTGGGTGCGGGCGCCGCCGAGGGCGCGATCGACGCGGCGAGCATCCTCAAGCCGATGCTGGCGCGAGGCGAGCTGCAGACCATCGGCGCCACCACGCTCGACGAGTACCGCAAGCACCTGGAGAAGGACGCCGCCCTCGAGCGCCGCTTCCAGCCCATCCAGGTCGCGGAGCCGTCGCTGCCGCACACCATCGAGATCCTCAAGGGTCTCCGTGACCGTTACGAGGCCCACCACAGGGTCTCCATCACGGACGAGGCGCTGGTCCAGGCCGCCACCCTGGCCGACCGGTACATCTCGGACCGCTTCCTGCCGGACAAGGCGATCGACCTGATCGACGAGGCCGGCTCCCGGATGCGTATCCGCCGGATGACCGCGCCGCCGGACCTGCGCGAGTTCGACGAGAAGATCGCCGGTGTCCGCCGCGACAAGGAGTCCGCGATCGACTCCCAGGACTTCGAGAAGGCAGCTTCGCTCCGCGACAAGGAGAAGCAGCTGCTGGCGGCGAAGGCCAAGCGGGAGAAGGAGTGGAAGGCCGGCGACATGGACGTCGTGGCCGAGGTCGACGGCGAGCTGATCGCCGAGGTCCTCGCGACCGCCACCGGCATCCCGGTCTTCAAGCTGACCGAGGAGGAGTCCTCGCGTCTGCTGCGCATGGAGGACGAGCTCCACAAGCGCGTCATCGGGCAGAAGGACGCCATCAAGGCCCTCTCGCAGGCAATCCGCCGTACGCGAGCCGGTCTGAAGGACCCGAAGCGCCCCGGTGGCTCGTTCATCTTCGCCGGCCCGTCCGGTGTCGGTAAGACCGAGCTCTCCAAGACGCTCGCCGAATTCCTCTTCGGCGACGAGGACGCGCTGATCTCCCTCGACATGTCGGAGTTCAGCGAGAAGCACACGGTTTCCCGTCTCTTCGGTTCGCCCCCCGGATACGTGGGCTACGAAGAGGGCGGCCAGCTCACCGAGAAGGTGCGCCGGAAGCCGTTCTCCGTCGTCCTCTTCGACGAGGTCGAGAAGGCCCACCCCGATATCTTCAATTCCCTTCTGCAGATCCTGGAGGACGGTCGTCTGACCGACTCCCAGGGCCGCGTCGTGGACTTCAAGAACACGGTCATCATCATGACGACCAACCTCGGGACCCGGGACATCTCCAAGGGCTTCAACCTGGGCTTTGCCGCCCAGGGCGACGTCAAGTCGAACTACGAACGGATGAAGGCCAAGGTCAACGAAGAGCTCAAGCAGCACTTCCGGCCCGAGTTCCTCAACCGTGTCGATGACACGGTGGTGTTCCACCAGCTCACCGAGGAAGACATCATCCAGATCGTCGACCTGATGATCGCCAAGGTGGACGAGCGCCTGAAGGACCGTGACATGGGCATCGAGCTCAGCCCCACGGCCAAGTCGCTCCTCGCCAAGAAGGGCTACGACCCGGTCCTGGGCGCCCGGCCGCTGCGCCGGACGATCCAGCGCGAGATCGAGGACATCCTGTCGGAGAAGATCCTCTTCGGCGAGCTGCGCCCCGGTCACATCGTGGTCGTGGACACCGAGGGCGAGGGTGAGGAGAAGAAGTTCACCTTCCGCGGCGAGGAGAAGTCGGCTCTGCCGGACGTCCCGCCGATCGAGCAGGCGGCCGGTGGCACCGGTCCGAACCTCTCGAAGGACGCGTAACGGCCCTGCGGGCCGGATGACGTGACGGGCCCGGGGGGGGGGGGGGGGGGGGGGGGGGGGGGGGGGGGATAGGTGGTGGGTTTGGGTTGGGGGCGGGCCCCCGCCAATGAAAGC
>NZ_JBVHTA010000025.1:82370-116159 GCF_055566095.1 Streptomyces sp. NPDC027962
TACCCCCCCCCACCCCCCCCCCCCCTCCTCCTCCCCCCCCCCCCCCCCCCCCCCCCCCCCCCCCCCCCCCCCCCCCCCCCCCCCCCGGGCCCTTTTGCGTGCGGTCACCGGCCGCCGGTCAGCAGCGCAGGGGCTTGCGCCAGGTGCATTCCAGGGACGTGCCCGGGTCGGCGCTGCGGGTGCCCTGCGCCGACCCGGGCACGATGTCGCCTTCGGCGGTGCCGGAGGACGCCAGTGTGACGACGACCGCGTCCTCGATGCTCTTCACCGAAGGGGCGAGGTAGTTGTTCAGGACGACGCTGTAGACGAGCTCGCGTCCGGCGGAGTCGGTGACGTAGCCCGACAGCGCGGAGGCCCCGGTGAGCGAGCCGGTCTTGCCGCGGGCGTTGAGCGCGGCCGGTGTGTTGCACATACGGGAGCGCAAGGTCCCGCCGACGGCGCGGTCCGGTGCGCACGCCACGGGCAGGGAGGCGTACCAGTCGGCGAACCAGGGGGCGTCACGGACGGACAACAGCAGCGTCGCCAGCTCCTCGGCCGGGAACACGTTCATCCGGGACAGCCCGGAGCCGTCGACCTGGCGGAGGCTGGACGTGGAGACGCCCTCACTCTCCAGATGGGCCCCGATGGCGGCGAGCCCGGCGTCCCAGGTGCCCCGCCCGGCGGTCTTTTGGCCCATGGACTTCGTGAGGGCCTCCGCGTGGATGTTGTTGGAGAGCTTCATGAAGGGATGCATCAGCTCCTTGAGGGGCATGGAGCGGTGCGTGGCGAGCGTGCGGGCGCCGGGCGGGGCCGGCAGTCCAACGCGCGGGCTGCCGGAGATCCGTACACCGTGCTCGGCCAGCGCGTCGGAGAACACGGCGGCCGCGTAGCCCGTCGGCTCCCAGACCGCGATCCATTCCTTGGTGGCTGCCGAGCCGACGGGGATGTCCCCGGTGACCGTGAGGGTGTTGGATCCGTGCTCCCGCGAGACGGCCAATGTGTCCGGCCGGTCCTTCTCGACCGTGGTGGCGCTGATGTCGAGGCGCACATAGTCGGTGGGAGGGGTCAGCTGCACCCGGGGCCGGTCGCCCGGTTCGGCGCCCGGCGTCACCTGGACGACGACCGTTCCGGCGTCGTAGTCGGTGTCGGGGGCCAGCGTGAGCGCCGAGATCTGGGCCGAGTAGTAGGCGGACTCGTCGTCCGCCGCCCAGGAACGGCCCATTCGCTGGTCGTCGAAGTGGGTGTCGTCGGCGACGAGGCGTCCGGTGACGTGCTTGATGCCTGAGGCGGCGAGGTCGGCGGCGAGCCGCTGGTAGTCGCCGGCGAGCATGGTCGGGTCGCCGCTCCCGCGCAGATACACGTCGCCCACGAGGGTGGAGCCCCACCGCTTGCCGGTGGTCAGCACATCGGTGGTGTAGCGGTGGTCGGGGCCGAGGACGGCCATGGCGGCGGCGGACGTGGCGAGCTTGGTGTTGGAGGCAGGCATCAGGCGGTCGCCGGCGTCGCGCTGGTAGAGGCGCTCACCGGTGGCGGCGTCGGCGACGACCACGCTCACCGCCCCGCCGTCCATCCGGGGGTCGGAGAGGACCTTGTCGAGCGCGCCCTTGAGGCCGGTGTCGGAAGGGCCGGCCCCTGCGGGCGAGCTCCAGGTGAGGGTGCAGGCGAGCCCGGCGGCGAGCGTCCAGGTCCAGCCGCGGCGGCGTAAGGGTCGGTGGGCAGGGGTCACGGAGGGTCTGCTCATGGCAGGAGGATCCCGGAACCAAGTGCCCGGGGGAAGGACGTGTGGCGGGTCTTTCGGGCTGTCGGCGGGGCAGGTCGCCGGGCCGAATTCTGTGGCCCCGGTCACGGTGAACGCCTTCGCCGGTGCGGTGTTCTCTCCCTTTCGAGCGGTCGGCGGGCGTGGCCTGGCTCACGATTCCGTGGGCGTCCGAGGGGCTGCTCCGTGACAAGGCGCACAGGCGTTTTCAGGCCTACTAGGTGGCTTAGTGACCTTAATATCCGTTTTGCACCATAAGGGGGAGGCGGGGTGCCCGGGACCTCTGGCCTCTTCGGGCGTCAGTTGCGGCCGGAGGTCCTCGCTCCCGCAGCCCCATGGGCCGGACATGGGGTTAAACCATCCGGAGTGGGGCATAAGTGGGCGTCTTTTCGAGGGGTGGGAGTGGATCCGGGGCGGAGTCAAGGGTCGTATTTCCGCGGCCCCATCTACGACGTGATGTCGTAGATGGGGGGTTTGAGGCGACTTGGGGGCTCGGGTTACCAATGTGGAGCCAGCCCGGCGAGCGTGCCGGGTTCATTCATGCCCGGAGGTTCTCCCGTATGTCGAAGCGCACCATGATCCACCAGCTCCGCCCGTCCGTGCTCCGTACCCGTGGGGCTGTCGTGGCCGCCGGAATGGGTGCCGTGATGGTCGTCGGAGCCGGTGCGGGTGTCGCCTCTGCCGACGCGGGCAAGGCGGCCAAGCCGGCCGTCGTGGACGCCGCCTCCGCCGTGGCCGCCCAGGCCGACGCCCAGGCGGGTGCCGCGAAGGCGAAGACCGCGAAGAAGGCGGCCAAGAAGACCCCCTCGTGGGTGAAGCCGGTCAGCAAGTACACGCTGACCGCGAGCTTCGCGCAGGGCGGCGCCATGTGGTCCGCGAAGCACTCCGGCCAGGACTTCGCCGTGCCGATCGGCACCCCGGTCAAGGCCGTTCACGGCGGCACCGTCGTGAAGGCGGGCCCGAACGGCGGCGGCGACGGTCCCGCGTACGGCAACGCCATCGTGATCAAGCACGCCAACGGCAAGTACTCGCAGTACGCGCACCTGTCGAAGATCAACGTCTCGGTCGGCTCCACGGTGAAGACCGGACAGAACATCGCCAAGTCCGGCAACACCGGCAACTCGTCCGGCCCGCACCTGCACTTCGAGATCCGTACGACCCCGAACTACGGCTCGGCGCTCAATCCGGCGTCCTTCCTGCGCTCCTTCGGTGTCAACCTGTGACGCACGCCTGACGCACGCGTCAGTCCCGGGTGTGGTGTGCCTGGGTGATCAGATCGAGGGCGACTTCGAGGATGGCTTCACGCTTCTCCTCGGGGTCGCCCTCGACGTCTTTGAGGGCGAACGTCGCCGCGTGCATGGTGAACAGCGCACTGAAGCAGCGGACCTGGTCGACCAGGTCGGCGCCGGGCTCCTTGACCAGGTCGAGCAGGGTGAAGACCCGGCTCTTGAAGGTCTCGCCGATGCTGAGTTCCCGCATCGTCGCCTGGTTCTCCTGCATGAACCGGAACAGAGGGGCGGCGGCCGTCAGGGCTTTGTCGTAGCGGACCAGCACTTCCTTCTTTGTCTTAAGGGTCCGCGGCTGCTCCTGCCCCCACTCGATCAGCTCGTCGATCGGCCTGGTCAGGTCCTGGAAAATGCTGATCAGGATGTCTTCCTTGGTTTTGAAGTGGTAGTACAGCGCGGCCTTGGTGACGTCGAGGGCCTCGGCGATCTCGCGCAGTGACGTCTTCTCGTATCCCTGCTCGGCGAACAGCTCCAGGGCCACGTCCTGGATGCGCTGGCGCGTGTTGCCCCTGCGCGGCTGCTGAGTGCCCATGCTGTTCTCCCGGCTCCGAAAACTTACTTGACGCCCGGCTAGTTACGGGTCTACCGTCCCCCAGTGTAGTCAACTAGCCGGGCGGCAGGTAAGTGTGGGCAGGGGAGCGGGGACCATCGTGGAGAAACCAACAGAGCAGGCGGAGGCGGGCGCGCTGGCGGATGCGCCTGCTGCGGCCGGTGACCCGATCGGGATACGCCCCCAGCGGAGCGTGCGCGTGGTCATGCTCGCGCTCATGATCACCATGCTGCTGGCCATGCTCGACAACATGATCGTGGGCACCGCGATGCCCACCATCGTCGGTGAGCTGGGCGGCCTGGAGCATCTGTCCTGGGTCGTCACCGCCTACACCCTGGCCACCGCGGCCTCCACCCCCATCTGGGGCAAGCTCGGCGACCTCTACGGCCGCAAGGGCGTCTTCCTCCTCTCCATCGTGATCTTCCTGATCGGCTCCGTGCTCAGCGGCATGGCCCAGGACATGGGACAGCTGATCGGCTTCCGCGCCGTGCAGGGACTGGGCGCGGGCGGTCTGATGGTCGGCGTGATGGCGATCGTCGGGGACCTGGTACCGCCCCGCGAGCGCGGCCGCTACCAGGGGATGATCGCCGGCGTCATGGCCATCGCGATGATCGGCGGGCCGCTGGTCGGCGGCACCATCACCGACCATCTCGGCTGGCGCTGGAGCTTCTACATCAACCTGCCGCTCGGCGCGATCGCCCTGGCCATGGTCACCGCCGTGCTCCACCTGCCGAAGAAGGAGCGCAGCACGGCCCGTATCGACTATCTCGGCGCCGCGCTGCTCACCGTCGGCATCACCGCGATTGTGCTGGTCACCACCTGGGGCGGCACCGAGTACGCCTGGGACTCGGCCGTGATCATGGAGCTGATCGCCATCGGCGTGGCGTCGCTCGTGGGCTTCCTCTTCGTCGAGACCAAGGCCGCAGAGCCGATCATGCCGCTGCACATCTTCCGCAGCCGCAACTTCACGCTGATGTCCGTCATCGGCTTCCTCGCCGGCTTCGTCATGTTCGGCGCGGTGCTCTTCCTGCCGCTGTTCCAGCAGTCCGTGCAGGGCGCTTCCGCGACCAACTCCGGCCTGCTCCTGCTGCCGATGCTGTTGGCCATGCTCGTCGTCTCGATGGTCGCCGGGCGGGTCACCACGAGTACCGGCAGATACCGGCTCTTCCCGATCGTCGGCGGGGCACTGATGGTCGTGGGCCTGTTCCTGCTCGCCCAGATGGACACCAGCACCTCCCGGCTGACCTCGGGGATCTACATGGCCGTCCTCGGCGCCGGCATGGGCTTCCTGATGCAGATCACGATGCTCGTCGCGCAGAACAGTGTCGAGATGAAGGACATGGGTGTCGCCTCGTCCGCCACCACCCTCTTCCGCACCCTCGGCAGCTCCTTCGGTGTCGCGATCATGGGCGCGCTGTTCACCGCACGCGTCCAGGACGAGATGGCGGCGCGCGGCGGGGCACAGGCGACCGCCGGCTCCGCGCAGCTGGACGCCGCGAGCCTGGCGAAACTGCCCGACCCGCTCCGGGAGGCGTACGAATTCGCCGTCGCCTCCGGCACGCACGCGGCGTTCCTCGTCGCCGGCTCCGTGGCGGTGATCGGCTTCCTGGCGGCGCTCTTCGTCAAGGAGGTGCCGCTGCGCGGGGCCGGCCCGGCGGACGACGCACCGGACAAGGACGCCCCCGACGACACGGCGAAGGTCGCGCAGACCGTCTGACACCGCTCCGGATCCGACCGAGGACCCGCCTACTGCACGGTGAGGCACGGCTCTCCACGCACGGTGAGTCCCCGCCCCGGCGGGGACTCACCCGCGGGCTTTCGCGCCCTTCGCCCCCTCGGCCTTCCATTCCCTCAGGGACAGCACGGGGAAGCTCCCGGTGTTCGTCGGCGCGTGCTCCGGAAGCCACAGCACGGCGATCGCACCGCCGGAATCCCCCAGAGGCGTCGCCCCCTCCGGTGCGGCGTTGCGGAACGTCAGCCGTGCCCCCAGCACCCGGGCCTGACCTGCGGCGATCGTGAGCCCCAGGCCGTGGCCGGTCCCGGCACGGTCGCTCGCCCCCGTACGGAAGCGGCTCGGCCCCTCCCGCAGCAGGGCCTCCGGGAAACCGGGCCCGTGGTCCCGCACGCGCACCACACGGCCCTCGACGGTGACCTCGATCGGCCCCTTGCCGTACTTGACGGCGTTGGTGAGCAGATTGCCGAGGATGCGCTCGAGCCGCCGTGGGTCGGTGTTGACCCATGAGCTGTGCACCACCCGGATCTCCGCATCGGGGTGGACCGCGGCGACCCGGCGGCCGACGAACTCGCCCAGCTGGATCTCCTGCAGCTCGGCACGCTCGGAGGCGCTGTCGAGTCTCGCCACCTCCAGCACGTCCTCGACCAGCGTCCGCATGGCCTGCGCCCGGTCCCGCACCAGCTCCGTCGGCCGGCCCGGCGGCAGCAGCTCGGCAGCCGTGAGCAGGCCCGTGACCGGGGTGCGCAGCTCGTGTGCGATGTCTGCGGTGACCCGGCGCTCTGCTTCGATGCGCGCGTTGAGTGCGTCGGTCATTGCGTCGACAGCCCGGGCCAGATCGTCGGTCTCGTCGCGTACGACCCCGCCGATGGCGTCCCGCACCCGTACCTCGTGGTTGCCCTGCGCCACATTGCCGGCCGCGGCGGCCGCCTTGCGCAGTCGGCGCGAGAGCTGCCCGCCGATCAGGACGCCGAGCGCGGAACCGCCGAGCACCACCGACACGGAACCGATGATCAGGGCACGGTCCAGGTCCTGCATCACGACGGCGCTGCGGCCCGCGAAGTCGGTGTGCAGCGAGAGCACGTCGCCGCTCGCGAGGGGCACGGCCGCCCAGATCTCGGGTGTGCCGTCGTCGCCCTCGTCGACGTACGAGCCGCGCCGGTTCTCCCGCATGAGCTGCTGGAGCTCCTTCGGCAGCGCCGGGTCGTTGACCTTGCTGTTGAAGCGCGGGTCCTTGTTCTTGGACGTCTCGTACCAGCGCTGGGCGAGCAGCACGCGGTCCATCTGCACATCGCGGGCGTTGTCGAGCATGGAGACCCGGGCGGCGTTGTGCACGACGAGGCTCAGCGCCATGGCGATCAGGGCGCCGACCGCCGCGATCGCGATGCTGATCTTCCAGCGGACGCCGGTGCGCAGGACAAGACGCCTCATGCGGTGGGACTCTCCTCGGCTCTCATAGGGCGGCTTCCAGCTCTCCCGGGGCGGCTCTCACAGGCGCGCCTCAGGCCCTGAGTTTGTAGCCGAAGCCGCGGACCGTCTCGATCCGGTCCTGACCGATCTTGGTGCGCAGACGCTGCACATGGACGTCCACCACCCGGGTGTCGCCGCCCCAGCCGTAGTCCCAGACCCGCTCCAGCAGCTTGTCCCGGGACAGCACGGTGCCGGGCGCGCCCGAGAACTCCAGCAGCAGCCGCATCTCGGTCGGCGTCAGGGACACCGGCTCACCGGACCTGCGGACCTCCATGCCCTCCGTGTCGATCGCCAGATCGCCGAAGGTCAGCTCGCCCCCCTGTACCTGCCGGCCCGCCGCGGCCGCGTCGCCCGCCGCGCCGCTCGCATGCCCGAAGCGGCGCAGCACGGCTCGGATGCGGGCGACGAGCACGGCGCCGTCGAAGGGCTTGGTGACGTAGTCGTCGGCGCCGGCCTCGAGGCCGAGCACGACGTCGATCGAGTCGGCACGCGCCGAGAGCATGATCACCGGGACGGTCGACTCGTCACGGATACGGCGGCACAGGCTCACCCCGTCGAGGCCCGGCACCATCACGTCCAGCAGCGCGATGTCCGGCCGCTCCGCCCGGAAGGCCTCCAGGCCCAGCAGTCCGTCGGGTACCGCGGTGACCGCGAAGCCGTCCCGCTCCAGTGCGAGCTGGGTGGCCTCGCGGATGACATCGTCGTCCTCGACGAAAAGCACGTGGGTCTCGGCCATCCGGCTGCTCTCTCAGTTCTCTTCAGTTCTCGGCCGGCGCGGACGGTTCGGTGGCGACCACCTCGCCCTCCCCGACCGCTCTGCTGAATTCGTTGCGCACCCAGAACTGCCGGGTGAACTTACCGGACGACCAGCGGTAGGTGCTCACTTCCTCGCCGGACGGCTCCTCGACGGGGTCGTTCTTGGCGTACACCTGTTTGGTCACCACCAGGTCGCCCCGGTCGACCGCCGCGTAGACGGCCGGCTCCTCGACGGAGAAGACGTTCTCGTACGCCTTTCCGTTCTCCCGGTACACATAGGTGCCCATGCCGACCGCGTCTCCGCAGGTCAGCACGTTGACGATGACGTCCGGCGTGTCGCTCCCGGTGAGGACCGCGTACGAGGTGTCGACGGGATACGAGTTCTTGGCGCACGGCCGCAGGTCCGCCTTGACCCGCGGACTGACTTTCGGGTCGGCCATCAGCAGCTCGACCGCGTCGACCGCCTTCGTGAACTGTCCCGCGCCGCCCGAAGGCGCCGGGGAGGGCGGGGCCTTGCTCGCCGCCTCCGACGGCGCCGCCCCCTCGTCCTGCACCCCCGTGCCCCCCGTGGAGCAGCCGGTCGCGAACAGGACTACGGCGACGAGCCCGGCCGTCGCCGTGCCGCTCGCCGCCTTGGTCCCGCTGCCCCCCTTGCCTCTCAGGCCGCGCACCGCTCCTGCTCCCGTCCGTCATGCCGCTGGGCCCGCCGCGCGTCATCGCGCTCCAGGGCGCGGGCGTCCAGGTCCCGTGCCTCGAGCTCCTGACGGAGCCGGGCAAGCGCCCGGTGCAGCGTGCTCTTCACGGTACCGGCCGACATCCCGAGCGCGGCAGCGGTCTCCTCGGTGCTCATCTGCTCCCAGTGGCGCAGCACGACGACGCTGCGCTGCTTCGGCGCCAGTACCTTGAGCACGTCCATCAGCAGAGCGCGGTCCGCGCGCTGCTCGCTGCCGTCCTCGACGCTCGCGTCGGGCAGCTGCTCGGTGGGGACCTCCTCGAGCTTGCGGGCCCGCCACCACTCGGTGCGCGTATTGATCATCACGCGGCGAAGGTACGCGTCCGCGAGCGACTTGTCCGCGATTCCGTCCCATCGGCCGTAGGTGCGCACCAGAGCGGTCTGGAGCAGGTCCTGCGCGTCGATCGGGTCGGGGACGAGACGCCGGGCGCTACGCAGCAGCGCCTCCTGCCGGGTGCGTACGTACTCCTCGAATTCGAGCACCTCGCCGTGCGCCATTCCAACCGCCTCCGTCCCCGTGACCAAGCTCTGTGTGCTTGCGCGTTCTCGCGCGTGTTTCTTGTGGTCCGTCCTGCGTCACAAGAAGCTACGGAGGCGTTGTCACGGCACTGTGCGGGGCAGCCGTCGGAGGGCGCACGGCCATCCATCGGTTGTGTAACAGCGGATGTTTCGGGTGGGGTGGAGGTGGGGTATAGGCGGTCGCTCGCCGCCGCTGGCTCAGGCGTGCGGGAGACGGTAGTGGTTGTCCTCCAGCGGCTCGACCAGTCCGTCGGCGACCAGGCCGTCCAAGGCCCGGGCCCGCTGCACCGGCTCGTGCCAGACCGCGTCCAGCGCCGCCCGGGGCACCGGTGTCACGGCCTCGCGCAGCACGGCCAGCAGCTTGCCGCGGACCTGGCGGTCCGTACCGGCGTACGTCTGGCCCCGGCGTGCCGGACCGACGTGCGCCGGCTTGCCCGCCAGCCGCCAGGCGCACCGGTCCGAGATCGGGCAGCGCGCACAGTCCTCGTTCTTGGCCGTGCACACGAGTGCGCCCAGCTCCATCGAGGCCGCGGCCCAGCGGGCGGCGGTCCGCTCCTCCTCGGGCAGCAGCAGCCGGGCCAGCTTGCGTTCGGCGGCGGTTGTCGCGTTCGGCGGGTACTGGATACCGGTCGCCGCGCGGGCGAAGACCCGCCGGACGTTGGTGTCCAGGACGGCGTGCCGCTGGCCGTACGCGAACGAGGCCACGGCCGCCGCCGTGTACTCGCCGATGCCGGGCAACGCGAGGAGCTGCGCGTGATCACTCGGCACCTCGCCGCCGTGACGCTCCGTTATCGCCTGCGCGGCGCCGTGCAGACGCAGCGCCCGCCGGGGGTAGCCGAGCCGGCCCCAGGCGCGGACGGCCTCACCGGGCGCCTCCTGAGCGAGATCGGCCGGACGAGGCCAGCGGGCCAGCCAGTGCTCGTACACGGGCAGAACCCGGCTCACCGGGGTCTGCTGCAGCATGAACTCGCTGACCATCACGCCCCAGGCGCCTGCCTCGGGGCGACGCCAGGGCAGGTCGCGGGCGTGCTGCTCGAACCAGGCGATGACGGGGGTGTGGAGCGAGACGGGGTCGACGGTGTCGGACGTCTGGGTTTCATGAGTGACAGTCATGGCAGACCGATCCTGGCACGTCCGGCGGTGCGGATGCCGCATACGCGGGGGCCGGGCAAGCCACGAGTTCGTGTCCGTCGTCGTGGGGGCTGGGGGGCCGTTCATGACGACTCGGTGGCTGGTGTCGACGAGCCGGTCCGATGACACCCTGCCGAGGCACTCTTCCGCCGGCGGGTCACCGTGCCGAAATGCCGGGGGAGACCGCGGACGGCGACGGCTCCCGCCGACACCGGCCGGACCCCATTTCGCGCAGTCGTACTGCTGGGTGAGGTTGTCGACGGCCTCATCATCGCCGGGCGGATCGGCGGGTTCCGGATTCCGGGTTTCCGTTTTCGCCGAGCCACCGGGCGAGTTTTCCGCGTCTGCCGATCGCGCGCAGGCGCCGTTCGACGGCTTCGCGCGTGTCAGGGATGGTGATCAACAGGAGCTCGTCCCCCGTGCGGAGCACGGTGTCCTGGTGAGGAACGACGGTGGTTCCGTTGCGGACGACAAGTGTGACAACAGTCGGGGGCGGCAGCCGCAGTTCGAAGACGGCCACGCCCCTCAGGCGGGAGCCTTGGGGGATGGTGACGGTGAGAAGGTCGGCGTCCAGTACGTCCAGAGGAGCGGTCTCCACCTGGACGTCGCGCAGCGCTCCCGGCCGGGTCAGGCCCAGGAGCCGGGCGGCAGCAGGCAGGCTGGGCCCTTGAAGGAGGGTGAACAGGACGACGAGGACGAACACGATGTTGAGCAGGTGCCCGGCACCGTCGACACCGGCGACGATGGGGAAGGTGGCGAGTACGATCGGCACGGCGCCGCGCAGCCCCGCCCAGGAGATGAACACCTGCTCGCGCCAGGGCACGCGGAACGGCAGCAGACAAGCCAGTACTGATGCGGGCCGGGCGAGAAGAAGCAGGACCAGCCCGACCGCGACGGCGGGCAGCACGGCGGACGGCAGCTCGCTGGGCGTGACCAGAAGGCCGAGCATCACGAACAGACCGATCTGCGCGAGCCAGCCGGCCCCTTCGGCGAAGGACCGGGTAGCGGCCCGGTGGGGCAACTTGGAGTTGCCCAGGACGAGCGCCGCCAGGTAGGCGGCGATGATGCCGCTCGCGTTCACGGCGCCGGCGGCGGCGAAGGCGACGATGCCGAACCCTACGGTGGCCAGCGGGTACAAGCCGGTGGCGGGCAGGGCGATGTGCCGCAGCGCGGCGACCCCCGCGCGCCCCACCACCAGCCCGAGCAGACTGCCGACGGCGAGCTGGTAGAGGAGATTGCCGAGGATGTGCGCGGGGCCCGGCAGGTCGGTGACGGCAGTGCTGAAGACCAGCACCAGGATGATGGTCGGAGCGTCGTTGAACCCGGACTCGGCTTCCAGCAGTCCGGTGACCTTCTGCGGCAGCGGCAGGGCGCGCAGGACCGCGAACACGGCCGCGGCGTCGGTGGAGGACACGATCGCGCCCAGCAGCAGCGCCAGATGCCAGTCCATACCCAGCAGCCAGTGTGCCCCGGCAGCTGTCACCGCGACAGAGACGGCAACCCCCGCGGTGGCCAGTACGCCGGCGGGCGCGAGCAGGCGTTTGACGTCGGGCCAGTGGGTGGTCAGGCCGCCTTCGACCAGAATGACGGCCAAGGCCGCTGTGCCCAGGGCCTGGGCCAGTTGGGCGTCGTCGAATTCCAGGCCGAGGACGTCCTCACCCACGATCACCCCGACGGCGAGGAACAGCAGCAGGCTCGGCAGGCCGAGCCGGTTGGCGGTTCTCGCCGCCGCGATGCTGGCGAGGAGTACCGTGCCCCCGATCAGCAGCACGAGATACATCTCCTGGAGGGTCACGGCGGTGGCTCCGCGTCGCTGCCGGAATCATGCCGGCGGTGGCCCAGGACGGCCGTGCGGGTGGCGCGGGGGGGCGAAGCCGTGCGCCGCGGCTCCCAGCCCGACGAGTCCCGCCGCGATGAGCAGTCCGTTGCCGTATCGGTCGCCCCCACAATGACGACCGCGTCGGCGAGCGCAGCAGCGACCCGGTGCAGCCACTCGGTCGCGATCAGGAGATACGCGGGAGCGAGGACCGCCACAGCCGGCCAGGCGGTCACGCTCATGTTCGCTTCCCCTCTGGTGCGCCACATGGGCCGTCGTCAGAACCGCGTCCCCTGCAGATGCGGGGCCAGGGTTCCACCGTCGCCCCCGGGACCGTGCGGCGACCATCGGGGCCGTCACCCAAATCGGGTGGGGGCGAATATGCAGATGACCGGAGATCCTGAGCCGGAAATGGGTGCCGGCCCCGATGGACAGCGGCACGCAGGCCCCGCAACTTTGAACGGTGACGGGACCAGCCCGGCTGCACGGAAGGACTGCGCGTGTCGGCGATAGTGGGAGAGGCCCGAAAACGAGGGAGGCCGTGCTCTGTGTCCTTGTTCTGGCGGATCTTCCTGCTCAACGCCGCAGTGCTCTTCGCGGCAACCGCCCTGCTGCTGCTCGGCCCGGTCACCGTCTCCACGCCCGTACTACTGACCGAGGCCCTGATTCTGACGGGCGGCGTGGCGTTCATGCTCGTCGCCAACGCAGCCCTCCTACGCATCGGCCTCGCGCCACTGCAACGACTCACCCGCGCGATGACAACGACCGATCTGCTGCGTCCCGGACACCGCCCTGCCGCCTCAGGCCACGGCGAGATCGCCGACCTCATCACGACGTTCAACAGCATGCTCGACCGGCTGGAGGCCGAGCGCGCGGCCAGCAGCGCGCTCGCCCTCTCAGCCCAGGAAGCCGAGCGCCGCCGTATCGCGCAAGAGCTGCATGACGAGATCGGCCAAAGCCTGACGGCGGTGCTGCTGGAGCTCAAACGCGTCGCTGACCAAGCACCTGCCCGCTTGCAGACCGAGCTGCACCACGTGCAGGAGACCACCCGCGACAGCCTCGACGAGATCCGCCGCATCGCCCGCCGCCTGCGCCCCGGCGTCCTGGACGAGCTCGGCCTGAACAGCGCGTTGAAAGCCCTCACCACCGAGATCACCACCCACACCGACCTCACCGTCACACGCCACTTCGACACCCAGCTGCCCGGACTCGGGCAGGAAACAGAGCTGGTCCTCTACCGAGTCGCCCAGGAAGCGCTGACCAACGTCGTTCGGCACGCCGGCGCCCGCCGGGCCGACATCGCCGTGCACCGCGCCCGGAAAGGTGTGGAACTGCTGATCCGGGACGACGGCCGGGGCCTCCGCGACGCGCCCGAGGGGGCGGGCCTGCGGGGGATGCGCGAACGAGCCCTGCTCATCGGTGCCGACCTCACCGTCACGCCCGGCTGCGAAGGAGGCACAGAGGTACGGCTGTACGTACCGAACGCCCCGACGGGGGACAGGAGCAACTGACCATGGCCGAACCGGCGAAGATCCGCATCCTGCTCGCGGACGACCACGCCCTCGTACGCCGCGGGGTGCGCCTGATCCTCGACAACGAACCCGACCTCAACGTCGTCGCCGAGGCCGGCGACGGCGCGGAAGCGATCGAACTGGCCCGTACCGAACGGCCGGACCTGGCCATTCTGGACATCGCCATGCCGCGGCTGACCGGCCTGCAAGCCGCACGAGAACTCTCCCGGCTTCAGCCGGCGACTCGCATCCTGATCCTGACCATGTACGACAACGAGCAGTACTTCTTCGAGGCCCTCAGAGCCGGAGCTGCCGGTTACGTACTCAAATCCGTCGCGGACCGCGACCTCGTCGAAGCCTGTCACGCGGCAATACGGGACGAGCCCTTCCTCTACCCCGGAGCTGTCCACGCTCTGATCCGCAACTACCTCGACCGCACCCGCGAAGGCGGCCGTCCCCCGGCCAGGGCCATCACCGACCGCGAGGAGGAGGTACTCAAGCTTGTCGCCGAAGGGCACACCTCACAGGAGATCGCCGAACTCCTGATCATCAGCGTCAAGACCGTCGAACGCCACCGGGCCAACCTGCTGCAAAAACTCGGCCTGAAAGACCGACTCGAACTCACCCGTTACGCCATCAGAGTCGGACTGATCGAACCATAGGACCAGCCCGCACCCAGGAGGCCGCCATGCTCGCCCGAGACCTCGCCGAGCCCTACCCCTGCGTCACCACGGACGACCCGGCTGCAGACGCGGCGCGACTACTGGCCGAGCAGGGGCTGCCCGCCCTCCTGGTGCTCGACGCCGACGGACAGCCCTACTCCATCGTCCCCGGCTCCCAAATGGTCCGTCAGCTGCTGCCCGAGTACCTGCTGAACGACCCGCTGCTCGCCGCCACCGCCGGCGACCGGCATCACGCCGACATCATGGACCGCCTGGAGGGACTCACCGTCGCCGAATGGGCGCCCCGACGACGCTACCCGCCCCACTTCGTCGGACCCGACGCCCACCCCATGGAAATCGCCGCGCTGATGGCCCGTACCCACAGCCCCCTGATTGCGGTGATCGAGCGCCACGGCAACCGGGTACAGCTTCTTGGCACCGTCACGGCCGCCCGCCTCATGCACCACATCATCGGCGGATCATGAGGAGGACGCGCGTCAGGCGCGGGGCTCGTACGTGTCTCGGTTCGGTGCCGCGTGCGTCGCCTCGCCCGGGCCGGTGAGCCACACGGCCAACGGAGCACGGCTCATCCGCATCGTGCCCAGCAGGGCACGCGCCGGCCGGAGCAGGAGCACGACGAACACGGTCGCGACCACCCCGCCGGCGACCAGGCCGGTCAGCACGTCGTGCGGGTAGTGCACGCCCACGAAGACCCGTGAGAAGGCCATCAGCAGCGCCATCGGGACGGTGAGCAGAGCTGTCCGCGGCCACGCGATCGCCAGCGCCACGGCCGCCGCGCCCGCGATCGCCGAGTGGTTGCTGGGGAAGGACCAGTCACCGGTCGGCGGGCACGGCACCAGCGAGGCTGCCGCGTCAGCGACCGTGCGGCACGGGCGTTCCTCGTCCACGACCGACTTGAGCGACTCGCTGACGACATAGCCGACGGCCGTCGCGAGAGGGGCGAGCACCGCGAGCCCCAGGGCGCGGGTGTCAGCGGTCCGCGACCGCCACCACGCCAGGACGAACAGAAGGCCGAAGAGCAACAGCCCCGCCTCCGTCCAGAGTTCGGTGAGATGTTGCATCCAGGTGGGAGTCGTGTGGGCGAAGTCGACTATGTCGCGGTAGAGATCGCGGGTCATGCTGCTGTCCATGGTCACGGACCGTACCCTCTCGGCGGCAGCGGTCACGCCCTGCGATCGGTCATGGTCACCCCTGACGAAAGTGACGGGCTCCACGGGGACGGGCCGTGATGATGATCGGCAGAGTTTGGGAAGTGCGGCGGCGGGTGGGGCGGGAGTTGGCCCGGTTCTCTCGTAGAGTTTGGGCCGTGGGATCTCTGCGCAATCCGATCGGGCCGCTCCCCTCCTCCATCTACTGGCGACGGAGGGCAGTCGCGGCGTCGTTGATCGCGCTGCTCGCGGTGCTGATCGTATGGGCCGTGAGTTCGGCGGGAGGCAGCGGCGGGACGAGCAATCAGGGCGACGACGGCAAGGGCCCCGCGCCTTCGATCACGCCTGGGCCCGACCAGTCGGGGCCCGCGATCAGCGAACAGCCGGGTGGGCGCGACGAGTCGGACGGCGGCACCGGCAGCGGTGACGGCGACGGCAGTGGCGAGGGCAGCAGCGGCAACGGCTCGGCCACTTCAGGCGGTACGGGTGGTACGGGCGGAGCCGGCGGCGGCACGGCGGGCGGCGGGACAAGCACCGGCGGTCCCACGGGCCGACCCGTTCCGGCAGGCTCGGCGCTCCCCAACTGCGCTCCGGGCTCGCTGAAGTTGACACTGCGCAGCGCCAAGGTCTCGTACGCGCCGGGGGAGAAGCCCTCGTTCCAGCTCGTCGTCTCCAACTCCTCCGCGACGACCTGCAAGGCGGACTTCGGTCCCAAGGCCGCCGTGTTCACCGTGACCGACGCCGAGGACGACGCCGTGTGGTCCACCAAGGACTGCCCGCGTCCGGCCGGAAGCCGCCTGCTCCAGGTCCCGGCGCGATCGACGATCACGCACACCGTGGAGTGGGACCGCAAGCGGAGCGCGCCGAAGTGTGCGACGCCGCCGGCGGGTGCCGTCGGGCCCGGCACCTATCTGGTGGAGGCCGCGTTCCCCGGCGCGACGGTGCTGCCGGCCTCGTTCCGTCTCGAGAAGAGCTGAGGCAGCACTCAACGAGGCGGTGCGTCGCCCGAAGCTCCGGCGCTACACGTACCGCTCGAGGATCGACGACTCGGCGAGCCGCGACAGGCCCTCCCGCACGCTGCGGGCCCGCGCCTCGCCGACGCCGTCCACCGCCTGCAGGTCGTCCACGCTGGCCGCGAGCAGCTTCTGCAGCCCGCCGAAGTGCTCGACGAGCCGCTCGATGATCGCGCCCGGCAGCCGCGGAACCTTCGCCAGCAGTCGGTAACCGCGCGGGGAGACCGCGGAGTCGAGCGTCTCCGGGGAGCCGCTGTATCCGAGCGCCCTTGCGACGGTGGGCAGTTCGAGAAGCTCGGCATGGCTGAGCGCGTCGAGCTCGGCGAGCGCCTCGTCCACGGTGCGTGAGCGCTTCGCAGTCGGTTCGGGCACGTAGTCCCGGACGACCAGTTCGCGCTCGGGCTCCACACCGGCGATCAACTCGTCGAGCTGGAGGGCCAGCAGACGGCCGTCGGTGCCCAACTCCACCACGTACTCGGCGATCTCGGTCGCGATCCGGCGCACCATTTCCAGCCGCTGGGCGACCGCGGTGACGTCCCGGACGGTGACGAGGTCCTCGATCTCGAGGGCGGAGAGCGTGCCCGCGACCTCGTCGAGGCGGAGCTTGTACCGCTCGAGGGTGGCGAGGGCCTGGTTGGCGCGGGACAGGATCGCCGCCGACTCCTCAAGGACCCGGCGCTCGCCGTCCACGTACAGCGCGATCAGACGCATCGACTGCGAGACGGAGACCACGGGGAAGCCGCACTGCCGGGAGACCCGGTCCGCGGTGCGGTGCCGGGTGCCCGTCTCCTCGGTGGGGATCGACGCGTCCGGGACGAGCTGCACACCCGCCCGGAGGATCTTGGAGATGTCCTTGTCGAGGATGAGCGCGCCGTCCAGCTTGCACAGCTCGCGCAGCCGGGTGGCGGTGAACTCCACGTCCAGCACAAAACCGCCGGTGCACATCGACTCGACGGTCTTGTCCATGCCGAGAACGATCAGGCCTCCGGTGTTGCCGCGGAGGATGCGCTCCAGTCCGTCGCGCAGGGCGGTGCCCGGGGCGACGGCGCTCAGGGCGGCGCGGATCAGCGCTTCGTTGCCGGAGCCTCCGCCGGACTTTCCGGGTGCTGATGCCCCGTCCTTGGCTGCCACTGCACTCCTCCGGCTCGTACGGGTGGGCGAGACCAGGGCAAAGTCTACCGGCGAGCTTCCTGCTCCCGTGGGGCCTCCGCCCGCTCTCTGCGTGAGCCGCCGCCCGAGCCGCCCTGACGGCCCTGCGGAAGCACCCGCAGAGCATCCCCCACGTTTGCCACTTCGGTGACTTTCATACCGGCGGGGATCTTGCCGGGATCGGTCGGCACCAGGGCTTGTGTGAAGCCGAGCCGGTGCGCCTCTGCCAGCCTGCGCTGGACGCCCGTGACCCTTCTGACCTCGCCCGCGAGGCCGACCTCACCGATCGCGACCAGGTTCTTCGGCAGCGGGGTGTCGCTCGCGGCGGACGCGAGGGCGAGCGCGACGGCCAGGTCCGCGGCGGGCTCCGAGAGCTTCACCCCGCCGACCGTCGCGCTGTAGATGTCGCGCTTGCCGAGGGCGGAGATCCGGCCGCGCTGCTCCAGCACCGCCAGCATCATCGACACGCGCGAGGTCTCCAGGCCCGATGTGGTGCGCCGGGGGGAGGGGATCTGGGAGTCGACGGTCAGTGCCTGCACCTCGGCCACCAGTGGGCGGCGGCCTTCGAGGGTGACCGTCAGACAGGTGCCGGGGACCGGCTCGTCCCGTCGGGTCAGGAACAGGCCCGACGGGTCCGCGAGGCCGGTGATGCCCTCGTCGTGCAGCTCGAAGCAGCCGACCTCGTCCGTCGCCCCGTAGCGGTTCTTCACGCCGCGGACCAGGCGCAGGCGGGCGTGCCGGTCGCCCTCGAAGGAGAGCACCACGTCCACCAGGTGCTCCAGCAGACGCGGTCCGGCGATGGCGCCGTCCTTGGTGACATGGCCGACGAGCAGCGTCGACATGCCGCGCTCCTTGGAGGCGCGGATGAGCGCGCCCGCGACCTCCCGGACCTGGGCCATGCCGCCGGGCGCGCCGTCGATCTCGGGGGACGCCACGGTCTGCACGGAGTCCAGGATCAGCAGCGACGGCTTGACCGCGTCCAGATGGCCGAGCACCGCGGAGAGGTCGGTCTCCGCGGCCAGATAGAGGTGGTCGTGCAGGGCGTTGATCCGGTCGGCGCGCAGCCGGACCTGGCTCGCGGACTCCTCGCCCGTGACGTAGAGCGTGCGGTGGTCGTCGCTCGCCGCTTTGGCTGCGACGTCGAGGAGCAGCGTCGACTTGCCGACACCCGGCTCGCCCGCGAGCAGCACGACGGCGCCGGGCACCAGCCCGCCGCCGAGGACGCGGTCGAGCTCGGCCACGCCGGTCGTGCGGGCGGTCGCCTGCCGGCCGTCGACCTGGCCGATGGGGAGGGCCGCGGTGGAGACGCGGCCGGCGGCGGTGGTGCGGACGGCGGGTGCGCCGTACTCCTCGACCGTGCCCCATGCCTGGCACTCGGGGCAGCGGCCGAGCCACTTGACGGTCGTCCAGCCGCATTCGGTGCAGCGGTAGGACGGCCGGTCCTTCGCGGATTTCGTACGGGCAGCCATGCGCAAACCGTAGCGGTGACCACCGACAGTGCCCCGGCCCGGCCGAAGGACGGAGTGCGTGGGAGCCGTGCGGGAGTGCGCCGGGAGCAGGGAAGGGGGTGCGTACAGGCGCGCGCCGGGAGTCCGAGGAGGGTGCGCGCGGAGTGTGCCGGGAGTACGGAGGGGAGTGCGCGCGGGCGTGCGCCTGGGCGCACGGGCGATAGTGCAGGAACGCCGGAATTCGGCGTTCCTGTCCCCCTTCGAGGGAACGGTTCACCCGTAGGGATTAAAAGTGTTCAAGGGGTACGAACGGCCCGTGGTCCTGCCCCTACGGTCACGGAGTGACGAGCAGCAGGCTGGAACCCCCTACGCACACCACCGGTGCACACCGGGCGCACCGACGCGCCCCCCGTACGTTGCCGCAGAGGCCGCCCGCCCGTTACGAGCCGTACCTGGACGGCCTGTTCACCTACTGCCTTTCCGTGCTGTGCGACCACGACGCGGCCACGGCGGTTCTCGGTGACGTCCTCGCCATCGCCGACCGGCAGCACGGGCGCTGCCCGGCCGGCGCGGCCGAGCGGAAGGCCTGGATGTACGCGCTCGCGCGGTGGGCCTGCCTGCGCCGGCTGACCGAGCAGCGGCGCAAGCGCCAAGGCGCACACACCGGGCGGCCCGCGGCGCCCGAGCAGACCGCCCCGCGCGTCCCGCCGGAGACCGCGGAGCGCCACCGCGCCGAACTGGCCCAGCTGGCCTGGCCCGAGGCCGCCGGTACCACGCCCGAGCAGCGCGAGGCCCTCGAGCTCGCCGTACGCCACGGCCTGGGGGCCGGCCAGGTGGCCGCCGTCCTCGGCGCGGAACCGGCAGCCACCCGCATGCTCCTCGCGGCCGCGGCCTGTGAGGTGGAGCGCACCCGCGCCGCGCTCGCCGTCGTCGAGAAGGGCAACTGCCCGGCTGTCGCACGGCTCACGGACGACAACCGCGTGCTGCTCTCCGCGGCGCTGCGCCAGGAACTGGTACGGCACGTCGACGACTGCCCGTGCTGCCGACGCACCGCAGAGCGCGCCGGTGCGGGCGGGCCGTGGCCCGGCTCGGCCGTCACACCGGCCGCGCTGCCGCTGGTCGAGGCGCCGCGGGCCGCCACGTACGTGGCCATGCTGCACGTGTCCCGGGCGCGTGCGGGCGGTCCGCGCTTCGGCCCCGGCGGCTTCCCCCTGGACCCGAAGGACCACGCGGCCCGCCGTGACCGGCTGCGGGCGCGGGCCGTGACGACGACGGTCGTGGCCACGGTGGTGGCGGCTCCGGTGCTCGCCCTGTGGGCGGCCTACCGGGGAGCGCCGCTGACAGGAGAGGCGCAGGGCGGCCCCGCTGCCAGTGCGGGCGAGCGGGCGGACGGCGGAGGGGCGGCTGCCGCCCCGTACGACCACTACGAGAACGCGGGCAACGCGAGCGCGAAGCCGGACCCGCGGTTCACGGCGAACCGCCGTTCGCCGGACGTCTCGGTCGAGGTGATCAGTGACGAGGCGCCCATGTCGCCGACCGTTCCCGGCCTGCCGGGCCCGGGCCGGATCACCCTCGAGGCGGAACCGGCCGGTGACGGCACCCGCATCACGCTCACCGCGTCCGGCGGTTCGCCGGTCAGCTGGTCCGCGTGGACAGGTGCGGGCTGGCTGTACCTGAGCCAGATCTCCGGCACGCTGAACCCCGGCGAAACGATCACCCTGTACGTCATCGTCGACCACTCGCGCGAGCCGGCCGGGCCGTGGCGGGCCCGGGTGGGTGTCGATCCCTCCGGGGCGGTCGTGTCGATCCGCGGCCACGGCGCGACAACTCCCACGCCCCCGCCGTCCTCGCCCGACCCGGACCCGGACCCGACGCCGCCGTCGAGTCCGCCGCCGTCCTCGCCGGACCCGGACCCGGACCCGGACCCGACGCCGCCGTCGAGTCCGCCGCCGTCCTCGCCCGACCCGGACCCGACCCACTCGGAACCGACCCCCACCCCGCCCTCGGAACCCGCGACACCCCCGCCGGCGAACTGAAAGCCGGCGCCCCGGCCCTGCCCGGCGCCCCGGCCCTGCCCGGCGCCCCGGCCCGTCCGGGGCCCCCTCGCCCGTCCGCCGGGAGGCGCCCGTCCGTCAGCTGGCGGCCGGGCGCGGGGGGTCCGCCGGATGGGGGGCCAGGAGGGGCAGGGCCGAGGCGAGCCGGGCCTCGCACAGCTCGACCAGCACGTCGTACGCCGCCTTGCCCATCAGTTCCGTCAGCTCCGGGCGGTACGTCACGTACACCGGTTCACCGGCGCCGTGCGCGGACGTCGCCGACGTGCACCACCAGTGCAGGTCGTGGCCGCCCGGGCCCCACCCGCGGCGGTCGTACTCGCCGATCGACACCTGGAGCACCCGCGTGTCGTCGGGGCGGTCGATCCACTCGTACGTACGCCGCACCGGCAGCTGCCAGCACACGTCGGGCTTGGTCTCCAGCGGCTCGCGGCCCTCACGCAGCGCCAGGATGTGCAGCGAGCAGCCCGCGCCGCCCGCGAACCCTGGGCGGTTCTGGAAGATGCAGGAACCCTCCCAGCGGCGCGTCTGGCGCTCCCCGTCGTCGTCCTCCTGCACCCAGCCGGTGCTCGTGCCGACGTCGTGGAACTCCCACAGGTCCGGAGTGAGACGGGCCACGTGCCCGGCGACCCGCTTCTCGTCGTCCTCGTCGGAGAAGTGCGCCCCCAGCGTGCAGCAGCCGTCGTCAGCGCGCCCCGCCTGGATCCCCTGGCAGCCGCTGCCGAAGATGCAGGTCCAGCGGGAGGTCAGCCAGGTCAGGTCGCAGCGGAAGACCTGCTCGTCGTCCGCGGGGTCGGGGAACTCCACCCAGGCACGGGCGAAGTCCAGGCCCTTCTCGTCTTCTTGGATCTTCTTCAACGGGTTGGCTTTGCCCGGCTTCGCCTTTTTCGTCTTTGGCACAGGTCCAGCGTATGCGCGCGGCCGCAGTAGCGTTCGGTCCATGAGACTCGGAGTCCTCGACGTGGGTTCGAACACGGTGCACCTGCTGGCGGTCGATGCCCACCCCGGTGCACGGCCGCTACCCGCCCACTCGCACAAGGCCGAACTGCGCCTCGCGGAACTGCTCGACGAGGACGGGGCGATCGGCCCCCACGGTGTCGACCGTCTCATCCACACCATCGCCGACGCCCTCCAGGCCGCCGAGGACAAGGGCTGCGAAGAAGTTCTCGCCTTCGCGACCTCCGCGGTGCGCGAGGCCACCAACGCGGACGCGGTACTGGCGCGGATCAAGGACGAGACCGGCGTCGTCCTCACGGTGCTCAGCGGCGAGGAGGAGGCCCGTCTCACCTTCCTCGCCGCGCGCCGCTGGTTCGGCTGGTCGGCCGGGAAACTGCTCGTCCTCGACATCGGCGGCGGCTCCCTGGAGATCGCGTTCGGTATCGACGAGGAGCCCGACAAGGCCGTGTCCCTGCCGCTCGGCGCCGGACGCCTCACCGCGGGCATGCTGCCCGGCGACCCGCCGGACATGAGTGACGTCAGGGCGCTGCGCCGCCACGTGCGGGCGGAGATCGCCCGGACGGTCGGCGAGTTCAGCCGCTTCGGCAGGCCCGACCACATCGTCGCGACCTCCAAGACCTTCAAACAACTGGCCCGTATCGCCGGTGCCGCCCGCTCGGCGGAGGGGCTGTACGTGCAGCGTGATCTGAATCGCAGTTCGCTGGAGGAGTGGGTGCCGAAGCTGGCCGCCATGACCGTCGAGCAGCGCGCCGGTCTGCCCGGCGTGTCCGAGGGCCGGGCCCGCCAGATACTCGCAGGAGCCCTGGTCGCGGAGGGTGCGATGGACCTCTTCGGCGTCGAGGAGCTCGAGATCTGCCCCTGGGCGCTGCGCGAGGGACTCATCCTGCGCCGTCTCGATCACCTCCCTGCCGCTTAGGTCGGCCCCGTACCCTGTCTCCGTGGCAGAACCAGTGGTGCGCATCCCGGATGCGAAGGTTGTCCTGTCGACTGCTTCCGTCTATCCGGAGTCGACGGCGACGGCCTTCGAGATTGCCGCGCGCCTCGGCTACGACGGTGTCGAGGTCATGGTGTGGACCGACCCCGTCAGCCAGGACATCGAGGCGCTGCGCCGGCTCTCCGACTACCACCGGATGCCCGTGCACGCCGTCCATGCGCCGTGTCTGCTGATCACCCAGCGGGTGTGGTCCACCGATCCGTGGGTCAAGCTCCAGCGGGCGCGTGCCGCCGCGGAGAAGCTCGGGGCGTCGACGGTCGTCGTGCACCCGCCGTTCCGCTGGCAGCGGCAGTACGCCCGCGACTTCGTCAGCGGGATATGGCGGATGGCGAACGAGACGGACGTGCGGTTCGCCGTGGAGAACATGTACCCGTGGCGCTACCGGGACCGCGAGATGCTCGCCTACGCCCCGGACTGGGACGTCACCAAGGAGGACTACCGCCACTTCACGGTCGACCTCTCGCACACGGCGACCGCCCGCACCGACACCATGGCGATGATCGACCGTATGGGCGACCGGCTCGGCCATGTGCACCTCGCCGACGGCAAGGGATCCGCGAAGGACGAGCACCTCGTCCCCGGCCGTGGCGACCAGCCCTGCGCCGAGCTGCTGGAGCGGCTCGCGCGTACGGGCTTCGACGGCCATGTCGTCATCGAGGTCAACACACGGCGCGCCATGTCCGCCGCCGAACGGGAGGCCGACCTCGCGGAGGCGCTGGCCTTCACACGGCTGCACCTCGCGTCGGCCACCCGCGTCTCATGACGGAGGAGCGCAGACGCCGCGGCCGGCCCGCCCGCAAGGCGGCGGAAGAGGGGCCAGGGGCGCAGGAGCGCATCCTTCAGGCGGCGCGCACCGAGTTCGCGGAGCGCGGCTACGACAAGACCACCATGCGCGGCATCGCCAGGGCAGCCGGGGTCGACGCGGCGCTCGTGCACCACTACTTCGGCACCAAGGACGATGTGTTCGCGGCCGCCATCGAGCTCTCCTTCGAGCCGACGTTGGTCGTCCCGCAGATCCTGGGACAGGGTTCGGCGGGTATCGGTGAGCGGCTGGCGCGTTTTTTCATCGGAGTGTGGGAGAACCCGGCGACCCGCGCGCCGATGCTGGCCGTCATACGGTCCGCGCTGACCCATGAGGCGGCGGCGAAGGTGCTGCGCGGGTTCGTGCTGCGGCGGCTGCTGGAGCGTGTCGCGGCGGAGCTGGACGTACCGGACCCTCGGTTCCGTGCCGAGCTCGCCGCCTCGCACATGGTCGGCATCGTGATCCTGCGGTACGTGATCCAGGTGGAGCCGCTGGCGTCGGCGGATCCGGAGGACATCGTGAGGATGGTGGCGCCGACGCTCCAGCGGTACCTCACGGAGTTGGACCCGTCGGGCGATCAGGCGGGCCCGGACGGCCCGGAGGCGCCCGACTCGGCGGACGCCGCACCGGACACCTCCAGCACTCCGGACACTGCGGCGACCGAGGACTGAGCCGCGCGTCCCGCATTTCGGACAAGGCGTCCAGATCTTGGAGCGGCGGCGTAGGCTCGACAGAGACCCATCCGTCCTCAGGACGCCCAAGGAGCGAGCGCGATGCCCGAGCTGAGGTCCCGCACTGTCACCCACGGTCGCAACATGGCGGGCGCCCGCGCCCTTATGCGGGCGTCGGGCGTAGCGGCTGAGGACATCGGCAAGCCGATCGTCGCCGTCGCCAACTCCTTCACCGAGTTCGTCCCCGGCCACACCCACCTCGCGCCGGTCGGCCGGATCGTCTCCGAGGCGATCAAGGCCGCGGGCGCCGTGCCGCGCGAGTTCAACACCATCGCCGTCGACGACGGCATCGCCATGGGCCACGGCGGCATGCTCTACTCGCTGCCCTCGCGCGACCTGATCGCCGACTCCGTGGAGTACATGGTCGAGGCGCACTGTGCGGACGCGCTGATCTGCATCTCCAACTGCGACAAGATCACCCCGGGCATGCTGATGGCCGCGCTGCGCCTCAACATCCCCACCGTTTTCGTCTCCGGTGGTCCGATGGAGTCCGGCCGCGCGACGCTCGTCGACGGCACGGTCCGCACGCTCGACCTGGTCGACGCGATCTCGGACGCGGTGAACGACAAGATCTCGGACGAGGACATCCTCCGCATCGAGGAGAACGCCTGTCCGACCTGTGGCTCCTGTTCCGGCATGTTCACCGCCAACTCGATGAACTGCCTGACCGAGGCCATCGGGCTCTCCCTGCCCGGCAACGGCTCCGTGCTCGCCACCCACACCGCCCGCAAGGCGCTGTACGAGAACGCGGGTGCGACGGTCGTCGAGATCACCAAGCGGTACTACGAGCAGGACGACGAGACCGTCCTGCCGCGCACCATCGCCGGCATCGCGGCCTTCGAGAACGCCATGGCCCTCGACATCGCCATGGGCGGCTCGACGAACACGATCCTGCACCTGCTGGCGGCGGCCCAGGAGGCGGGCGTCCCGTTCGGCCTCGACGAGATCGACGCCGTCTCACGCCGGGTCCCCTGCCTCGCGAAGGTCGCGCCCAACGTCGCGAAGGACCGCACGTACTACATGGAGGACGTGCACCGCGCCGGCGGCATCCCGGCCCTCCTCGGTGAGCTGCACCGCGCGGGACTGCTGAACGAGGACGTCCACTCCGTGCACAGCCCGTCCCTCGCCGACTGGCTCAAGACCTGGGACGTGCGCGGCGGCTCGCCATCCGCCGAGGCCGTCGAGCTGTGGCACGCGGCGCCCGGTTGCGTCCGCTCCGCCACCGCCTTCTCCCAGTCCGAGCGCTGGGAGGCGCTGGACGAGGATGCCGAGAACGGCTGCATCCGCTCCGCTGAGCACGCGTACTCCAAGGACGGCGGACTCGCCGTCCTCAAGGGGAACATCGCCGAGGACGGCTGCGTCGTGAAGACCGCCGGCGTCGACGAATCGATCTGGACCTTCGAAGGCCCGGCCGTCGTCTGCGAGTCGCAGGAGGAGGCCGTCGACAAGATCCTCCGCAAGGAGATCACGCACGGCGACGTGGTCGTCATCCGCTACGAGGGCCCCAAGGGCGGGCCCGGTATGCAGGAGATGCTCTACCCCACGTCCTTCCTGAAGGGCCGCGGCCTGGGCAAGACGTGCGCCCTGATCACCGACGGCCGTTTCTCCGGCGGCACCTCCGGTCTGTCGATCGGCCACGCCTCCCCGGAGGCGGCCTCGGGCGGCACGATCGCGTGTGTCGAGGACGGCGACCGTATCCGCATCGACATCCCGAACCGCACGATCGAGCTGCTCGTCGACGCCACCACGCTGGCCGCCCGCCGCGAGGCGCTGAACGGCGCCTACGCCCCGAAGTCCCGCGAGCGCAAGGTCTCCGCGGCCCTGCGGGCGTACGCTGCGATGGCGACGAGCGCCGACAAGGGCGCCGTCAGGGACGTCTCCAGGCTGGGCTGACCCGCCCCGGATCGGCCTCCCCGACCCGCCCACTCCGTCGGACCCGGCGTGCTCACCAGCGCGCCGGGTCCTTCCCGTCCACCGCGAAGACCGACCCGTCGGGCGCGGTCGCGAACACCTTGCCGTCGGCGGGGACCGGCGCGGGCAGCATGGACGCGAGCCTGGAACCGTCGTCCGCCATGCGCGGCGAGGTCTGGCCGGTGAGCCGTCCGAGCTTCGCGTCGACGGCGAGCAGCCGCCCGTCCGCGGCCGACACGTACACCGCCCCTGGGTCCGTGACCGGGCGGGAGAGACGGGCGGCCGAGGTCTCGAGTCGCCACAGCTGCGCGTCGCCGGGCGCCTTCGTGGTGTCGAGGGCGAGAAGCGAGCCGCCCGCACCGGCGAGATGAACGATGTCGCCGGCGACCCCCGCCTGCGCCTGATCGACCGGGACGGCGAGCGGGATGCGGTGGACGGCCCGGCCGGCGCCGGCCGTATCGAGCCGTACGACCGCGGTGGTGAAGCCGTCGATGTCGGCGGCGAGCAGATACAGGACGCCGTCGTCCGAGAGCTGCACGGGCTGCAGCGAACCCTGCAGCCGCTTGGTCCAGAGCCGCTCGCCGCGCGCCGTGTCGAAGGCGCTGACCTGGGTGGACGTGCCGTCCGGCGAGAGGGTGGCGGTGAGCGCCGGTCCGCCGCCGTCGGCGGCGACCAGCTGGGAGCCGGGTGCGCCGTGCTGCTTCCGCCAGCGGTCACGGCCCGTCGCGGCGTCGACGGCCCGGACCGTACCGGCGTCCGACATCAGCAGCAGGGTGTCGCCGACGCAGCGGACCGTGGGATACGCGGAGACGTCCATGTCCCAGCGCACCGCACCCGAGACGGGGTCGAGCGCCTCGTACCGGCCGCTGCCGGGTGTCATCACCTGCAGCAGCCCTCCGGCGACAACGGGCGCCAGGCTCTCGTCGCTCTGCGCGGACGCGTCGGCCCGCGCCGCGACCGACCAGAGCGCCTTTCCGTCCGCGGGGTCCAGCCGGGTGGCCTTCACGCCGGGCGCGCTGCAGTAGAGACCGCCGCCGGTCGCCGTGCAGACCGGGGTCCCGTTCGCGCCGTCGCCGCCGGGCAGGGTGGCGTCCCACGGGCGGAAGCGGTCCTCGGCGCGTGTCGTGACGCGGGGCCGGTCCACGCCCTCGCCGTCGGCCGACGCGCCGACGACCACGATCCCGCCCGTCAGCAGCAGGGCGAACGCCGCGGCGCCCGCCCACCAGCGCGCCCTCCGGCCGAGCGGCCCCAGCGGTGACTCGGCCGGGTCGGGGCCATCGCCGGTCGCGTGGGCCGGGGCCCGCGGGGCCGCTTTTGTGACGGGCCGGGGGCCTTCGGCGGGCCGGGGGATCTCGACGGAATCCGGCTCGCGCTGCGCCGGTATGTACGCCTGCGTGTCGTACGCGGACGAGGGCGACGACGCCCGCAACGCGACCATCAGCTCGTACGGCGTCGGACGCTCCTGCGGGTCCTTGGCCAGACAACGCGCCAGCAGCGGTACGAGATCCTCCGGTACCCCTGCCAGCTCCGGCTCGTTGTGCACCACCTGGTACGCCACGATGTACGGGCTGTCGGAGTCGAACGGGCCTCGGCCGGTCGCCGCGTGCACCAGCACCGCACCGAGCGCGAACACATCCGCCTCCGGCCCGACCTCGCGCGGCCGCTGGAACTGCTCGGGCGCCATGAACGGCGGCGTGCCGATCAGCTTTCCCGTTTCCGTGCGCAGATCGCTGTCCGAGGGACGCGAGATGCCGAAGTCGATGACTTTCGGCCCATCTGCCGCCAGAAGCACATTGCTTGGTTTGAGGTCGCGGTGCACCACGCCGGCACGGTGAATGTCGCGCAGCGCCTCCGCGAGGCCGGCGCCCGCCCTGCGCAGCTCGACCGGCTCCAGGGGCCCGTTCCGCTTCACCCGCTCCGCGAGTGTCGGGCCGTCGATGAAGAGGGTGGCCATCCAGGGCCGTTCAGCATCCGGGTCGGCGTCGACGACCGGCGCGGTGAACGCTCCGCTGACCCGGCGGGCGGCCGTGACTTCCTGTCGGAAGCGGGCTCTGAACTCCGGGTCGGAGGCATGCTCGGCATGAATGACCTTGACCGCGAGCCGCAACCCGGAGGCGGAGGTCGCCAGATGGACGACGCCCATGCCTCCGTTGCCCAGGCATGCCTCCAAGCGGTACTGGCCCGCATATTCCGGATGCTCCGCTTCCGGGAACCGCCCGGTGCTGCGCAGCGGTGGCATCTCCCACCCCCGTCTGATGGTGCGCACACGCGACGCTCGGAGCCTAGTCGATGGCGTGTGTGATCCGGCCATGGCTTGCTAGCCTGCGCGCGGCGGACACGCCGGACATTCACATCGACGACAACGGGGGAAAGTCCGATGGCACTTGAAGAGATACAGAACGCCGAGATCGAGGGCGCAGACATCGCCGAGGTCACGGTGGAGACCATGGCCGCCAGGCGCTACCCGGTCGCGCCGGGCGTCCGGCTGAACGTCCGCAGCGGCCCCGGCACCCAGTACCGGATTGTCAAGATCCTCCCGTACGGCGCCACCGTGCCGATCTACTGCCAGAAGCCCGGTGAGACCATCACGGGCCCGTACGGGACGAGCGGCCTCTGGGACAACATCGCCAACGGCCAGTTCGTCTCCGACGCGTACGTACACACCGGAAGTGACGGCTACGTCGCTCCGCGCTGCTCCTGACCGTTGCAGGTGCAGGCGGGATAATCGACCCCGTGAGCGACCAGACCGAGAACAGCAGCGCGCACGGCCCGGGCACCGGTACCGGCGGCCCCGAGCCCGAGCCCATCCGCTTCTTCGGCACGACCTGGGTCGGCCGCGACGGGGGATACGGGCTGCGCCGGGCCGGTCTCGCCGCCGGTTCCCTGATCACCGCCTTCGCGGCCGCCATGGTGCTGCGCCTCGCCTACCAGGGCCTGGCCATCGCCGAGGTCGGCAGCTTTGTGAACGTCATCGTCGTGGTCATGTTCGCGGTGTGCAGCGCCATCGCCTTCCGCAAGACCTGGGAGAGCTTCTCCCGCCGGCCCGACGGCTCCCGGGCCGAGGACTCTCTGCGCAGCCTGAAGATGATCGGCTTCATCGGCTCGCTCATCGCCTACTTCCTGCGTTGTTTCGTCGAGGCACCCGGCGAGAAGCTCCGCCGCGTCGAGTACGAGACGGCGCTCAGGCAGTACGAGAAGCGGCGCAGCACCCGCAGCGGCAACCCCGCAGGCCGTCGGCCGAAGGGCGGCAGACCCAAGCGCAGCTGACATCCAGCGGCTGAGCACCCAGCAGCACGTCCAACCGCTGAGTATCCAAAAGACACGACTTCGGCCCGCGCCCGGTCACACCGTCAAGGTGTGGCCGGGCGCGAGTGCTTGACGGTTTCGCACACCCGAGCGCATTATTCATCGCATGATGAATTCTCCAGGGGTCGCCGTCCTGGCCCGCGGCCTCACCGTCGTTCGCGGAGACCGCACCGTCCTGCGCGGTCTCGACTTCACCGTCCTCCCCGGCCGTATCACCGGCCTCCTCGGTCCTTCCGGCTGCGGAAAATCAACTCTGATGCGCGCGGTCGTCGGGACCCAGGCCAGAGTCACCGGCACTCTGGAGATCCTCGGCCGCCCCGGCGGTGACGCCGCGCTCCGCTCCCGCATCGGCTATGTCACCCAGGCGCCGTCCGTCTACGACGACCTCACCGTCCGCCAGAACCTCGACTACTTCGCCTCCGTGCTCCTCCCGGGCCGCCGCCGTCGCGGCACCCGCGAGCAGCACGTCACCCAGGCGATCGTGGACGTCGACCTCGCCTCGCACGCGGACTCGCTCGCCGGCCGGCTCTCCGGCGGACAGCGCAGCCGCGTGTCACTCGCCGTTGCCCTGCTCGGCACCCCCGAGGTCCTCGTCCTCGACGAACCCACCGTCGGCCTGGACCCCGTCCTCCGTCGTGACCTCTGGGACCTCTTCCACCGCCTCGCCGACGAACGCGCTGCGACGATCCTCGTCTCCTCCCACGTCATGGACGAGGCCGAACGCTGCCACCGCCTCCTCCTCATGCGCGACGGCGAGATCCTCGCCGAGGACACTCCCGACGACCTGCGCATCCGCACCCGCTCGGAAACCGTGGAACAGGCCTTCCTCCACCTGGTCGACCAGGCCAACGCCCTCCAGGCCAACGCTCCGGCCAACGCCCTTCAGGAGAACGCCCGATGAGCCCCGCCCGCACCCTCGCCACCGCCGCCCGCGTGCTGCGCCAGCTTCGCCACGACCCGCGCTCCATCGCCCTGATGATCCTCGTGCCGTGCGTGATGCTGTTCCTGCTCCGCTTCGTCTTCGACGGCAGCCCGCAGACCTTCGACTCCATCGGCGCCTCACTGCTCGGGATCTTCCCGCTGATCACGATGTTCCTGGTGACCTCCATCGCCACCCTGCGCGAGCGCACCTCCGGCACCCTGGAACGCCTCCTTGCCATGCCGCTCGGCAAAGCCGACCTGATCGCCGGCTACGCCCTTGCTTTCGGGCTCGTCGCCGTCGTCCAGTCCTTCTTCGCGACCGGCCTCGCTCTGTGGGCCCTCGGTCTCGACATCGTCGGCTCGCCCTGGCTGCTGCTCCTCGTCGCGCTCCTCGACGCGCTCCTCGGCACGGCGCTCGGACTCTTCGTCTCCGCCTTCGCCGCTTCCGAGTTCCAGGCCGTCCAGTTCATGCCGGCCGTGATCTTCCCCCAACTGCTGCTGTGCGGCCTGTTCACCCCCCGCGACAACATGCAGCCTGTCCTCGAAGCGATCTCCGACGCGCTGCCCATGTCCTACGCCGTCGACGCCATGAGCGAAGTCCTGCGCAACCCCGACGTCACCGGCGACTTCATCAGGGACGTCCTGGTCGTCGCCGCCTGCGCCCTGCTCGTCCTCGCCCTCGGCGCGGCCACCTTGCGCCGCCGCACAGCCTGACCTCGACGGGCCGCACCGCCTGACGACGGCCACGGCGAAGCACTCGTACCGACACTCGGACACGACGGCGCGACCAAGCCCCTGGTGAAAGGATGTCCGCACGTATCCCCACCGGCGAGGTGAACAGAGCCATGACCCAGACAGTCGCAGTCCTCGGTACGGGCAAGATCGGCGAGGCGCTTCTCAGCGGCATGATCCGCGCCGGCTGGCGGCCCGCCGACCTGCTGGTCACCACCCGCCGTGCCGACCGCGCGGAGGAGCTGCGCACCCGCTACGGCGTCGAGCCCGTCACCAACGCCGAGGCTGCCAAGCGTGCCGACACCCTGATCCTCGCCGTCAAGCCCCAGGACATGGGCAAGCTGCTCGACGAACTCGGTGCCCACGTAACCGCCGACCGTCTTGTCATCAGCGCCGCCGCCGGTATCACCACCTCCTTCATCGAGGAGCGCCTGGCCGCAGGCACCCCCGTCGTCCGCGTCATGCCCAACACCCCCGTGCTCGTCGACGAGGGCATGTCCGTCATCTCCGCCGGCAGCCACGCCACGACCGGACACGTCGCCCACGCCGAGGAGATCTTCGGCGGGGTCGGCAAGACCCTCCGCGTCCCCGAATCCCAGCAGGACGCCGCAACCGCCCTCTCCGGATCCGGGCCGGCGTACTTCTACTTCCTCGTCGAGGCCATGACCGACGCCGGCATCCTCCTCGGCCTCCCGCGCGCCCAGGCCCACGACCTGATCGTCCAGGCGGCGATCGGCGCCGCCGTGATGCTCCGCGACAGCGGCGAGCACCCTGTGAAACTTCGTGAAGCAGTCACCTCCCCCGCCGGCACCACCATCAGCGCCATCCGCGAACTCGAGAACCACGGCGTACGAGCCGCGCTGATCGCAGCCCTCGAAGCAGCCCGCGACCGCAGCCGCGAGCTCGCCTCAGGTAACGGCTGAGGCGGCTCGCGGGCAGGCCTGCCGCCGTGACGCCCCGACGGCAGGCCGCCCCCACATCGCCCCTGTCCATGCCACCCTCAGGCGGGCGGCAGCAGACCGATCGCCCGGTACGCCGCATCGACCGTCGGACGGGCCATCGCCCTGGCCCGCTCCGCTCCCTTCTTCAGTACCTCGTCGACATGGCCCGGATCGGCCGCGAGCTCGGAGTGCCGCTTCCTGATCGGCCTCAGCAGCTCCTCCACCGCCTCGGCCGTGTCCTTCTTCAACGCCCCGTACGACTCGTACACACCGGCCAGCTCGATCGGGTTCCGTCCCGAACAGGCCGACAGGATCTCGAGCAGATTGGCCACACCGGGACGCGCCTCCCGGTCGTACTCGACGTCACTCCCGCTGTCCGTGACGGCCCGCATGATCTTCTTGCGTGCGACATCGGGCTCGTCGAGCAGATAGACGATGCCCGCCCCCGCCTCGTGGGACTTCCCCATCTTCGATGCCGGGTCCTGCAGATCCATGACCCGGGCAGCCACCGGTGGATGCGTCGCCCGCGGAACGGTGAAGGTGTGCCCGTAACGCTGGTTGAACCGCACCGCAAGATCGCGCGTCAGCTCGACATGCTGAGTCTGGTCCTCACCGACCGGCACCTCGTCGGTTCCGTAGGCCAGGATGTCCGCGGCCATCAGAACCGGATACGTCAGCAGGGACAGCCGCACGCTCTGTCCGGCCGCCCGTGCCTGCGCACCCTTCTCCTTGTACTGGATCATGCGCCGCAGCTCCCCGTCGGTCGCCGTGCACTCGAGGATGTAGGAGAGGCGGGCGTGCTCGTCCACATGGCTCTGCACGAAGATCGTGCAGAGCTCGGGATCCAGACCTGCCGCGAGCATCAGCGTCGCGGCCTGGCGGCTGAGTCTGCGGACCCGCGCCGGGTCGTGCTCCACCGTCAGGGCGTGCAGATCGACCACGCTGAACAGCGCATCCGACTGCTGCTGGTCCACCTCGACCCACCGGCGCATCGCCCCGAGGTAGTTGCCGAGGGTCAGATGTCCTGTCGGCTTGATCCCGCTGAAGATCCGCGTCATCTCGTTCTCCGTCTCCTGGTCGGAGCCGCCGACTCCTGCGGCCCGGGCTCCTGGAGGGAGTTACGCGAACGGCCGCCGAAGCGGCGGCCGTGGGGGTGCATGCGTAGGTGCCGGCCGCCGTCAGGCGGCCCACCACCGGGTGAGGCACGTACGCGATGTCATGGGCTCAGAGTACGCCCGCGGGGCCCAGGTTGACATCGAGAACCGTCGTCCGTAGTGTTCTCCGAGTTGTCCGACGTGAGCACCGACTCCGGTCGGCCCCGGACAGCCATTCCGCAGGAACCACTTCTAGCGAGCGACATTACGTGTCGCCCGTCTTTCGTGCGCTTTTGCGAAATGAGGAATCCGCGTTCGAAGGAGCGCCGACCCCGATTAGCGTCGGGAGGCAGGATTCCGCTAAAGTCTCACTCGTCGGAACGGCCCAACAGCCGGGAAGGCAACCCCCCTCTGACTGGGAATCAGGCCCGAAAGGATCTGATAGAGTCGGAACCGCTGGAAAGCCGAAAGGCCGGAAAGCACACCGAGGAAATCGGATCGGAAAGATCTGATAGAGTCGGAAACGCAAGACCGGAGGGAAGCGCCCGGAGGAAAGCCCGCAGGGGTGAGTACAAAGGAAGCGTCCGTTCCTTGAGAACTCAACAGTGTGCCAAAAATCAACGCCAGATATGTTGATACCCCGTCCGTCTTCGGATGGTCGAGGTTCCT
>NZ_JBVHTA010000026.1:0-112901 GCF_055566095.1 Streptomyces sp. NPDC027962
CACAAACCCGCGAGGTCCTCATCGCCTCCCTCGCGATGCTGCGCACCAAGCACGCCGACCTGCCCTCCCGCAAACACGGCAACCCCCCGCAGTAAGGGCGCCCGGGCGGCCTGATCCCCCCATCCGCTCCCGGGCCCGCCAAGGACCCCCCCTTTGGTCCCCCGACCAGCGGGCCCCGACCCTTTTGGAGACATCTCTTGCACAGCACCCGGCCGTCCCTTGCGGCCGAACGCGACCCCCGGCGCTGGGTCATCCTCGGCGTGATCTGCCTGGCCCAGCTCGTCGTCCTGCTCGACAACACCGTCCTCAACGTCGCCATCCCGGTCCTGACCACCGACCTGGGCGCCAGCACCGCCGACATCCAGTGGATGATCAACGCCTACGCGCTGGTGCAGTCCGGGCTGCTGCTCACCGCGGGCAGCCTCGCCGACCGCTACGGCCGCAAACTGCTGCTGATGGCCGGACTGGTCCTGTTCGGCGCCGGATCCGCCTGGGCCGCCTTCGCGCAGGACTCCGCGCAGCTCATCGCCGCCCGCGCCGGCATGGGCGTGGGCGGCGCCCTGCTGGCCACCACCACCCTCGCCGTCATCATGCAGGTCTTCGACGACGAGGAACGGCCCCGCGCGATCGGCCTGTGGGGCGCGGTCTCCTCCCTCGGCTTCGCCGCCGGCCCCCTGCTCGGCGGCGCCCTGCTCGACCACTTCTGGTGGGGCTCGATCTTCCTGATCAACCTCCCCGTCGCCGCCCTGGGACTGCTCGCCGTCGCCCGCCTGGTGCCCGAGACGAAAAACCCCGAAGGCAAACGCCCCGACCTTCTGGGCGCCGCCCTGTCCACCCTGGGCATGGTCGGCGTCGTCTACGCGATCATCTCCGGCCCCGAACACGGCTGGACCTCACCCCAGGTCCTGCTGCCCGCCGCGGGCGGCGCACTGGCCCTGGCCGCGTTCGTGCGCTGGGAGTTGCACGTCCCCTTCCCCATGCTCGACATGGGCTTCTTCACCAACCGCCGCTTCAACGGCGCCGTCGCCGGCGGCCTGCTCGTCGCCTTCGGCATGGCCGGCTCCCTGTTCCTGCTCACCCAGCACCTCCAACTCGTCCTCGGCTACGACGCCCTGCAGGCCGGCCTGCGCACCGCGCCGCTCGCCCTGACCATCGTGTGCCTCAACCTCGCCGGCATCGGCGCGAAACTCCTCGCCCAACTCGGCGCGGCACGCAGCATCGCCCTCGGCATGAGCCTGCTGGCCGCCGGCCTGACCGCGGTGGCCGTCCTCGGCTCCGGCCCCGGCGCACACTACGGCGGCATGCTCGCCGGCCTGCTCCTGATGGGCGCCGGCATCGCCCTGGCCATGCCCGCCATGGCCACCGCCGTCATGTCCTCCATCCCGCCCGCCAAGGCAGGAGCCGGCGCCGGCGTGCAGGGCACCATCACCGAATTCGGCGGCGGCCTGGGCGTGGCGATCCTCGGCGCGATCCTCGGCTCCCGCTTCGCAGCCCACCTGCCGGGCGCGATCACCAAAACGGGCTCCCTCGACGCGGCTCTGCGCGACGCCACACCTCAGCAGGCCCCCCAGATCCACGACGCGTTCGCCGACGCGGTCAGCACCAGCCAGCTCATCGGCGCGGCCGCCGTCTTCACCGGCGGCCTGCTGGCCGCCCTCCTGCTGCACCGCGCCGACCGCGCCACGACCGCCGAGGCCGCACCCCAACCGGCCGCCCCGCAGGAGGCCACCACCCCCTGACCGCCCGGCGCAGCCCCGCCCCGGGCCCGCCGGGGCGAAGGCCCCGCCACAGCCGGGGCTCCGGCCCGCCCCGCGCCTCAAACGCCGGCGGGGCCGAAGAGGCGCCCGTGCACAGGCCGGTCGGACCCTGGCGGGACAGCGCCCGCCTGCGTGTGTGCCTCAAACGCCGGCGGGGCTGCCCGCGTCCACCCGGTTGGGGCCTGCCGGGGACATGCCGCTGCAGGGGCGCCTCACACTTTCGGCACGGCGGAAAAGGCCGCCCCCGTCGGCCGGTTGGGGCGGCCAGGACCCCCCGCGCCCGGCGGCGTGAATCGTGAAGCGGCGAGCGGGCCGGGTACCGGTCTCGTGCCGCGCGCCGGGCCCGGGGGCGACTCGCAGCCCCCGGGCCCGGCGCATCCCTGTGCGGTTCAGTGGCCGGGGGTGCCGCCCTGGCCCCAGCGGCGCGGGGGGATCGCCGACAGGGCGATCCACGTCTGGTCGCGGATGTCCTCGCCGAACACATCCACCGTGGCCTGGGTCAGACGCTCGATCAGCTCGCGTTCCGACTGCTCGTCGAGCCGGCGGTCGTAGATCTTCACCTCGATGAACGGCACAGCGCCCACCTCGCTTTCTGCTGTCCTGGCATGTCATGTGCGGGCGGCGCCCACCGGGGCCGCCGGGTCGTACGCCTCGTGCAGGGCACGGGTGACCGCCGTGACCATGTGGTCGACCTGCGCGTCGCTCAGGCCCGGATGGCACGGCAGGTTCATGTGCTCCTCGAACCAGATGCGTTCGGCCTGCGGGCACATCCCCGGCCCGTGGCCGCGCAGACGCCACTCGGGGGACAGATGGAGCGGGAAGTACCGCAGCTGCACCTCCACCCCCAGCGCGTCCAGGACGCGCACGAACCGTTCGCGCACCTGGCGGCCGCCGGTGAGGAAGAACGTGTACAGGTGGTAGGCGTGGCGGCTGTCGGGTGCCGCGCGGTGCAGCCGGGTGCCCGCCACCGTGGAGACGGCCGCATCGAGCCGGGCGGCGATCTCGCGGCGGCGGGCCACGAAACGCTCCAGCGAGGCGAGTTGTACGAGTCCCACCGCTGCTGCCGCTTCCGACATCGTGGCGTTGGTGCCCGCGGCGCGGATCCCGACCGCCCGGTGCCGGTAGACACTGTCGGCGAACTTCATCCACGGCAGCAGCGCCGGCACCTCGGCCTGCCCGGCGGGCAGCGCCGCATACACGCCGTCGGCCTCGTTGTCGCGGATCCGCAGCACCCGCTCGGCCCACTCGTCGCGCGCCAGTGTGATCATGCCGCCCTCGCCGAGGGTGGTGATGTTCTTCGTCGAGTGGAAACTGAAACAGCCGATGTCGGCCAGCGCGCCGGGCCGCCGCCCCCGGTAGCGGGCGCCCAGCGCGTGCGCGCTGTCCTCGACGACGATGATGCCGCGGCGCCGGGCCAGGGCCATGATGCGGTCCATGTCGGCCACCAGGCCGCCGTAGTGGACCAGCATGATCGCCCGCGTGCGGTCGGTGACCAGCGACTCCAGCACCACCGGGTCGATGTTCAACGTGTCGGGATCGATGTCGCAGAACCGGACCCGTATGTCGTGGTCGAGCAGCGGCTGCACGGTCGCCTGGAACGTCTGCGGCGTGGCGATCACCTCGTCCCCGGGCGCCAGGTCCAGCATCCGCACCGCCATCTCCAGCGCGACGGTACCGCTGGTGAGACTCAGCGCGTGCCGGGCACCGGTCAGCTCACGAAACCGCTCCTCGAACCTGTCGCGCCACACCCCCGACGTCAACGGACCGTCGCAGTGCACGAGTTCGGCCAAGGCCGCCAGGTCCGCCTCGCCCACGACGCTGCCGCGCCGCGCGAAGGGAACCCGGTAGCCGCCGGGCCCGGACGCGTTCACGCCGCCTCACCCCGCCCCGACGCCGCACCGGCACCGGCACCGGTGGTGGTCTGTTTGGCGGCGATGTCGGCCGCCAGCGCCTTCTTGTCGACCTTGTTGAGCCCGGTCAGCGGGAACGCGTCGACGACCTCCACATGGTCGGGAAGCTTGTAGGCGGCCAGGCCCCGCGCCCGCAGAAACCGCCGCAGCTGCGCCAGAGCGGGCGCGCTGCGCCCGGGCGCGGGCACGATGTAGGCGCAGACCTTCTCGCCCAGCACCGGATCGGGCATCGCGACGACCGCCGCCTGCTGCACATCCTCGTGCGCGCCCAGGTGCCCTTCGACCTCGGTCGCCGAGACCTTGTCGCCGCCGCGGACGACGACGTCCTTGACACGGCCCTCCACCACGATCTCCCCGGTCCCGGTGAGCCGCACCAGGTCGCCGCTGCGGTAGAACCCGTCGGCGGTGAACGCGCGCGCATTGTGCTCGGGCGCACGGTAGTAGCCGCGCAGCGTGTAGGGGCCGCGGGTCAGCAGTTCCCCGATCCCGCCCACCGCGACGGGCCGGTCCTTACCGTCCACGACCCGTATCTCGTCGCCCGGCGACACCGGCCGGCCCTGGGTGCCCAGCACCACCTCGGGCGTGTCGTCGTCGCGGGTGAACGTCAGCAGCCCCTCGGCCATCCCGAACACCTGCTGCAGCCGCACCCCCAGCTCCGGCCCGATCCGCCTCGCGACCTCCCGGTGCAGCTTGGCGCTGCCGACCTGCACCACCTGAAGACTGCTCAGGTCCCGGCCGTGATCGGTGGCCGCCGCCGCCAGCCACAGGTGCACGATCGTGGGGATCAGCGAGGTCAGCGTGACACGTTCGCGTTCGATCAGCGCGAAACACTCCTCGGGCTGCGCGCTCAAGCCGAACACCACCCGCCCCCCGCTGTGCAGGGTGCCCAGGATGCCGGGGCAGCCGAAGGGGAAGTTGAACTCGGCCGGCAGCACCGCCAGATACACACTGCCCTGGTCCAGGCCGCAGATCTGGGCGGTGACCCGGCTCTGGTAGGCGTAGTCGTCGTGGGTGCGCGGGATCAGCTTCGGCAACGCCGTCGTGCCCCCCGACAGCAGGAAGAACGCCACCTGCGAGGCGTCCGGCTCGGGCAGCGGCCGCGGATCGCCGTCCACCTCGGACAGCCACCTCCAGCCCTCCCCGGCCTTGGGGGTGTCCGGGTCCGCGGCGGTGGCGCCGGTGACGAACACGTGCCGCAGCTGCGGATGCTCACCGCGCATCCGCACCGCGAGCTCCCGGTGGTCGAAACCGTTGAACGAGGCGGGCACGATGTAGGCGCAGGCCCCCGACAGCCGCAGCAGATGCCCGATCTCGTTGCTGCGGTAGGCGGGCAGCGCGAACACCGGCAGCGCCCCGAGGCGGAACAGCGCGAAGCAGACCGCGACGAACTCCGGCGTGTTCGGCAGCTGCACCAGCACCCGGTCGCCGGCGCCCACCCCCCGCCCGGCGAACCCGGCCGCGAGCCGGTCGCACCAGCCGTCAAGGTCCCGGTAGGTGATACGGCGGCGCCCGTCCGCGCTGATCAGCGCCTCCCGCTCGCCATAGGAGTCGGCCCACTGACCCAGCAGCCGGCCCAGCGGCTCACCGCGCCAGTACCCGGCCTGTCGGTACCTGGCGGCCAGTTCGGCGGGCCAGGGAACGCATCCGTCCAGCATCGTGGGTCCTTTCCCCTCTCGTCCCTCGCGTCGCGCCCAGTGTCATCAGCGCCGTTGACACGCCGCTGATGCGCCGCACCACCGACGCCGCGTTCCGTCAGGCGCCGCACCACGCCGCGTTCCGTCAGGCGCCGCACCACGCCGCGTTCCGTCAGGCGCCGATCAGGGCGGCGTCAGCCGGCCGGGACACGATGAGCGCCGCACGGCCCGGCCACCCCCGGGTACCGGCGACACGACGCGATCAAGGGGGAGCACCCGATGGAGACCTGGGTCCTGAGCCGGCACGATGTCGCCGAGGTGGTGGCGGCGGTCGGGCGCGATGCGCTGATGCGCCGCATCATCGACCGGCTCGCCCAGGGCCTGGCACAGGTCGGCCGCGGCGAGCGGCACCTGTCCCCGCTGCGCGGCGGGTTCGAACGCCACACCCCGCAGCCCGGCGTCTGGGAGTGGATGCCGCACCGCGAGCCGGGCGAGCACATCACCCTCAAAACCGTCGGCTACAGCCCCGCCAACCCCGCCCGCTTCGACCTGCCGACCATCGTGGGCACCGTCGCCCGCTACGACGACACCACCGGCGCGCTGACCGCCCTGATGGACGGGGTGCTGCTCACCGCCCTGCGCACCGGCGCCGCCTCCGCCGTCGCCTCCCGCCTGCTGGCCCGCCCCGGCAGCCGCACCCTGGGACTGATCGGCGCCGGCGCCCAGGCCGTCACCCAACTGCATGCCCTGTCCCTCGTCTTCCCCCTCGAGCGGGTGCTGGTGTGGGACAGCGAAGCGGCCCACCGCGCCGGCTTCGCGCGCCGTGCCGCGTTCACCGGCGTGCCCGTCGAGATCGCCCCGCCGCCCACGATCGCCGCGCAGGCCGACCTCATCACCACCGCCACCTCCGTGCCCGCCGGCCAGGGCCCCGTCCTGCCCGACGCGAACACCCGGCCGCACCTGCACATCAACGCCGTGGGCGCCGACCTGGTCGGCAAGACGGAACTGCCGCTGAGCCTGCTGCGCCGCGCCCACGTCCACGCCGACCATCCCGAACAGGCCCTGCGCGAGGGCGAATGCCAGCGCCTGCCGGCCCGCGACCTGGCCCCGGCGCTGGCCGACCTGTGCGCCGACCCCGAGCGCGCCGCCCCCCACCAAGGCGCCCTGACCGTCTTCGACTCGACCGGCTTCGCCCTGCTCGACGCCCTGGCGATGGAGGTGTTCCTGGAGGTCGCCGCCGAACGGGATCTGGGCATGCGGCTGCCGATCGAGCACCACCCGGCCGACGCCCTCGACCCCTACGCCCCCCACCCCCACACCCAACCGCAGGCCCGCAACCGGGCCCTGGCTGTGTTCCCGGCCCGCTGACCACACCCCGCGAGGAGAGCACGATGCCCCCCACCACCGCGCCCGCCGCCCGGCCCACGGTCGCCGACGGCGGCAGCGACCTGTTCGCCTGGCTGGCCGCCATGCGCCGAAGCCATCCCGTCCACGAGGACGAGTACGGCGCCTTCCACGTCTTCCGCCACGCCGACGTCCTCGCCGTCAGCTCCGACCCCCAGCTCTACTCCTCCCAGCTCAGCCGGCTGCGCCCGCAGTCCACGGCGCTGAGCGAACAGATCCTGTCGGTGATCGACCCGCCCGTGCACCGCACCCTGCGCCGCCTGGTCAGCCAGGCCTTCACCCCGCGCACGGTCGCCGACCTTCAGCCGCGGATCACCGACGTGGCCGCCCAGCTCCTCGACGACATCGACGGCGACACCTTCGATCTGGTCACCGACTTCGCCTACCCGCTGCCGGTGATCGTGATCGCCGAACTCCTCGGCGTGCCCGCAGCCGACCGCGCCCTGTTCCACTCCTGGTCGCAGAAGATGCTGCAGATGCAGGTCGCCGACCCGGCCGACATGCAGTTCGGCGACGAGGCCGGCGAGGACTACCAACGGCTCGTCAAACAACCCCTGCGCGACCTGCACGCCTACCTCCAGGAGCATGTCACCGACCGCAGGGCCCGCCCCGGCGGCACCGACCTGATCTCGGAACTGGTCACCGCCCGCGTCGAGGGCGAACAGCTCAGCGACACCCAGATCGTCGAGTTCGGCGCCCTGCTGCTGATGGCCGGCCACGTCTCCACCTCCATGCTGCTCGGCAACACCGTGCTGTGCCTGGCCGACAACCCCGAAGCCGAGGCCGCCGCCCGCGCCGAGCGCAGCCTGATCGGGCAGGTCGTCGAGGAAGTGCTGCGGATGCGGCCGCCGATCACCGTCATGGCCCGCGTCACCACCCGTGACACCGTCCTGGCCGGCACCCCCGTCCCCGCCGGGCGCATGGTCGTGCCCTCCCTGCTGTCCGCCAACCACGACGAGCAGGTCTTCCCCGACCCCGAACGCTTCGACCCGCACCGCTTCGACGCCGAACGGGCCACGGGACGCCAGATCGCCTTCGGCCACGGCATCCACTACTGCCTGGGCGCCCCGCTGGCCCGCCTGGAGGGCCGCATCGCCCTCGAGGCCCTCTTCGACCGCTTCACCGACCTCACCATCACTGCCGGCGCACCACTGCGCTACCACCGCGACGGGCTGTTCGGTGTGCGGAACCTGCCGCTGACCGTACGGCGACGCTGACACGAAAGGGGGCACCCGGTGCGCACCGTGCGAACCCTGCTGATCGACAACTACGACTCGTTCACCTACAACCTCTTCCAGATGCTGGCCGAGGTGAACGGGAGGGAACCCCTCGTCGTCAAGAACGACGACGAGGACACCTGGGCGGCCCTGCACGTGGGCGACTTCGACAACATCGTCGTCTCACCCGGACCCGGCCACCCCGCCACCGACACCGATGTGGGCCTCAGCCGCCGCGCCCTGACCGAATGGGACCTGCCGCTGCTCGGCGTGTGCCTGGGCCACCAGGCCCTGTGCCTGCTCGCCGGCGCCGTCGTCGGCCACGCACCCGAACCGGTCCACGGCCGCACCAGCGAGGTCCACCACGACGGCAGCGGCCTGTTCGCGCACATCCCCTCACCGCTGACCGTGGTGCGCTACCACTCGCTGAGCGTGCACAGCCTGCCCGCCGGCATCGAGGCCACCGCCCACACCCGCGACGGCGTCCTGATGGCCGTACGCCACCGCAGCCGCCCCCGCTACGGCGTGCAGTTCCACCCCGAATCGATCAGCAGCCAGTACGGCCACCGGATGCTCGCCAACTTCCGCGACCTGTCCCTGCGCGCCCGCGGCCGCCGCCCGGCCGGCACCGAACGCCTCTTCACCCCCGGGCCCGCCCCCACCACCCCCGTGCCGGCGGGAGCGCCGGCACGGGGCCCGTACCGGCTGCATGTGCGCGAGGTGGACCACCTGCCCGACGCCCACGCCGCCTTCACGGCCCTGTTCGGCCAAAGCCAGGCCCGCTTCTGGCTCGACAGCAGCCGGATCGAACCGGGCCTGTCCCGCTTCACGTTCCTCGGCGCACCCGCCGGCCCGCTCGGCGAGATCCTCACCTACCACACGCACGAGCAGGCCGTGCACGTGCGCGACCACCACGGCACCACCAGCCGCCACCCCGGCACCCTCTTCGACCACCTCCAGCACCAGCTGGCCGCCCGCGCACTGCCCGCCACCGGCCTGCCCTTCGAGTTCAACCTCGGCTACGTCGGCTACCTCGGCTACGAGACCAAGGCCGACAGCGGCGGCACCGCCGCCCACCACGCCGACACCCCCGACGGGGCGTTCGTGTTCGCCGACCGGATGCTCGCCCTCGACCACGCCGGCCACCGCGCCTGGCTCCTGGCCCTCAGCAGCACCCGCCAGACGGCCGGCGCACAGCAGGCCGAGCAGTGGCTCACCGACGCCGCCCGCACACTGGCCGCCACCACCCCCGAGCCCCCCTTCACCCTCCTCGCCGACACCGAACTGCCCGACCTGGACGTCCAGTACCGCCACAGCCTGCCCCGCTACCGCAACCTGGTCGAACAGTGCCGCCGCCTCATCGCCGACGGCGAAACCTACGAGGTGTGCCTGACGAACATGCTGCGCGTGCCCGGCCGGATCGACCCGCTCACCGCCTACCGCGCCCTGCGCACCATCAGCCCCGCCCCCTACGCCGCCTACCTGCACTTCCCCCACTTCGCGGTCCTCAGCTCCTCACCCGAACGGTTCCTGCGCATCGACGCCGCCGGATGGGCCGAGTCCAAACCCATCAAGGGCACCCGCCCCCGCGGCGCCGGCCCCGCCGAGGACGCCGCCATCGCCCGCGCCCTGGCCGCCGCCGAGAAGGACCGCAGCGAAAACCTGATGATCGTCGACCTGGTCCGCAACGACCTCGGCCAGGTCTGCGACATCGGCTCCGTGCACGTCCCCGGCCTGTTCCAGGTCGAGACCTACGCCAGCGTGCACCAACTGGTCAGCACCGTCCGCGGACACCTGGCGCCCGGCGTCTCCCGCCCCGCCGCCGTCCGGGCCGCCTTCCCCGGCGGATCGATGACCGGCGCCCCCAAAGTGCGCACCATGCAGTTCATCGACCACCTCGAGAACGGGCCACGCGGCGTGTACTCCGGAGCGCTCGGCTACTTCGCCCTCAGCGGCGCGAGTGATCTCAGCATCGTCATCCGCACCATCGTCGCCACCGACCAGGCGGCCACCATCGGCGTGGGCGGCGCCATCGTCGCCCTGTCCGACCCGGACGAGGAGGTCCGCGAGATGCTCCTCAAGGCGCAGACCACCCTCACCGCACTGCGCCAGGCCCACGCCCTGGCCGGCACCCCGGGCCGCGAACTGCTGGCCGGCAGCCTGCGGTGAACCCCGCCGAGCCGGCCGCCACCGCTCACCGCAGCCGGTCGAACATCTGCGCACACACACGGGCCAGCTCCGGGCCCTGGTCGCCCAGCACCGAGCGCACCTCGGCGAACAACTCCTCGAACCCCGCCTCGCCGCCGGCCACCGCCCGCCCCACCCGCTCCAGCCCCCGGCCCACCGCCCGGCGCGCGGCCTGCGCACCGGGGTTGGCGGCCTGGATGTCGAAATACACCTCCGGCGTGCCCGACGTGATCCGCGCCAACAGCGCCAACAGCGCCAGATGCGGCGGCGGGGCACTGGCCCGCAGCGCCGCCACATCCACCGACAGCTCACCCAGCGCCAGCCCGAACGCCAGCACCGCGGCATGCGTGGCCACCTGCTGGGCAGCCGTCAGCGCATCGTGCTCGGCCGCCGACATCTCCACCACCCGCGCCCCGAAACCGGCCACCAGCTCCACCAGCGCCCGCACCCCGGGCCCGCCGCTCACCGTCACCGCCGCCACCACACGGCCCGCCCACCCCAGCGACGGCGCGAACATCGGATTCAACCCCACCCACTGCACCCCGGGCGCCTGCTCGCGCAGCCGCTCCGCGATCCGGCTCTTGACCGACAGCGTGTCCGCCAGCACCGCCCCCGGCCGCATCACCGCCGCCAGCGGCGCCACCGCCTCCAAAGCCACCGGCTCCGGCACCGCCAGCACCACCACATCCGCCCGCGCCAGCACCGCCACCGCATCCGGCCCCGGACACCGCACATCCCCGGCCACCGCCGAACCCCCCGCCGCCACGGCCACATCCAGGCACGTCACCGCCACCCCCGCATCCGCCAGCGACCGCCCCAACAGCCGGCCCACCTCACCCGCGCCGCCCACCACCACAGCGTGCCCGAACACCACCCGACCCCCTTCACCACTCACCTCGACCGGCCCCCTTTCGCGGAGGAACACCCATGCCCCAGCCCCTGCCCCAGGCCCCCCCGGCACCCGCGCCCGCCGTGCACGGCGACGACCTCGACCAGCTGCGCGCCCGCCTGGACCGCACCGACACCGCCCTGCTCGACGCCGTCCGCGAACGCCTGCAGATCTGCCTGCGCATCGGCGAGTACAAACGCCTCCACCAGGTCCCGATGATGCAGCCGCACCGCATCGCCACCGTGCACGCCAACGCCGCCCGCTACGCCGCCGAACACGGCATCGACCCCGCCTTCCTGCGCACCCTGTACGACACGATCATCACCGAGACCTGCCGGCTCGAGGACGAGTGGATCGCCCGCGGCGCACGCCCGGCGGCGCAGGCCGGCCGATGAACACCACGCCCGCATCCGCCCCCACGCCCGCATCCGCCTCCACCCTCGGCCAGGCGCTGCGCGAGGCCCAGGGCCAACTCGCCGGCGCCGGGATCACCGCCACCACCGCCCAGGCCGATGCCCGGCTGCTGGCCGCACACGCCTGCAACGTCGCCCCCGCCGACCTGGACGCCCACCTCGCCGGCCCCGTCCCGCCCCGCTTCTGGCCCTGCATCGAACGCCGCCTGGCCCGCGAACCCGCCGAACGCATCGTCGGCCACGCCTACTTCATGGGCCACCGCTTCGACCTGGCCCCCGGCGTGTTCGTCCCCAAACCCGAAACCGAAGAGATCACCAAGGACGCCATCGCCCGCCTGAACGCCCTGACCGACGCGGGCACCGCCACGCCCGTCGTCGTCGACCTGTGCGCCGGACCCGGCACCATGGCCGTCACCATCGCCCGCCACGTGCCCGCCGCCCAGGTCCACGGCATCGAACTCTCCCAGGCCGCCGCCCGCGCCGCCCGCCGCAACGCCCGCGGCACCGGCGCCCGCATCGTCCAGGGCGACGCCCGCGACGCCTTCCCCGACCTCGACGGAACCGTCGACCTCGTCGTCACCAACCCCCCCTACATCCCCATCGGACTGCGCACCTCCAGCCCCGAAGTCCTCGGCTACGACCCGCCCCTGGCCCTGTGGGCCGGCGAGGGCGGCCTCTCCATGATCCGCGCCATGGAACTGACCGCGAGCCGACTGCTCGCACCCGGCGGCGTCCTGCTCCTCGAACACGGCTCCTACCAACTCCACTCCGTCCCCCGCCTGTTCGCCGCCACCGGCCGCTGGAGCCACGCCACCTCCCGCCCCACCTGCAACGACGGCTGCCTGACCGCCATCCGCAACCACACCCCACCACCCCCCGCCTGACCTGCCGTCACCCCGACCCTACCAACACCAAACCGACCGTGCCGTTTCTGCTCATGGGTTGCGCCCAGTACCCTCCCCGGCCCGGCGGCCCGAACAGGACATGGCCGCGGCCGCTCCGGCCGGCCGCATGACAACCCGCCCCCGCATGAGCGAACGGCTCGAGCACGGGCGGTAGTCGGCGTGAGAGCGCAGAGGCGTTGAACCGGTGTGACCTCGCGGTGGGCGAGATCCGGCGGCTACGCCCGTGTGGTGTGGCTGAAGCCGAGGGAGGTCAGTCCTTCGGCCCGGCACAGCCGGTCGGAGGCACCGCCGGCCTCGGTCTGGAGGAGCTGGTAGGCGGCGCCGTGGGATTGGCCCCAGTGCATCGCGGCCCGCCACAGGATCCGGCCCAGGCCCCGTCCTCGGGCTTCGGGCAGGACGGCGAAGTACTGGGGCATGAGACGGGGGCATCCGATGGCGTCGGGGCGTACGGCCATCCGCACCATGCTCGCCAAGCGCGCTTCGTCCCTTCACCTGGGCCAGTGCGGTCACGAGCAGCAGGCGTCAGCCGCCCAGCAGTCCCTCGTCCACCTCCGGGCCGCCCAACAGCAGGCCGCCCGGCCGGCCCTCGCCCAGCTCGCCGCACGCGCCCCGAGTCCCCAAGCGCGGGACCGGCTCGCCGCAGCCGTCCGAGCCATGATCCCCGAGCACGCACACGCATCCTCGCCGACCCGGCTTGGCCCGCGCTGGCGACCGCTCTCGCCCAGGCCGAGTCCGCTGGCACCTCGCCCCGCCGGGCCTTGGCCGACCTGCCCGGGCAACGAGACTCGACACCGCGGACCGACAGGCCGAAATCCTGGTCTGGCGCTTGCGGACGCCACCGCCGTGCGAGTCAGCCAGCGAGCTCGGAGCGCGGCCACCCGTAGTACTCGCAGCACCCGCCTGACGACGAACACGGGCGCACCCGTTCCGGTCGTGCAGCCGCAACCGGCGGACGTGAAACGCCCGCGTCCAGGTCGCTGACGTGGACCTTCCCATGCTGGAAGCTACCGTCGCGCTTCAGCGAGGAGCGCGACGGCAGCACGTGGGGGAGGCAGGGCTGCTCAGGGGTGCAGCCTCTTCACCATGACCGCGTACACCGGGGAGTCGGCGAAGGGCTGCTGCTCGCCCGCCTTCTGGTAGCCCCACGTCTCGTACAGGTTTTTCACCTTCGGGTGTGTCACGTCGACCAAGAGCACCGCGAGATCTTCGCCGCGTTCCTTCAGCAGGGATTCGTGGAGCCGTTCCGAGATCCCCTGCCTCCGCCACTGCGGGCGCACCATGACCTCGGAGACGGCGTAGGTCGCGGTGTACCCGTTGTTCGGCGCGAACGTGGTGGAGCGCCACCACTCACGGCCCGGCTGGAGCGGGGCGCCGTACGCGAAGCCGGTCGGCTCGTCGCCGTCGAAGGCGACGACGCAGGTGAAGCCGTCCATCCCTGACCAGTGATCGACGAACCACGGGAACCGCTGGTTGAACTCGTCGTCCATCGCATCGGCGTAGGCGTCGGCGTGCACATCGATCAGCATCTCCTTGAAGCCCTCGGGGAGGCTTCCCTGTCCGTAGTGCCGCAGGTCGATCACCCTGGTCACGTTCGACTCCATTCATCTCGCATTCGGTCTGCCCAGTCGCGGGCGCACGTCGTCGACGGCGCCAGCCGGAACAGGTCTCGGTGGAAGTCTCCGATCAGGGTGCGCATGCGCCCGGGCAGTGGAGCGCCCTCCATGATCGTGAAGACGGTGGCCGCGGTCGCCGTGGCCTGCTCGGGCTCGCCCTGGCGGAGTTGCGCCAGGGCGAGCTGGCAGGTGGCCAGCGCGCGGTTGCGCTGGAACTCCGCCGGGATCTTGGCCAGGGCTCGGTGCGCCATCGCCTCGGCTTCGGCGGGCTCCCCGTTGTGGTTGAGGATGATCGCCGCGAGGTGGTTGAGTTCGGCCGGCCCGTAGAACGCGGTCCATCGGGGACGCTCGTCCTCGGCCGCCTTCCGGTAGTTCTCCTGCGCTGCGCCCAGGGCCCGCCGGGCGGCCCGCAGGTCCCCCAGCGACGAGTGGGCGAGCGCGAGACGGACGCGGCCCATGGAGCCGAAGAACGGATCCCTGCGGGCGGCAGGGGAGGCGTTGGCCGCCTGCGCGGCCGCGAGCTGTTCCGGCCAGTTCTTCCGCTGGTAGGCGAGCATGGCCATGTTGACCCACACGCGCATGCCCGTGGGCGGGTCCTGGGAGAGGCCGGCGAACGTGGACGACTCGTGCAGGTACGTCCGGGCCTTGTCCAGGTCGCGTAGGTCGATGCACGACCAGGCGGCGACGGTGGTGAACTCGGCCGCGAGTGCGTACAGGGCACGACGCACACGTTCGCTGGCGTTCCGCTGCTGAAGCTCCAGCACCTGGGCGCGAGCTTCGAGGGCTGCGGTCGCCAGGGAGGCGTGTCCGCCCTGGCGGTCGTCGGCCTCCACGAGCTGGTTCATGCCGGCCGATGCTCGGGCCACGTCCGTCATGCCTACCGACCGACGTTGCTTGACCACCGGAACGGCTGCGGCTGCCGTTCCGGTGGCGGAAGCGATGAAGTCGCGACGCCGCACGGGGCCCTCCGGGGGATGTTGCATGGAGCTGGGTGCGCTGAACCCTAAGTCCGCCACGGGGCAGCCGAACACACGCTCAAGTGCGGCGCAAGTGCGTCCGATTGGGCGTCGGCTTGATCCGTTGAGCAGGTTGCGGACCGTCCGGGAGGAGATGTCGCCGGGCCGGCCGGTGATCTCCTGTAACGCGGCGTTCAGCCGAGCCGCCAACTCCTCCTGAGTGAGACCGAGTTGATCCAATCGGCGCTGAAGAACGAGATTCCCTCCCATGTACCGAACGTAGTACCGCCGTCACGCTGACGCCCAGGCCCCAGGTAATGGGAACGCAAAGTCTTCCGGTTGGTGGGCGTGCACGAATCCGGGACTCTTCCTGTTGCCCTGCGCCCGTCGCTCGTTGACTGGTCATCGGTCGCCGAGCCGGGTTCGGCACGGCGGCACGGAGGAAAGCCCGGCCCTGCCTCGCTCGTCCGGACCGGGAACCCCACGCCGGAGGGAAAGACCTCGTGACCACGACCGTCGCTCAACCGAATGCGATCGGCGCCCCGGGTTACACCGCGGAGGTGCCTTGCGTCCGCGAGTCCGTGAGCCGCGCCCGCGTTCTCGTCTCCAATGTGCTGGCGGCCTGGGGCATGGCCGACGACGTGGCCGACTGCGGAAAGATCATCGTCACCGAACTGCTGGCCAACGCCGTCGAGCACACCGAGACCCCGGTGTCGAAGGTCATCATCGAGCGTCCGAGCAACGGCGCCGTCCGCATCGGAGTCTCCGACCGCTCGCACGGCGCGCCCCACCTGAAGACAGCCAACCCGAATGCTGAGAGTGGCCGGGGTCTGAGTCTGGTCGCGGCGATGAGTTCGCGGTGGGGCTACGACATACACCCGTGGGGCAAGGTCACCTGGGCTGTGATCGAGGCTTCGGCGGGCAGAGAGCAGTGAGCACCGCAGTGGCTCCGAAACGCCCGGCCGAGGAGTGGACGCCACCGCTCGGGGCAGACGGCTTACGGCTTGTGCTGGAGCGGTTCGGGGCCTGGAAGCCGCTCGACATCGAGGAGGTCTTTGACGATCTCGACGCGGCGATCGGCAATCAGCCGCCACCTGTCGCAACGACTGTCGCCCTGCTCGACCGCCTCCGCAGACACCTGAAGCAGCTCAGCGACATCACGGTGGCTGACGGCAGCTTCCCGCCCACCGCCGAGATGACCCGACTCGTCGAGCGAGGGGCCCCTCTGCTGGAGGAGCACACACCGGCTGCCTATCGGCAGGCTGTCGGACTCGCCCGCCGTCTCGCCTTCGTAACCGCTGACCTGATCGAAGAGTTGATCGAGGCCCGCTACATCAAGGGGACCGAGTGACGCACGCCCCCACCCACCCGCGTGCCACTCGGCGGGCTGGTCAACACGAACCGGCCCGCCGAACGGCCCTTCGCAGGCGTGGGCCTCCCAGCTCGCCGTCCAGCACACCGCCCCGTTGGTGAGCCGACGAGAACGGAGACCGTTCGCCCCGGCCTCCCGGCCCATCCGGCACGCGATGCCGGCCTGCATCCTCCAACACGTACGACCGAAGGAAGTCCATGACGAACACGACCGTCGAGCCCGAAGAAGCGACCCGCCTCCGGAACAAGGTGGTGGACGAGCTGTGCGCGGACGGAAACATCTCCTCCCCGGAAATTGAAGCCGTGATGCGCAAGGTGCCCCGGCACGCGTTCATTCCCGACACCCCGCTGGACATGGCGTACGACACGTACGCGGCGGTGATCACCAAGACGGACGAGCACGGTGTGCAGCTCAGCTCCGTCTCCGCCCCGCAGATTCAGGCGATGATGCTGGAGCAGGCCCAGGTGAAGCCCGGGATGCGGGTGTTGGAGATCGGGTCGGGCGGGCTGAACGCGGCCTACCTCGCCGAGCTCGTGGGTGCCCACGGTGAGGTCGTCACCGTGGACATCGACCCCGTCGTCACCGACCGGGCGCACCGGCTCTTGGACGAGCACGGCTACGACAGGGTGCGCGTCGTCACCGCCGACGCCACCGAGCCCATTCCGGACCTCGGCGAGGTCGATGTCATGATGGTGACCGCCGGGGCCTGGGACATCGCCCCGACGTGGACAGCGCAGCTCAAGCAGAGCGGCCGGCTCGTGGTGCCGCTGCGTATGCGCGGCCTGACCCGGTCAGTCGCCTTCACCCAGATCACGGGCGAGCACGGCCCCTACCTGGAGAGCGAGTCGGCGCGGATCTGCGGCTTCGTTCCGATGCAGGGCTCGACAGCCCACCGGGAAGAACTCCTCCTCGTCAACGGCACCCCTGAGATCGGGCTGAAGTTCGATGACGGGCTGCCGGCCGACCCGCACCGGCTGGACAACGCGGTCACGTTTTCGCGCCACGAGCTGTGGACCGGCGTCACCGTCCGCATCCAGGAACTCATCGACACCCTCCAGATGGCGATGGCGATCAGCCTGCCCGGCTTCTGCACGATGGCCGTCGACGAGGACCTGGACACGGGCCTGGTCGCCCCCGTGAACAAGCGGTTCGCCCTCGCCGCCGTCGAGGACGACACCTTCGCCTACCTCGTCACCCGCCGCACCGAGGACAACAAGCACATCGAGTACGGCGTGCACGCCCTCGGCCCGAACACGAAGCAGTTCGCCGACAAGGTCGCCGACGTGCTGCGCGACTGGGAGGCCAACCGGCGCGGCGGCCCCAGCCCGGTCATCCGGGTCTATCCGGCCAACACCCCTGATGACCAAATCCCGGCCGACCGGGTCATCGACAAGGTGCACAGCCGGGTCTCGCTCTCCTGGCCCTCGGCGTAACGCCGGAAGCCAGGTCGTTCCACACCATCCGAACACCAAGAGGAAAGGCACCAACATGACGAGCGCCACCCTGGCCCCGCCCGCCCCGCTGGCGGGCCTGGACGACGACTTCGCGCCCTTGGACGTGAAGGTCGTCATCGCCGAGCACGCGTACGGCAAGCTCATGTGCTCCACGGGCGACGGCTGCGGCACCACCTGCGCGACCGGCGCCTCCGCCTGCGGCTCCTTCACGGAGGACCCGGCCTGATCCAGGCCGTTCCCCTTCGGTGGGCCGGGCGAAGTGCTTCGCCCGGCCCACCGGCCCCTCATCCGCCCCGCTTGACGGAGGGCACCTTGGCTTCCCGAGCAGTCGCCGACTACCAGTGGCAAGGCGTTGCGATGCTGCGCGCCACCACCAACCCCGGACCCGCAGACATCCCCCGTACCCTCGACCTGGACAACGTGGCCGTCACCTGCGGATGGCTGAACCGCATCTGGCAGCGCGAGGACTTCCGCAGCGCGCTGGAGCTGGCGACCCCCGTCCTGTCCGAGGCCATCGAAGCAGTCGTCCAAGGTCGGCAGACCGAGCCCCGTCACGTCCGCCGCACCGCGGTATCGACGGTTTCCTATCTCCTGCGGTGGCAGCACCGGCCGACCCCGCTGGGCCTCTTCGCCGGCACCGCCCCGGTGGCAGTTGGGCCCCGAGCGACCGCGCGGTGGGGCGACAAGCACCGGGCGTTGGTCCGGCCGGACGCCGAATGGGTCACCGATGTGGTCCTCCGGCTCCAGCGCACCCCCGCGTTACTGAAGCGGCTCCCGCTCGTCGGCAACAACGCCGCCCACACGCGGGGCGATCGGCTCGTGGCGCCGGGCCCGCCCTCCGACGGCCACGCCGTCCTGCTGGCCCCGGTCGAGATATCCGTCCGCAACGCCCGGCCAGTCGCCGCCGCGATGGACGCGGCCCGCACCCCCATCTTCTACAGCGGCCTGCACGGCCACCTGCGCGACAGCTTCCCGCAGGCCACTCCGGAGCAGATCGACGCGCTTCTCACCAGCCTGGTCGAGCAGCAGTTCCTCATCACCAGCCTGTGGGCGCCCATGACCACGGTGGACACCCTCCAGCACCTGTGCCACGAACTGGAACGGCACGGCGCGGACAGCATCCCCGACGTGCGGAACCTGGTCCACGAGCTGTACGCGCTGCGCGACGAGGTGTCCGCCCACCAGCCGACGCTCTCCGACACCAGCGTGAGCGTCGTCGCCGCGCGGATGCGCGACCTCACCACCGTCACCCCGACACCGCTGCTCATTGACACCGCCCTCGACTGCGAGACCCAGCTCCCGCAGGCCGTGATCACGGAAGTGCAAGCAGCCGTGTCGGCCCTGTACCGGACCACCGCTCAGCCCTACGGCTACCAGCACTGGCGCGACTACCACCGCCGATTCCGGGCCCGTTACGGCGTCGGCGCCCTGGTGCCGGTGATGGACCTGGTCGCCGACAGCGGCCTCGGCCTGCCCGCCGGATACGTCGGCTCCGAACGCGGCGCCGCCCTGAAGGCGCGCACCGACCGCGACGAACTGCTACTGGCCTTGATGCAGCAAGTCCTCCTCGACGGCCGCGACGAACTGCGGCTGACGGACGACATGGTCCACGCCCTGGAGAAGGCCGCCGGAACGGACGAGCGCCTGTTCGTGCCTCGGGTGGAGGCCGCCTTCGAAGTCCACGCCCCCAGCACCCAGGCACTGTCCAGCGGCACCTTCGACGTGCTGCTCACCGCGGCACCCCGCCCCGGCAGCAGCATGGCGGGCCGGTTCGCCCACGTCCTGCCGCCCGAGCATCAAGACGCCCTCGCCGCCACCTACCGCGGGGCACCGGACGGCCTCACGGCGCAGCTCGTGTTCCCGCCGCGCCGGCACCGCAACGAGAACGTCACCCGCACACCGCGGCTGCTGCCGCACGTCATCGAGCTGTCCGGCCACCAGGAGAGCGACGAGACGACGATCCGGCTCGCCGACATCGCCGTCACCGCCGACCCGCGCAGCTTCCACCTCGTGCAGCGCTCCACCGGTCTGCGCATCGACGTGCGGGTCCTGCACGCCCTGGAAGGCGGTAACCAGACCCCGCCACTGGCACGGTTACTCGCCGAGGTGGCACACGGGCGGTACGCCGCCTACAAGCCGTTCGACTTCGGCGCCGGATCCCGGCTCCCGTTCCTCCCCCGAGTCCGCTACCGCCGCACCATCCTCACGCAGGCCCGATGGCTACTGATGGCCGACGAACTGCCCGGCCGGAAGGCTCCGCGGCAGGAGTGGGAGGACGCCTTCACCGCCTGGCGGGACCGGCTGCGGGTCCCGATGCAGGTCGCCGTCATCGAGTACGACCAGCGCCTCCCTCTCGACCTGTCCCATCCGGTCCACCTCCGACTTCTGCGCGCGCACCTCGACAATGCCCGGCGTGTGGAGTTGCGCGAGGTCCCGGAAGCAGACGCCCACGGCTGGATCGGGCGGGCACACGAGATCTGGCTCTCCCTGGGCCGGTCCGAGCAGGGCACCCCCTACGTGCCCCGGCCGCGCCCCGCCACGGCGACGGCAACCGGGAGGCACTTCCCGGGGGCCGGCGGCGTCCTCCACGCGCAGCTCCACGCCCATCCGCGCCGCTACGACGAGATCCTGAGCCACCACCTCCCCCACCTGCTCGCCGCGTTCGGAGAGGAGCCGCCGACCTGGTGGTTCACCCGCCACCGGGAGATGGCCCGGCCGGACGCCGACCAGCACCTCGTCCTCACCCTGCACCTGCCGCCAGACGCACACGGGGCAGGCGCACGGCACGTCTGCGCCTGGGCGGACAGCCTGCACAGGACCGGTCTGGGGGCCGGGCTCGTCCTGGCCCCGTACCAACCGCAGACCGGGCGCTTCGGCAGCGAGGCAGCCATGGACGCCGCACACCAGGTGTTCGCCGCGGACTCCGCAGCTGCCCTCGCACAGATCCAGCTCACCGAGCGCACCGACGCCTTCGCCCCGCAGGCCCTCGCAGCCGCCAGCGCTCTACACCTCGTCACCCCCCTGGCCCCGGACACCGCGGCGGCCGAAGAGTGGCTGGTGCGCAACCTCCCCCAGGGCGCCGGACGGTTGAACCGTGCCCTACGCAGTCAGGTACTCGAACTCGCCGCGCCGAACGGCACCTCCGCGCTCGCGGCCCTCCCCGGCGGCCCACAGGTCACCGAAGCATGGCGGGCCCGCGCCGCAGCCGTGGCCACCTACCGGACAACCTTGGCCGCTGAGCGTGATCCGCTCGACGTCGCCCGGTCGCTGCTGCACCAGCACCACGTCCGGGCTCTGGGCGTCGATCCGCGCACCGAGGAGACCACGATCCGGCTCGTGCGAACGGCGGCCCTACAGCACCGGATGGCGGCCCGATGACCACGCTGGCCGCCACCGCCGCGACGACCCTGCAGCAGTACACCGCCCATCTGGCGGAACCCCTGCCACCGTCCCCGGATGAGCCCTGGGCGGTGCAGTCACTCGCCGACGGCGCCGCCGGAATCAGCCTGCTGCACATCGAGACGGCCAGCCGGTACGGCAGCTCCTGGCGCTCCGCCCACCGATGGATCACAAGCGCGGCCTCCGGGCCCATCAGCGTGGCCGACCAGACTGGCCTGTTCCTCGGCGCCCCGGCCGTCGGCTTCGTCCTCACCGCCGTCCCTCCCGCCTACCAGCATCTGTACGCCTCCGCGCGCACGATCCTGCACCAGCACGTCACCGCCCTCGCCAACCGCCGCGTGGACGCCGCGCTCGCCCGCATCGACAGGGGAGACCTGCCGACCTTTGCGGAGTACGACCTCTTCTACGGCCTCACGGGTATCGGTGCCTACCTCCTGCGCACCGAGCCCGAGAGCCCAGCGCTGGAGAGGATCCTGCGGTACGTCGTCGCCCTGACCCAGCCACTCGCCGCTGACGGGCGCAGTCTTCCCGGCTGGTGGGTCCGCCACGACCCGGCGCGCGGCGAGTCCCCCCACTTCCCCGGCGGGCACGGCAACTTCGGCGCCGCGCACGGCATCACTGGCCCGCTTCTCCTCCTGGCCCAGGCCCTGCGGCGCGGAATCACCGTCCTTGGCCACCAGGACGCCATGTTCACCATCTGCGCCCACCTCGACGCCTGGTGCCAGCACGGTGATTCCAGCCCGTGGTGGCCCGAGCACATCTCGCGGCGCGATCTCGACCGCCGACGGCCCCACCACGACGCCCCCGCCCGTCCGAGCTGGTGCTACGGCACGACAGGCATCGCACGGGCAGGCCAGCTCGCCGGGATCGCCCTGCGCTCACCCACGCTCCAGAAGTTCTACGAGGACGCCCTGTACCGGGCCTTGTCCGATCCCGCGCAACTCGCCCTGGTCACGGACAACGGCCTCTGCCACGGATGGGCGGGCATCTATCAGACCGCTCACCGCGCAGCCGAAGTCGCGCTCGACCCGCGGCTGCACACCCTCCCGGAACGCCTTGGTGAAGCCCTCACCGCACCCGACCAGCTCAGCTCCTCATCGGCTTCCGGCCTGATCAACGGCACCGCTGGCACCGCGCTCGCCCTCACCACCTTCGCCTCGCAGCAGGCGCCGAGCACTGGATGGGACGCATGTCTCCTGATCAACTGACTCAGGCAACCGAGCCGAGCCCTACGCAGCACGCAGTCCTCGCCGTCCTGACCGGCCTGCCGCTCGCCGACGCAGCACAGCAATACCGGATGGACCCCGTGGTCCTCTCCGACGCGGTCGCGGTCTACGACCAAGCCGGCCGGGAAGCGCTGGCCCGCCAAGCGGCCACTACCAACTGGTGGCAGACGTACCTCCACTTCACCGACTGGCCGAACGCCGACACCGTCTTCACCACGCACGTCCTGCCCATCCTGCGCGAAGCGGAGACCGCCGGCGCGATCGAGGGCTGGTGGTACACCAGAAAGCACCCATGCTGGCGTCTGCGCCTCCGGATCCATCCCGCGGGCGGCGTCAAGGTGACCTTTGGAGACGCCCTCGACCGCCTCGTCTCCAAAGGTCACCTTCAACGCTGGTGGCCCGGCATCTACGAACCGGAGACTCCGGCGTTCGGCGGGAAGACCAGCATGACGGCCGCGCACGCCCTGTTCGTCACCGACAGCCGAGAGACCCAACAGTTGCGCCGGCGCGGCGGCCTCACTGTGGGGCCCAGAGAGCTGTCCGTCCTCCTGTGCACGATCATGATGCGCGCCGCCCGGCTGGAGTGGTACGAGCAGGGCGATGTCTGGGACCGCGTCATCACGACGGAACACCGCTCGGCCGTCAGCGACGTTCCGGTGGAACGGCTCAACGCCCGAGCCCAGGAGATCCGCCCCCTGCTTCTCGCCGACAGCGACGCCCTGCTGGGCTCCGGGGGTCCGCTGGAACCCGTCGCCGAGTGGGCCGCCACCTTCCGCAACACCGGCCAGACACTCGCCCAAGCCGTCCAGGACGGAACACTGGATCGCGGGCTGCGACAAGTGCTCAGCTACCACGTGATCTTCCACTGGAACCGGCTCGGGTTGTCCATGCGCGGGCAGAGCATCCTGGCCTGGGCAGCCAGGGCGGCGATCCTGTACGACGGAAAGCACGAGGAGAGCCAACGCCCGTGACGACGCTCACCATCGGCGGTAGTGGCATTCTGGGACCGAATTGATTGTCCGAACAGGTCCATGACCCGCAGCCGCACGGTGCCGGAGTCGCTGAGCTGGCGGGCCAGGTCCACGAACCGCTCGGTGCCGTAGTGCGCGTACCGCCGGTGATTGTAGACACCGATTGCGCCGCCCGTGTCGGGCCAGTGCGGGCTGGCCCCGTTAGATCGGACGTTCCCCGTGGATCTTCCACTGCATTGCTGCGGCCCCTTCCCATCGGCCTCCAGCATCGCAGAGGAACGCCCGGCAGCGGCCAGGTCCAACTGAGCGGTTTCAGCCCCGTCCGGGGAGCCAGGCCCGTCGCGCGGGTTCTCCCTCCCGGGAGGGGGGAAGTCACTCTTTCTCCGTAGCCGCCGAAGGTGAAACACCCCGCGCGGCGCGCCAACGCCCCCCGCGACATTGGCTATTGGGGGCGATGCCCGCGGCGGGCGCACTCCGGCACGATTCGTTCGTGACGAAGCGGACGAAGGAAACCGGGATATCCGGCATACCCGAACAGCGGCGGACCGCATTCCTCGAACTCATGCTGCTCTCCCGCGAATGCGACCGCAGATCGGGCATCGTGCTGCGCCAGGGCGAGGCCTGGTTCCACATTTCCTCCGCCGGGCACGAGGCGCTGGCCGCCCTGTGCGAACTGCTCGACGCCGACGACCTGATATTCCCCCACTACCGCGACCGGGCGCTGATGCTGGCCCGCGGAATGGACGCGGAAGCACAGGCGAGAGATCTCATGGCCAAGGAGAAGTCCCACTCCGCCGGCCGCAATATGAGCGCCCATTTCGGCCACCGGCCCGGCAACGTCTTCTCCGTCGCCAGCCCCACCGGCAGCCAGTGCCTGCCCGCCGTCGGCGCCGCCTGGGCCGCGCAACTGCGCGGCCGCAGCCAGGTGGTCGTCTGCTCCATCGGCGACGCCTCCACGCGGCAGGGCGAGTTCTTCGAAGCCCTCGCCTTCGCCGTCGAGCGGAACCTGCCCGTCGTCTTCCTCGTCAGCGACAACGGCTACGGCATCTCCACCCCCACCGGCTCCATGTCGCCCCACGCGCTGGGCCTGCTGCCGCCCGAACGCACCCACAGCGTCGACGGCGCCGACCCCGACGCCGTCCACACCGCCTCCGCCGCCGCCCTTCACACGGTGCGCGCCGGGCAGGGGCCCGTTGTGCTGTGGTGCCGGCTGGACCGCCTGGAGTCGCACACCTCCTCCGACGACCACCGCGTCTACCGCAGCGAGCAGGACATCGCCCGGATGCGCGACCCCATCGACCTGTTCGCGGCCAAGCTCACCGCCGAAGGCCTCCTGGACGCCGAGACGCTCGAGCGCACCCGCACCCGCCTGGCCGGCGAGATCGAGGACATCTACGACCGGGTCGCCACCGAAACGGCCGCCGACCCCGCACGGATCACCGACCACCTCTTCGCCTCCCGCCCCGCCACCACACAGACCAACGCGCCGCACACCGAGCCGTGCGGCGGCACCATGGTCGCCGCCGTCAACCGCGCCCTTGCCACGGGCCTTGCCCGCCACCGCGAACTCGTCCTGTTCGGCGAGGACATCGACGACCCCAAGGGCGGCGTGTTCGGCTTCACCAAGGGCCTCGGCAAGGCCGCCGGGTCCCGTATGACCAACGCGCCGCTCGCCGAGGCCACCATCGTCGGCGCCGCCGTCGGACTGGCCGCCGCCGGCATGCGGCCCGTCGTGGAGCTGCAGTTCGTCGACTTCGCCGGCCCCGCCTGGAACCAGATCGCCGCCCAGCTGACCACCCTGCGCTGGCGCACCGCCTCCGCCTGGCAGTGCCCCGTCGTCATCTACGCCCCCTGGGGCGGCTACCTGCCCGGCGGCGGGATCTGGCACAGCCAGAGCAACGAAAGCCTCTTCACCCACCTGCCCGGCCTGCACGTCGTCGTCCCCTCCACCCCCGAGGACACCGAAGCCGCCTTCCTCGCCTCCTTCACCGCAGAGGACCCCACCCTGATCCTGCTGCCCAAACACCTCATGCGCCGCCGCCGCGAGCCCGCCGACCACCCCGCCCCCGCCCACGGCGCCCGCACCCTGCGCCAGGGCACCGACGTCACCGTCGTCACCTGGGGCAACGGCACCGAACTCGCCACCGACGCCGCCCGCGCCCTCGCCGCCGACGGCATCGAAACCGACATCATCGACCTGCGCTGGCTCGTCCCCCTCGACCGCGCCGCCGTCGCCGCCTCCCTGCACCGCACCGGGCGCCTCGTCGTCGTCCAGGAGGACAACCGCACCAGCAGCTACGGCGCCGGCCTCATCAGCGAACTGCTGTGCGCGGACGACGACTTCTACTCCCTGCTCGCCCCGCCGCGCCTGGTGACCCGCGACGACGTGCACGTCCCCTTCCACCCCGACCTCGAACGCGCGGTACTGCCCGCCGCCGACGACGTGGTCGCCGCCGTCCGCTCCACGTTGGCCTGACGCATGACGAAGGAAACGCAGTTGACCACCCAGTCCGTGCTGTCCGTCCCGCGCCTGGGCGAGGGCATCGTCGAGGTGCGCATCGTCCGGCTCCTCAAGCAGGTGGGCGACACCGTCGCCAAGGACGAGGTCGTCTACGAGATGGAACACGACAAGGCCGCCGTCGAGATCGAGTCCCCGACCGCCGGCACCCTCGACGCCTGGCTCGTCGCCGAAGGCGACACCGTCCCCATCGGCGGCCCCGTCGCCCGCATCACCCCCACCACCGGACCCGCAACCACCACCCAACCCGCGACCGGAAGCGAACCGGCCGCCGGCGCCTCCGTCCACGGCCCCCCGAGCCACCGGCCCACCACCACACGCCGCATCCCGCCACGCACCCGCGCCCACGCCCGCCGCCTGGGCATCGACGAAGCCACCCTGCCCACCATCCCCGCCGCCGGCACCAGCCTCATGCCCGCCGACCTCGAACACCACCTCGCCACCGCCACCGCCACCACCGCCGCCGCCGAAGCAGCCGACGCCGACACCGGCCCGGCAGCAGTGGCTGAAGACGGGGCGCCCGGGCCGGCCGCCGCGCCGGCGCCCGACCGGCCCGAGGAGCACACCGCGCCGCCCGCGCCCGCGCGGGGTGCCGACCACACCGACATCGAGCAGTCGCCGCGGCAGCGGGAACTGAACCGGGCACTGCGCACGGCACGGGACGCGGTCGTGCCGGCCGCCGTGGCCGCCGTCGTCGCCGAGGACGTACTGGAGGGAGCCCGCCGCGCCCACCAGGGCGCCGGGTTCGCCACCGTCTTCCAGGCCTTCGCCCGCATCGCCGCACACACCGCCCACGCCGCCCCCGCACTGCGCTCACGCCGCCTGGACGAGAACCGGCTGCGCGTGTACGAGCACGTCGACCTCGGCATCGCCTGCGCCACCGACGACGGCGACCTGACCACCGCCGTGGTACGCGACGCCGACACCCTCGACGCCGCCGCGTTCGACGCACGGTACGCCCACGCCGTCGAACACGCCCTCGCCGGAACCTCCCAGGCCGACTCGCGCGTCACCCTGAACCTGTCCCACCTCGGCGACACGGGCGCGACCCTCGCCGTGCCCGTCGTCGTACCGCCCGCCGTGGCCACCTTGTTCCTCGGCTCCCTCGAGAACACCGGCACCACCCCCGTACGCCGCATGGTCCTCGCCTTCGACCACACCGTCCTCAACGGACGCGACGCAGCCGCCTACCTCGACGCCCTGAACGACGCGCTCCGCACGGCGGCCGGCCCCACCCCCCACACCACCACCGAGGCCCCGGCCGCCGCCGCGCTGCCGGCCGGGCAGGACACCCTCGCCCGGCTGACCGACCTCGCCTCCGACGTCCTGGGCCACCGCGTCGATACCGAACGCCCGCTGGGCGAACAGGGCCTGGACTCCGCACGCGCCCTGCGCCTGGTCCGCGAGGTGCGCACCGCCTTCGGCACCGACCTGCCCGCCACGGCCGTCTGGCACCACCCCACCCTGCGCGCCCTGGCCGGCGTCCTGCCCAGCGCCCCGACCGCACAGCCCGCCCCCGCACAGCCCGCCCCCGCACAGCCCGCCCCCGCACAGCCCGCCCCCGCACAGCCCGCCCCGGCCGGCCCCCCGCCGGCCGGCGACCACGGCGACCACGGCGGCGATGTCGCCGTCATCGGGATGGCCGTACGCGTGCCCGGCGCCGACGACGTCGACGCCTTCTGGTCGCTGCTCGCCGAGGGCGAGTGCCGGATCCTGGACGTGCCGCCCGGCCGGCTCGCCGGCCCGGTACCCGAGGGGCTGCGGGCCGCGCTGCTGGAGGGCACCGACCTGTTCGACGCCACGTTCTTCGACGTGACACCCCGTCAGGCCGCCTCCATGGACCCGCAGCAGCGGGCCCTGCTCGAACTGAGCTGGCACGCGCTCGAGCACGCCGGCCTCAGCCCCGACGACCTCGCCGGAACCGGCGTCGGCGTCTTTGCCGCCGCCTGCAGCTACGACTACCGCGAGCAGCTCGTCGAGCGGGATACGGCCGCCGACGGCTACGCCACCACCGGCACGTTCCCCGCCTTCCTCGCCAACCGCATCTCCCACCTCTACGACTTCACCGGCCCCAGCATCACCGTCGACACCGCCTGCTCCGGCGCCCTGACCGCGCTGAACCTGGCCGAGGCCGCCATCCGCGCCGGCACCTGCGACATCGCCCTGGCAGGCGCCGCGAACCTGCTCAGCAACGGCTTCAACGCCCGCGCCTACCGCGCCGCCGGCATGCTCTCCCCGCACGGCACCAGCAAGGTCTTCGACCAGGACGCCGACGGCTTCGTCCGAGGCGAGGGCGCCGGCTGGGTCGTGCTGAAATCCCTGCGCCGCGCCGTCGCCGACGGCGACCCCGTCCTGGCCGTCATCCGCGCCGGCGCCGTCAACCACGGCGGCCGGGCCGCCGCCCTGACCGCCCCCAACCCCAAGGCCCAGAGCGCCCTGATCCGCACCGCCCTGCGCAGCGCCGCCCTGCACGCCGCCGACCTCGGCTTCCTCGAAGCACACGGCACCGGCACCCCGCTGGGCGACCCGATCGAACTCGACGCCGTACGCGAGGCGCTCATGCAGGACCCGCACGGCATGCCCGAGACGGCCGCCGGACCCGAGGGCCGTCTGTGGGTCGGCTCGGCCAAGGCCAACATCGGCCACCTCGAAGGCGCTTCGGGACTGGCCGGCCTGGTCAAGGCCGTCCAGGCGCTGCGCCACGGCCTCATCCCCGCCACCCCCGGCTTCAGCCGCCTCAACCCCCACATCGACCTTCAGGGCAGCCCGCTGGCCGTCGCCGCCCACCCGGTGCCCTGGCCGTCCCGGCCCGGCGGCCCGCCGCGCCGGGCGGCGGTGAGCGCGTTCGGATTCGGCGGCAGCAACGCGCACGTGATCCTGCAGGAAGCACCCGCAGCCACCCTCCCGCAGCCGCGCACCACCGACCCCGCAGCCCCGGTGACCGTGCCGCTGTCGGCCGCCACACCCACCGCCCTTGCCCGCCTCGCCGGCTCCATCGCCCGCCTCGCCGCCGGCCCGGACGCCCCGCCGCTCGACGCCCTGGCCTGGACCCTGCAGACCGGACGCCGCCACCTCGCCCACCGCGCCCTGTTCACCGTCACCGACCTGAACGAACTCGCCCGCCAGGCCGCCGACTTCGCCGCCTCGGGCCACCACCCCCAGCGTGTCGGACAGCCCGCCGGAGTGCCCGCCGCGCAACGGCTTCGCGACTGGCTCACCGGCGCCGCCCTGAGAACCGCCGACTGGACCGCCCTGTGGCCCGGCGGACCCCCGCCACGCCGGGTCCCGCTGGTGCCCTACCCCTTCGAGCGGCAGTCCTACTGGCTGCCCGCCGGACCCGCCGGACCCGCCGGACCCGCCGGACCCGCCGGGCCGGGCTTCACCCTGGACGCCGCACACCCGCTGGCCCGGCACACCGTCGCCGGCCGCGCCGTGCTGCCCGGCGCGGCCCTCGTCGAGACGCTCGCCGACGGCGGACCCGTCGCCCTGAGCCGGCTGCGCCTGCTGCGGCCCGTCGCCGTACCGGCCGGCCGGCCCGTGCACCTGACCCGCCACACCGACGCCGGCAGCGACGCAGGCGGTGCGGGCGGGGTGCGGGTGAGCGTGCTGCACGACGGCGTGATCTGCGCCCGCGCCACCGTGGCCACCACGCCCGCCGCCGCGCCGCGTGCCGTCGATGCGCACGGCGCACCGGTTCAAGAGATCGACCCGGATGAGGCTTTGGCGCGCAACGGCGTTCAGGTGGGCCCCGTCTACCGGGTGCTGCACCAGGTGCGCCGGCACGGGCAGCGCGTCACCGCCACCCTCACCGCCCCGGCCGCCGACGATCCGCGCACCCGGCGGGTGGCCTGGCTGGACGCCGCACTGCAGGCCTCCTGCGCCCTGCTGGACGGCGGCCGGCCCCTCGTGGCAGCCGCCGCGGACCACATCGAGTGGAGCGGGCAGGTGCCCGAGGCCGCGCAACTGGCCGTCCACCGCATCAGCGGCGGCCCGGCCCACACGGTCCTCGACCTGGAGGCGACCGGCCCCGACGGCGCCCCCGTCCTGCGGGTCAACGGACTCCGGCTGCACCGGACCGCCCCCCTGGAGACACCCCCGCCCGCCCCCGCCCGTCCGGCCACCGCCCGTCCGGCCACCGCCCTGCCGGCCGCCGACGACGAGCAGGCCGCCGCGGACGCCGTCGCCTCCCTGCGCATCCTGGTCCCCGAATGGGACACCCCCCACCCGACCGCCACCAAGGCCCCCGAGGGCGCCGGACACGACGGGTCCGCGCTGCGGATGCTGGCACCGCAGTGGATGCCCGAGCCGCCCGCCCGCCACGACCCCGCCCCGCACGGCGCCCTCGTCGTCGTCCACGACCGCACCAGCAGCCGCCTCGCCGACGCCGTCGACATCAAAGCGGCCGGCGGTGTGCGCTGCGCCCTGCACGACGGCCGGCTCGACGCGCTCGCCTTCGCCCGGGCGGTGCACAGCCTCGGCGACATCCCCGAACTGCATGTCGCGCTCCTCGTCGACGGCTCCGGCTGGAGCGAGGACCGGGCCGGCACCGAGACCCTGCGCGGCTGGCTCGAGTCGCTGCTGACCGTGGGCCGGACCCTGGCCGCCGACGGCCGACCGGCCCGCATCACCCTCCTCACCACCCGCCTCGCCGCTCCAGAGGCAGCCCCCGAGACCGGCGCCGGCCCCACCCCGGGTGCCGCGCTGCAGGGCGCCCTGCTGGGAGCCGTACGCACCCTGCCGCGCGAGGCCGGCGCGATGACCTGCGCGGCCGTCGACCTGGACACCGCCGCCACGGCCGACGACATCGCCGCCGCCCTGCGCGAACCGTGCGCCCAGGCCGTCCCGCTGACCGCCCTGCGCGCCGGCCGGCGTCTGCGCCAGGTCTACACCGAACTCCCCGCCCCCGCCGACGCCGCACAGGGGAGCGGGTTCACCCACGGCGGCAGCTACGTCCTGTTCGGCGGCACCGGCGGCATCGGGGCGGCCGTCGCCCGCCATCTCGCCGCCCGCCACAGCGCGAACCTGCTGCTCGTCGGACGCTCCCCGGCCGGCGACCACACCCGCGCCCTGCTGGCCGAGCTCGCCTTGCTGGGAGCCCGCGCCCACTACCGCAGCGCCGACATCACCCGCCCCGCCGACGTCGAACGCGTCCTCGCCGACTGCCAGGACCTCTACGGCCGCCTCGACGGCATTGTTCACAGCATCGGCTCCGTCAGCGCCGCCCCCCTGCACGAACTGACCCCCGACGACCTCGAGCAGGTCCTGGCGACCAAGGTCAGCGCCGTCATCCACCTCGCCCGCGCCCTGCGCGCCAACGCCGCCGCCGCCCCGGGCGCACGGCCCGCCGCGCTCGTCCTGTTCTCCTCCGTCGCCGGCCTCTTCGGCAGCACCGGCGGCCTCAACTACTCCGCCGCCAACGCCTTCCTCGACCACTACGCCGCCGCCCACACCGACACAGACGGTGGTGGGGCGCGTCCGACGGTGCGCGCCTTCGACTGGGGCCTGTGGCGCGACACCGGGCTCGCCCGCCGCTACAGCGCCCACGTCACCCGCGAGTACCCCGGCCTGACCGACTTCGTCCCGGAAAGGGGTGTGGCCGCCTTGGAAGCGGGCATGTCCGGCAACCGACCCCAGCTGGTCGCCGTCAGCGGCGACCCCGAACCGCTGCGCCCCCTCACCCGGCCCCCCGTCACACAAGCGCCCACGCCCACGCCCACGCCCACGGACACGGCCACGGACACGGCGACGCCGACCGCCACGGTCGCGACCACCGCCACCGCCGCGGCCACGGGCACGGTCGCGGTCGCGGCCGACGACGCCGCGCACCGGCTCGAGGACTACGCCCGCGCCGCGCTCGCCCTCACGATGAGCGAACTGGGCCTGGCCCCGCAGCTCGCCGCCCGCCCCGCCACCACCGCCCACAGCGCCGCCCAGCTCCTGGACGCGGTCCCCGAACACCGACTGCTGCTCGCCGCGGTCGTCGAACTCCTCACCGAGCACCACCGCCTGGGCCGGCCCGTGCCCCACGCGGCCGAACTCGCCCGCACCCGCGCACACCTGCTCGCCGACCACCCCGACCTGGCCGGCCACCTCACGCTCCTGGACCGGGCCCTGGCGTCCTACGGGCCCGTGCTGCGCGGCGAAGTGCCCGCCACCGCCGTCCTGTTCCCCGGCGGCGACCTCGGCGGCGTGAGCACCGTCTACAGCGGCAACCAGCTCTTCGACCCGGTCAACACCGCCGCCGCCCGCGCCCTGGCCGACGCCGCCGCCCGCACCGCCGCCCCGGCCCGCATCCTGGAGATCGGCGCGGGCGTGGGCGGCACCACCGCGGCGGCGCTCACCGCGCTCGACGCCCGCTCCGTCGCCGCCTTCGACTACGTCTACACCGACCTCTCGCCCGCCTTCCTCCAGCACGGCCGGCGCCGCTTCGGCGACCGCGTCACCCCCCGGCTGCTGGACATCGAGAAGAACCCCCAGACCCAGGGCCTGGCCGCCGGCTCCTTCGACCTGGTCGTGGCCAGCAACGTGCTGCACGCCACCCGCGACCTGTCCCGCACCCTCGCCCACATCGACACCCTCCTGGCCGACGGCGGGACCCTGCTGCTCGTCGAGATGGTCGCCCCCGCCGCCGTCTACACCCTCACCTTCGGCCTCACCGACGGCTGGTGGCGCTACGTCGACACCGACCGGCGCATGCCGCACGGCCCGCTGCTCGACGTGGCACGCTGGCGCACCCTGCTGCAGTCGTGCGGCTGGAGCCTGACCGGCACCGGCCACCTGCGCGACGCGCCCGGCTGCGTCGCCCTGCTCACCTGCCGCCCCACCACCCCCACCCCCACCCCCGCCCTGGCCCCGGCCGGGACCCGGGCGGACGGCGCCGCGCACAGCACCGCCGAGGACGTCGAGGAGATCGCCGAGGGGCTGCGCCACATCGTGCGCGACCTGCTCGGCGACCCGGCGGCCGACGTGCCCGGCTATCTGCCCTGGCAGGAACTGGGCATCGACTCGCTGCTCAACATGGAACTCATCGAGGCCGTCTCCCGCCGCCACGGCCCGGTGAGCGCGACCGCCCTGTTCGAGCACCGTACGGTCGACGACCTCGCCCGCATGCTCGCCCACCGCCCCGCCCCCACCGCACCCCTTCCTGTCCCCGCGGGCTCGGCGCCCCGCCCCGCCGGACCCGCCGAGCAGGACACACCGCACGAGGACCAGAGCGAGGACGAGAGCGGCGTCGCACGGCTGGTGGCACTGGTCGCCGAACTCACCTCCCAGGAGCCGCGGTTGCTGGATGCGGACACCGACTTCCCCGCTCTGGGCGTCGACTCGCTGCTCCACGAGGAGCTCTCACAGCGGCTGCGCGCCCTGTTCCCCGGCCGGCCCGTGCCCGCCACCCTGATCTTCGAACACCCCACCCCCCGCGCCCTGGCCCGCCACTTCGCACCCGCCGCCCCGGCCGCACCCGCCGCCGTACCGGACGTGCACCCCGCACCGGCTGTCCCGGCCGTCGCGGCCGTGGTGCCGGCGGCGAGCCGTGCCGCCGCCCCGGCCGCCGCGCCCCGGGCCGACGCCCCCGCCCCCGCCCCGGCGGTCGCCGTCGTCGGGCTCGCCGGCCGCTACCCGGGCGCCCGCGACCTCGACGCCTTCTGGGAGCTGCTGAGCTCGGGCCGCACCCCGGTGCGCGAAGTGCCCGCCGAACGCTGGGACTGGCGCACCGCCCGCACGCTCGGCGGCGGCTACGCCCGCTACGGATGCTTCCTCGACGACATCGACTCCTTCGACGCCGCACTGTTTCGCATCACCCCCCGCGACGCGGCCCTGATGGACCCGCAGGAGCGGCTGTTCCTGGAAGTGGCCCGCGAGGCGTTCGAGAACGCCGGCTACGCCCGCCACACCCTCAGCGGCCGGCACGGCGGCCCGCGGGTGGGCGTGTTCGCCGGCGTCACCGCCAACAGCCATCTGCTCGCCCAGCGCGACGCCCACGCCGCCGGCGCCGACAACCCCGAGTACGCGGTCACCGCCGCCGCGTCCGTCGCCAACCGCGTCTCCCACGCCTTCGACCTCAGCGGCCCGAGCCTGAGCGTCGACACCATGTGCTCCTCCTCGCTGACCGCGCTGCACCTGGCCTGCCGCGCGCTGCGCGACGGCGAGGCCGACCTCGCCCTGGCCGGGGGAGTCAACCTCTACCTGCACCCCGACCGGTTCACCGGCCTGTGCGCGCTCGGCATGCCCTCACGCGGTGACCGCACCCGCGCCTTCGGCGCCGGCGGCGACGGCTTCGTCCCCGGAGAAGGCGCCGGCGCCGTCGTCCTCAAACGCCTGGACCGCGCCGAGGCCGACGGCGACACCGTGTACGCGGTCATCCGCGGCACCGGCCTCAACCACGGCGGCGGCACCGGCGGCTACACCGTCCCCAACCCGCGCGCCCAGGCCGCCCTCATCGCAACAACCCTCGAGCACGCGGGCATCGAACCCGCGAGCGTCGGCTACGTGGAGGCCCACGGCACCGGCACCGAACTCGGCGACCCCATCGAACTGCGCGCCCTGTCCCTCGTCTTCGGCCAGGCGACCGCGGACGAGCCGCTGCGCATCGGGTCGGTCAAGTCGAACATCGGCCACGGCGAGGCGTCCGCGGGCATCGCCGGACTGACCAAGGCGATCCTCCAGCTGCGCCACGGCCGTCTGGTGCCCACCCTGCACGCCGAGCAGCTCAACCCGAAACTGGCCCTGGACGGCACACCGCTGCACATCCAGCGAGCCGCGCAGCCGTGGACGGGCGAACGCCTGCGCCGCGCCGCCGTCAGCTCCTTCGGCGCCGGCGGCGCAGGCGCCCACGTCCTGCTGGAGGAATACCGCACCCCCGCGCCGGCGCCGCGGGACCGGGCACGCCAGCCCGTGCTGGTGCCGCTCGCTGCGCCCGACCCGGCCCGGCTGCGCACCTTCGCCGGCCGTCTCGCCGACGCCGCCGACGCCTCGACCGCGACCCTCGCCGACATCGCCCACACCCTGCACACCGGCCGCGACCACGGGCCGCACCGGGCCGCCGTCCTCGCCCACGACCACGCCGAACTGCACGCCGCGCTGCGCGCCCTGGCCCAGGACACCGCCCACCCCGCCCTGACCACCACCGACACCACCGAAGACGGCGACAGCGGGGAAGGCGACGGCGCGGACGGCGGCGCCCGCGCCTGGGTCACCGACGCCACCTACCGGGCGCCGGCCGCACCGGCCCGGCGGGTCCCGCTGCCGACGACGCCCTTCGCCCGCCAAAGCTGCCTGCCGCCGGCCACCGGCCTGCAGGGGCCGGAGCAGCGCTCGCGGATGCCGCTCACCGACACCGTCCGCAGGCCCGCCGCCCGCACCGTCACCGCCCGTCTGGGCGGCGCGTCCCGCTGGGTCGCCGACCACATCGTCGACGAGCAGATGCTGCTGCCCGGCGCGTTCCACCCCGAACTCGTCCACGAAGCGCTGCTCGCCGCCGGCGAGAACCCCTACCACACCGAGATCTGCGACCTGCTGTGGCCGCAGCCCGCCACCGGGCTGCCGATGACCGTCACCGCCGACCTCGCCGAACCCGACCCGGACGGCTCCCGCCGCTTCACCACCACCGTCGCCGGCGCCACCGTCGCCCAGGGCCGCACCCGGCCCACCCCCCTCGCCGACGCCACCGGCCCGCTGCGGCCCCACCTCGTCTACCGGCCCGCCGACCTCGACGCCCACCTCGCCGCCGACGACCCCGACGCCTTCTACCAGGCCTTCGCCGCCCACGGATTCACCTACGGGCCGCTGTATCGCACCGTGCTGCGGGCCACCGCCCGCGGCGAGGAAGCCACCGCCGAACTACGGCTGCCCGACGGCGAGAACCCCGACGGCCGCCATGTGCTGCACCCCGCCCTCCTCGACGGCGCCTGCCAGAGCGCCGCCCACCTGCTGCTCACCGAGGCCGGCACGCCGCGCCGGCTGCGGCCGCTGGCGGTGGACCGGCTGGCCGTCCACGAGCCCGCCGGCTCCGGCGCCTTTGTCCACGCCCGCCGCGTGCGGCGCGACGACACCGCCGGCATCCACGTCTTCGACCTGCGCCTGATCGACCCCGACAGCGGCGAAGTCCTCGCCGAGATCGACGGTTTCCGCATCCGCGTGGACACCACCACCCCCGACACCGCCACCGCCCCCACTTCCGCGGCGCGGCCCGAGCCCGCACCGCCCACCGTGCCCCCCGCCCCGGCGGCCGTGCCCCTGGCCGGCTACCGGCTCGGCTGGCACACCACCCCCCTCGGCGACGACACCCGCCGTGCAGCCGACGGCCCGCTGTGGGTGATCGGCGACCACACCGGCACCCTCGCCCACCACACCCGCACCCCCGCCGCCATCCTGCACACCACCCCCGCCCTCGACGAGGACCAGCTGGAACGGACCGCCGCACGCACCGGCACCCCGGCCACCGTCCTGCTCGACCTCACCCACCTCACCGACCCCGCCGGCGGCGGCGGGCTCGGCACCGGCCCGCTGCGGCCCGAACAGATCCCCGCCGCCTGGGCCGACTTCACCGACACCACCCTCACCGCGCTGTTCACCCTGCTGCGCACCCTGATACGCAGCCGCGCCCTGGACGGCACCCGCATCCTGCTGGTGACCCGCACCGGCCCGGACGGCGAGATCACCCCCACGGTCCGCGCCCTGCACAGCCTCACGCGCACCATCGCGGGGGAGACCGGCCGCTTCACCCTGCGCCTGACCACGCTCGACGCCGCCTGGGCCACGGCCCACCCGGCAGCCGCCGCCCGCGCCCTGGAGGCCGAGGCGCTCGCCGACGACGGGGACTGGACCCGCCTGGGCCCCGCCCCTGCCACCGGCGAGCACGAGGCCGCCCCGCTGCGCCGCACCGCCCACCTCACCCGCACCCCCGCACCCGACAGCACGCACAGCACCGCCGGCCCGGGCGGCCCGGTCGGCAGCGTGGGGGACACGGTCCTGCGGCCGGACGGCAGTTATCTGATCACCGGCGGACTCGGCGGCCTGGGCCGGCACATCGCCGCCGACATCCTGACCCGCGCCCCGGGCGCACGGCTCGTCCTGACCGGCCGCTCCCAACCCGACGAGGCCGCCCTCAAGGCCCTGCGCCGCCTCGCACACGACGCCGGCCAGGTCACCTACTACCGCTGCGACGCCGCAGACCCCGCCCAGGTCGCCGCCCTCACCGACCAGCTCGCCGCCGAGGGGATCCGGCTGCACGGCGTCGTGCACACCGCCGGCGTACTGCGCGACGGATTCCTGCGCGGCAAGAGCCCCGACACCGTCAAGGACGTGTGCCGCGCCAAGATCTGCGGCGCGCTCCACCTCGACGCCGCCCTCGCCGACCACCCGCTGGACTTCTTCCTCCTCGCCTCCTCCCTCGCCGCCCTCGTCGGCAACCAGGGCCAGAGCGACTACGCCTTCGCCAACGGCTTCCTCGACCAGTTCGCCCGCCACCGCGCCCGGTGGGCCGCCCGCGGCCTGCGCCCCGGCCGCACCCTGAGCGCCGGCTGGCCCGTCCTCGCCGACGCGGGCACGGCCCCCGAACCCGACACCCTCGACTACCTCCACCAGACCTACGGCCTGCGGCCCATCGCCACCCGGGCCGCCACCGCCGCCCTGTGGCCCGCCCTCGCCGCGGCCACCGGCCCCGACACGGCGTACACGGCCCTGGTCGCCGGCGACCTGAACGCGTGGGACCGCGCCCTGGCCACCCGCACCCCCCAGCCGCCCACGGCCACCACCCCCACCCCGCCCGCGCCCGCGCCCGCGCCCGTGCCCGAGGCGGCGGGGGCCGAGCAGGCCGCTCTGCGCTGGCTGAGCGGACGCGTCGCCGAGTCCGTCGGCGTGGCACCCCACACGATCGACCCGCAGGCCCCGCTCACCGACTACGGCGTCGACTCCATCTCCCTGATGCGTCTGAGCCGCATGCTCGAGGACGACCTGGGCCGCATCCCCCTGCCGGTGCTCCTCGACAGCGCCACTCTGCACGAGCTGACCACCCGTCTGCTCCGCGACCACGGCCCGCAGCTGACAGCAGCCGTCACCGCCACCACCACCCCCGCCCCGGCCTCACCCGCGAACGACGAGGGTGGCGAGGCTGCCGGGGAGCGGGCCGTGGTGCTGCCCGACCGGCTGGTGGGCATGTGGGCCGCCGACCAGGCCGCCGCACCCCACGCCCCGTACAACATCAGCCTGGCGTGGCGACTGCCCGCCACCGCCGACCGGCAGGCGCTGCACGACGCGGTCGGCGACCTGCTCGGGCGCCATCCGGTGCTCGGCCGGCGCATCGCACCCAGCGACGGCGTCCTTGCGTTCGTACCCGCCGCACCGGACACGGCGACGCCGCTGGTGCCCCGCCTCATCGCCGAGGACACCCTCCAGCAGGCCGTCCGCGACGAGGCCGACCAGCGGCTGAACACCTCCGCCGGGCCGCTGCTGCGCGCGGTGCTGTGGGAGCCGCAGGACGCAGGCCACGGCCCCGTCCTGCAGCTGACCACCCATCACCTCGCCGTCGACGGCCGCTCCGCCGAACTGCTGGGCCAGGACATCGCCGCCCTGTACACGGCCCGCGCCCACGGCGGTCCCACGCCCGCGCCCGCCGCCCCGTTCGCCCCGTCACTGCGCCGCGAACAGACCGCCCACACCGCCAGGGAGCGCCAGGAGGCCGAGTCGTACTGGACCTCCCGGCTCGCCGGCATGCAGGCGAAGGGCGTGCTGTTCCCCGGCGGCGGCGAGCAGGCCGGCGCCGCCGGAGCACACCGCGAGTACCGGATGCCGCCGGCCCTCTCCCGCACCCTCGCCACGGTCGCGCAGCGCGCCGGCGTACCGCCGTTCACCGTGCTGCTCGGCGCGTTCGCCGCCGCCCTGTCCCGGGCCACCGGCCACCGCTCCCTCCTGATCGCCGTCCCCACCTACGGGCGCACCACCCGGGACGAGGACAGCGCCGTCGGCTGCTTCGTCAACACCGTGCCGCTGCGCATCGACCTGGAGCCCGGCCGGCCGGTGGCCGCCTGGCTGAGCGAACTGAACCAGCACGTGCGCGGCGCCCTCGGCCACGCCCGGCTGCCCTACCCGCGCCTCGTCGACCTGTGCCGGGCAGCAGGCGGCGCCGACGCCGTGCCCACCGTCACCCTCGCCTACCAGAACTGGACCCGCACCGGCTCCGGCCGGCCGGCGGGCGACTGGGAGCCGGTGTACCGGCGCGGGCAGCGCGGCCACTTCGACCTCGGCCTGGAGGTGACCGACACCCCCGAGGGCATGGAGATCCTCGCCAACCACCGCACCGCCGTCCTCGACGGCGCCCAGGTCGACGGCTTCGTCGAGGACCTGCGGCGCATGGCGGGCGAACTGGAGCACGGCGCCGCCACGGTGGGGGAGCTGCTCGACCCCGCCGCGTCCACCCTCGTCGCCCGCATCGACGCCACCGTGCGCCGCCACGGGCAGGCCACCGCCGTCGAGGACGGCAGCGACAGCCTCAGCTACGCCGAACTCGAGGCCCTGTCCGACGACATCGCCCGCCGCGTCTCCTCTCTGGCACCGCCCGGCGCGCCCGTCGCCGTACTGATGCACCGCACCGTGCGGCTGCCCGCCGTCCTGCTCGGCATCCTCAAGAGCGGACGCCCCTACGTGCCGCTGGACGACTCCTACCCGAGCGAACGGCTGAAGCTGGTCGTCGAGGACGCCGGCTGCGAGGTGGCCGTCGCCGACCGCGAGCTGACCTGGCTGCTGCCGCAGCGGCTGCGGATCGTGGACCCCTGCGCCACCGGCGACGACGGCGCCGAGCCCAGGACAGGAGCCGGGACCGGTGGGGGTGAGTGCCGGCCGGACGACCTCGCCTACCTGATGTTCACCTCCGGCAGCACCGGACGTCCCAAGGGCGTGGGCGTCACCCACGCAGGCGTCGTGCACACCCTGGAGGCCATCTCCCGCACGGTCGGCATCACCGACCACGCACCGGCACGGCTGCTGGCGGTCACCACCGTGTGCTTCGACATCTCCGTCCTCGAACTGTTCCTCCCGCTGCTGAGCGGCGGCACCGTCGTGATCGCCGAACGCGCCGACGTCGTCGACGCCCGCCGCCTCGGCCGGCTGCTGACCGAACGCCGCATCACCGCCATGCAGGCCACCCCCGCCGGCTGGCAGCTCCTCGTGGACGGCGGCTGGAGCGGCCGTCCGCAACTGACCGCCCTGTGCGGCGGGGAGGCCCTGCCGCCCCACCTCGCCGCCGCGCTCGCCGAACGCACCGGCAGCCTGTGGAACGTCTACGGCCCCACCGAGGCGACCATCTGGTCCACCCTCGCACCCGTCACCGCCACCGGCCCCGTCCACCTCGGCGAGCCGATCGGCGCCACCGGCCTCCTGCTCACCGACACCGCGGCACGCCGCGAAGCGGCACCGGGCGAACCCGGCGAACTGTGGATCGGCGGCCCTGGCGTGGCCCGCGGCTACTGGCAGCAGCCGCAGCTGACGGCCGAACGCTTCACCGGCCATCCGCTGCGCCCCGAGGGCGGCGGCCGATGGTTCCGCACCGGCGACCTCGTACGCCGCGACGACGACGGGCACCTGATCTTCCTCGGCCGGGCCGACAGCCAGGTCAAGGTCCGCGGCCACCGCATGGAACTCGGCGAGATCGAGACCGTGCTGGCCGGCCACCCCGCGATCGCCCGCGTCGTCGTCGCCGTGCGCGGCGAAGGCCCCTCGGCCCGGCTCCTGGCGATCGCCGTACCGCGCGCCGGCGCCGCCCTGCCCGACCTCGGCGAACTGCGCGAGTACGCCTCGGCGACGCTGCCGCCGTGGATGCTGCCGGACCGCCTGGTCGCAGCCGAACAGCTCCCGCTCACCCCCAACCGCAAGGTCGACCGCCAGGCGGCCCTGCGCCTCGCGGACACCACCCCCCAACCCACCCAGTCCACTCGACCCACCCAGTCCACTCGACCCACCGAGCCCGCACCGGCGGCCGCGCCTGCTCCCGCACCGGCGGCCGGCCCGGCACCGGCGGCCGGACGCGCGGCGCTCGCGCGGCACGTCGGGCAGCTGTGGGCCGAGCTGCTCGAACTCGACGACGTACCGCACGACCGGAGGTTCTTCGACCTCGGCGGGAACTCCCTGCTGCTGGGACGGCTGTTCGCCCGGCTCGACGACGCCTACCCCACAACCGGCCTGGAACTGGCCGACCTGTTCGCCCGGCCCACCGTCGACGACCTCGCCGGCCTGCTCGCCACCCGCCTGGACGGCGCAGCCGCCACCGGGGCCGGCGAACCGCAACCGGCCGCCCCCGAACCGCAACCGCAACCGGCGCCCGGCAACGCCCCGGACCCGGTCGTGCCCGCCCGCCCCTCCCGCCGTGAGCTGCGGCGCGCGTTCCGACTCGGAGACGAACGATGACCCCACCCCCCGGCCCCGACCTCGCGCAGGACCCGAACGCCGTCGCCGTCGTCGGCATGGCCTGCCGGTTCGGCCCCGCCACCTCCGTCGACCGGCTCTGGGAGCTGCTCGAGCAGCAGCGCACCGGCATCCGCCGCTACAGCACCGACGAGCTGATCGGCTTCGGCCACGACCCGCAGACCGTGCGGCACGAGGCGTTCGTGCCGGCCGGCGCCGTCCTGGAGGACGCCGACGCCTTCGACGCCGAGTTCTTCGGCTACAGCGCCCAGCACGCCGAGTGGCTCGACCCCCAGCAGCGGCTGCTGCTGGAAGTGGCCTGGCACGCCCTGGAGGACGCCGCCTTCGCCCCCGACGACACAAGGCTGCGCACCGCCGCCTACGTCTCGGTCGGCCAGCCCGTGCGTCCACCGGTCGCGATCACCGAGCTCGACGCCGCCGGAATGATCCGCTTCTCCTCCTCCGACAAGGACTTCGCGGCCGGCCGCATCTCCTACAAACTCGGCCTGACCGGCCCGAGCATGACCGTGCAGACCGCCTGCTCCAGCACCCTGGTCGGCCTGCACCTGGCCGCCGAGAGCCTGCTCGCCGAGGAGTGCGACCTCGCCGTGGTGGCCGGCGCGTCGCTGCACTTCCCGCAGGCCGGCTACCTCGCCGCTCCCGGCATGATCCTCTCGCCCAGCGGCGAGTGCCGGCCCTTCGACGACAGCGCCGACGGCACCGTCTTCGGCAACGGAGGCGGCGCCCTCGTCCTGCGCCGCCTCGCCGACGCGCTGCGCGAGGGCGACCCGGTACGCGCCGTGCTGCGCGGCAGCGCCGTCAACAACGACGGCGCCCGCAAGATGGACTACCACGCACCCTCCCCCGAGGGGCAGGAGGCGGTGATCCGCGAGGCGCTGGCCGTCGCGGGCGTCGACCCGCACTCGGTGGGCTGCCTGGAGACCCACGGCACCGGCACCCACCTGGGCGACCCGGTCGAATTCGCCGCCCTGGAACGCGTCTACGGCGGCGAGCGGCCCCACCCGGCCGCCGTCGGATCGGTCAAGTCCGTCCTCGGCCACCTCAACACCGCCGCCGGCGTCGCCGGCGTCATCAAGGCCGTCCTGGCCCTGGAACACGCCACCGTGCCCCGCCAGGTCCCCTTCACCGAGCCCAACCGCGCCCTCGGCGGCGCGGGCGGCCTGCGCATCGCGCAGGACGGCGGCTGGCCGGTGCCCGACGGGCCGCGCCGCGCCGCCGTCAGCTCCTTCGGTATCGGCGGCACCAACGCCCACGCCGTCCTCGAACAAGCCCCCGACCCCGCCCCGGCCGGCGAGGACGGGGGCGAGGGCCGGGTGCGGTGGGCGGTGCTGTCCGCCCACACCGAGACCGCGCTGCGCACCTGGGCCGCCGCCCTCGCCGGACCGGTCGCCGCTCTGCCGCTCGCCGACGTCGTGCACACCCTGCGCACCGGACGCAGCCACCGCCGGGTGCGGTGCGCACTGCCGGCCACCACGCCGGCCGAACTCGCCACGAAACTCACCGCGTTGGCCGAGGGCGGGGACCTGGCCGCCGACACCCCGCCCCCGGACCTGCACACCTGGATCACCGGCGACGGACCCCTGCCCGACCCCCACACCGACAACCACACCGGCACCGGGCCCGGGGGGCGTCCCGCCCGGCGGGTGCGGCTGCCCGGCTACCCGTTCGCCCGCACCCGCTGGCCGCTGCCGGGCACCGGCCGGGCGCGCACCGTACGGCCCGACGAGGCGGTCGCCGCCGACCATGTGGTCGCCGGCCGGCCCGTGCTGCCCGCCGCCGCCCAGCTCGACCTCGCCCTCACCGCCGCCCGGCACACCACCCCCGCGGCCACCGGCCTCGCCGACATCGCCTTCCACCGCCCGGTGGAGGTGACCGGCCCCGTGACGCTGCGCGCGGTGACCGACGGCGACAGCGTCCGCATCGTCTCCGACCACACCCACACCCAGGCCCGTGTCCTGACCGAGCAGACCGACGCACCCACCCGCCCCGACACGGCCGCCCTGCACGCCCAGTACCCCGACACCGCGCAACCGGCCGAGCTGTACCGGTACTTCGAGGACAACGGCGTGACCTACGGCCCCGCCTTCCAGGTACTGCGCGAACTGCGCCACGGCCCCGGCGGCGCCCTGGCGAAAGTCGCCGCCGCCCCCGGCACGGGCGACGGCGACGGCTGGGGCGGCGGGCGGAGCCTGTCGCCGTACGTCCTCGACGGCGCCCTGCAGACCGTGATCGGCTGCGTGCTGCGCGAGGACCTCGGCGGGCAGACGTTCATCCCGTTCGCGCTCGACGCGCTGCACGTGCACGGCGACCTGCCGCACGAGGTGTGGGTGCAGGTCCGCCCGGTACGCCTGGCCGGCGGCGGCCGGCGGGTACGCAAGTACGACGTGGACGTGACCGCACCCGACGGCACACCCGCCCTGACCCTCACCGGCCTGGCCCTGCGCCCCACCGGCCCCACCACACCACCCACCACGTCCACCGCGCCGGTCCCGGCAGCCGCGCAACTGCCGGACGGGGTGCACCTGTTCGCGCCCGCCACCGAGCCCTGCGGCCCCGCCACCGGCACCGACGACCGGCCCGCTCCGCTGGCCGTCATCGGCGACACCCCGCTGCAGGGCGCCGACCTGGTGCTGCCCGATCCGGCCGACGCGCAGGCCGCCGCGGCCGCCGGCGCCGAGATCGCGGCCCGGCTGCCCGACGGCGGCCGGCCCGTCATCGTCTGGCCCCTGGGCGCCGCCGCGACCCCGGCCCCCGGCCGCCCGGCCGCCGACGCGCTGCGCGTCCTGGCGCTGCTGCGCGCCCTGCTGGGCCCGCTCGCGCGGCGCGGCGCCCGGATCGTGGTCCCCTTCACCGTGGACGCCCTCGACGACGCGGCCGCCGTCACCGGCAGCGGGCTGGCCGCGCTGGGCCGCTCGCTCACCGGGGAGAACCCGCGCTTCGACCTCACCGCCCTCGCCGTCGACTCCGGCGCCGATCCGGGCGCCTGGAGGCGCGCCGTGCTCGCCGCCGCCCAGGCCCCGGACGGCGGCCGGCTGACCGCCGGCCGCGACGGCACCCTCACCCGCACCGTGCTGCGCCCGCTGAGCGTCCCGGCATCCTCCCGACCGCCGTTCCGCCGCGGCGGCCGCTACTGGATCAACGGCATGGGCGGCCTGGCCGCCCTGCTGGCCGGTCACCTCGCCGACACCTACGGCGCGCACATCGTTTTGACCGGCCGCTCCGCCGCCGGCGGCGAACGCGCCGCCGAGATCGGCCGGCTGGCCGAACGCGCGGCCCGCGCAGGCGGTTCGGTGACCTACCACCGGCTCGACAGCACCGACGCGGACGCCGTGCGCGCCCTCGCCGAGAGGCTGCACGACCAGGGCACCGTCCACGGCGTCGTGCACTTGGCCGGGACGCTGCGCGACGCGTTCATCCTGCGCAAGGACAGCGCCGACGCCGACGCCGTGATCACCGCGAAACTCACCTCGGCCGCCGCGCTGGATGCGGCCACCGCCCACTGGCCGCTGGACTGCTTCGTCGTCTACTCCTCCGTCTCCGGCGCCCTCGGCAGCCCCGGCCAGGCGGACTACGCCTTCGCCAACGCCGCCGCCGACGAGCTGATCGCCCGACGGGCCCGACGCGTCGCCTCCGGCAGCCGCCACGGGCGTTCGCTGTCCGTCGCCTGGCCCTACTGGGCCGAGGGCGGCATGCGCACCGCAGGCGACGCCGAGCAGGTCCTCGGCGCGCTCGGGATGCGCCCGATGCCCGCCGGCGCCGGCCTCACCGTCCTGGAAACACTCCTCGCCGCCGACCCGGCCGCCCCCGACACGGCGGAGCCCGCACCCGTCGTCCTCTACGGCGACCGCGAGCACCTGCTCGCCTCCTTCCCGCTGCTGGGCACCCCACCGCCCACGCCGCCCCCACCGCCCGCGCCCGCCGTCCCCGACCCCACCACCGGCACGCAGGCGCAGACGGACACGACGGCGGCGGAGGGCGCGTTGACGGACCGGCTGCGGGCCGCCGTCGCCGAGGCCACCCGCACCCCCCTGGGCGACGTGCGGCCCGAGCGGCCCTTCGACGACCTCGGCATCGACTCGCTGCTCGCCATCCGCGTCGTCGAACTGCTGGAGAAGGACTTCGGCAGGCTCTCCAAGACGCTGCTCTTCGAGTGCCGTTCGGTCGCCGAACTCGCCGAACACCTCCTGGAGGAGTTCCCCGAGCGCTGCGCCGAACTGACCGGCACCACCGGCACCACCGGCACCGCCACCGAAGCCACCGTCGTGGCCCGGCCGGCGCCCGAGCCGCCCGCCTCCTCCACGGCCCCCCTGAACACCGCACCCCCGGCACCCGCCGAGCACCCGGAGCCGGCCCCGCCCGGCGCCGGCGCCGACCCGCGGGCCGTCGCGATCATCGGCGTCGCCGGACGCTTCCCCGAGGCCGACGGCCTCGACGAACTGTGGGCCAACCTCCTGGCCGGCCGCGACAGCATCACCGAAGTGCCGCGCGAACGCTGGGACGCCGCCGCCCTCTACGACCCCGACAAGTCCCGCGTCGACCGCACCTACACCAAATGGGGCGGCTTCCTCGACGGTGTGGAGAACTTCGACGCACCGCTGTTCAGCATCTCGCCCCGCGAGGCCGGCACCGTCGACCCGCAGGCCCGGCTCTTCCTCGAAGCCTGCTGGGCCGCCCTCGACGACGCCGGCTACACCCCCGACACCCTGGTGACCACCGGCGAGCGGGTGCACCGCAAGGACGTCGGCGTGTTCGTCGGCGCCATGTACGGCGAGTACCAGCTCCACGAGGCGGAGGAACGGCTGCGCGGCAACCCGGTCCTGGCCAACAGCGCCTACTGGTCCATCGCCAACCGCGTCTCCTACTTCTTCGACTTCCAGGGCCCCAGCACGGCCGTCGACACCGCCTGCTCCTCCGCGCTCACCGCGATCCACCTGGCGGTGGAGTCGCTGCGCGCCGGCAGCTCCAAGGTCGCCGTCGCCGGCGGCGTCAACGTCCTGATCCACCCCAACAAGTACTTCATGCTCGGCCAGGGCAGGTTCGCCGCCAGCGACGGACGCTGCCGCAGCTTCGGAGCCGGCGGCGACGGATACGTACCGGGCGAGGGCGTGGGCGCGTTCGTCCTCAAACCGCTCACCGACGCCCTGCGCGACGGCGACCACATCCACGGCGTCATCCGCGGCACCGCCGCCAACCACGGCGGCCGCACCAACGGCTACACCGTGCCCAACCCGCGCGCCCAGGCCGACCTCGTCACCAAGGCGCTGCGCGACGCGGGCCTGACGGCCGGCGACCTCGACTACATCGAGACGCACGGCACCGGCACCTCGCTCGGCGACCCCATCGAGATCCGCGGCCTGGCCTCCGCGTTCTCCCGCGACGGCGTCAAGGGCGCGGGGAACCGGCCGATCGGATCGGTGAAGTCGAACGTCGGCCACCTGGAGTCGGCGGCCGGAGCGGTGGCCCTGGCGAAGGTGCTGCTGCAGATCCGCCACCGCACCCTGGTGCCCTCGCTGCACGCGAGCCCCGCCAACCCCGAAATCGACTTCGACCGTGTGCCGTTCACCGTCCAGCAGAGCACCGCGCCCTGGCAGCCCCACGACGGAGCCGACCGGCCGCTGCGGGCGGGCATCAGCTCCTTCGGTGCCGGCGGCGCCAACGCGCACATCGTCGTCGAGGGCCCGCCGCCCGCCGCCCCGCGGCCGCCCGCCGAGCGCCCGCAGCCGGTGGTGGTGTTCCTGTCCGCCCGCACCCCCGCGGCCCTCACGGCCACCGCCCGGCGCCTGCACACCCACCTCACCGACGCCCGCGACCGCGGCCAGGAGCCGCACCTCGCCGACATCGCCCACACCTACGCGGTCGGACGCGCCGACCTGGAACACCGCGCGGCCCTCGAGGCCGACTCCCTCGAGGCGCTGCACGACGCCCTCCAGGCCCTCGCGGCAGGCCGCCCCCGCCCCCGGCGGCGTACCGAGGCCACCGCCGACGACCCGGTACGGGTGTGGCTGGACGGCGGCCGTATCGACCGTGCCACCGTCAGCGGCGCCGGCCCGGCCGCCCGGCGCATCCCGCTGCCGCACTACCCCTTCGAGCGGATCCGCTGCTGGTACGACCTCCAGATCGAGCACCTGCACCACAAGGGCCTGGGCACCGCCGGCAACGAACCGTCCCTGTCCCGCCCCCATCTGCGCGACTTCGGCCGCACCCCCGCGGCCGCCGGCACCCCGGCACAAGGCAGCGCCGGCGGTGCCGCGTCCGCGGAAAGCAGCGCGGCCGGTGCCATGTCCGGTGCCCAGGCCGGCAGTTCGGCCGGCCCTGCCGCCGCCCCCGCCCCGCTCGCCAGGCCGGCGGGCACCGCGACCCGCCCCCCGGCCGCGCCCTCCCCGGCGGCCGATCAGCCCGAACCCCAGGCACAGGAGACGCCACCCATGACTCGTGACCGCAAGATCTCCCTCCGGCCGCTGGGCAGCGCCCCGGCCCCCGCGGTCGCCCCCGCCGCGCCCGCCCCCGCGCCCACTGTGCCCGCGCCCGCCTCAACGGCGCCCGCCTCAACGGCGCCCGCCGCGGTGGACGGCGCGTTCGCGGACCGGGTCGCCGAAGAGGTGGGCGAGGTGCTGGCCGGGGTGCTCTACATGGAGCCCGCCGATCTCGACCCGGAGCAGAGCTTCCAGATGCTGGGTGTCGACTCCATCCTCAGCGTCGAGTTCGTCGCCCTGGTCAACGCCCGCTACGCCACCGACATCAAGGCCACCGAGCTGTACGACCACCCGACGCCGGCCGCGTTCGCCCGCCATGTCGCCCAGCAGCTGGGCGGCACACCACCGCCCGCCCCGGCGCCCGCCACGACGGTCCCCGTAGTCCCCGCCCCCGCTCCGGTCTCCGCGCCGGCGGGGGAGCGGCCGACGGCCGATGTCCTTGCCACGCTGCGCGAGCAGCTCGCCCAGACCCTGTACTGCGACGTGTGGGACATCGACACCGACGCCACCTTCAACAGCCTGGGCCTGGACTCGATCCTCGGTGTCGAGTTCGTCGCCTTCCTCAACAACGCCTACGGCCTCGACGAGAAGGCCGGCGTCCTGTACGACCACCCCAGCCTTGCCGCGCTGGCCACCCACATCACCTCCCGCACCACCCCCGCCCCGGCCGGCAGCACCACCCCCGCCCCGGCCGGCAGCAGCGCCGGCGCCGCTGCCGGGGGCCAGGCCGTGAGCGCGGCGGACCTCGACGCGCTGCTCGCCGCCGTACGCGACAACCGGCTCACCGTCGAGCAGGCGCTCTCGCTCCTGCCCCAGCACACCTGAGAGGACGAACCACCCATGACCGAGGACGAGATCTTCGCCGTCATCCGCGCCCAGATCGTGGACGTACTGCCCGAGACCGCCGACATCGAGATCACCCTCGACCACAGCATGCGCGATCTCGGCGCCAACTCCATCGACCGGATGGACGTCGTGATCGCCGCCCAGGACGAGCTCGGCATCACGGTGCCGGGCGCGGCCCTGACCAAGGCCGACGACCTGCGTTCGCTGGTCGCGGTCTTCCGCGCCCACCGGAGCACGCCCGCGTGAGCGTGAAGCCCGGCCCGGTGGCCGTCACGGCCGCCGCGGTGCTCACCCCGCTCGCCGAGGACCTGGACGGCTTCACCGCCGCCCTGCTCGCCGGCCGCAGCGCGGTGACCCTCGGCGGCGAACAGGACGACGCGCTGCCCCTCGCCCCCCTCGCCGCATTCGACCTCGCTGCCTGGGCCGGGCGCCACCTCGCCGACGCGCCGAAGGCGGCGGCCCGGCTGCGGAAGGTCGCGGGCCGCGCGGCGCTGCCCGCACGCAGCGCCGCCTGCGTCGCGCTGCGCGCCGTGCGCGAGGCGCGCCTGGAGGAGGAGCAACTCGCCCATTCCACCGTGCTGATCGTCGCCGGCAGCAATCTCGCCCTCGCCCACCAGGCGCAGACCGTGCTGGGCCACCACCGGGCGCCCGGCCGGCTGCGCGCCTCCTACGCGCTGACCCACCTCGATGTGGACGTGGTCGGCGCGGTCAGCGAACTGACCGGCATCCGTGCCGAGGGCTGGGCGCTGGGCGGCGCGTCGGCCAGCGGCACCCTCGCACTGATCCAGGCGGCCCGCCTGGTGGCCGCCGGCTGGGCCGACCGCGCCCTCGTCGTCGCCCCGGTGGCCGAACTGTCACCGGTGGAGGCCGAGGCGCTGCGCCGCACCGGCGCGATGGCGCACGAACACTTCCGTGACGAACCCGCCCGCATGTGCCGCCCGTTCGACACCGCACGCCAGGGCTTCGTCCGCGGCGAGGGCGCCGCCGCGCTCGTCCTGGAACACCCCGATGCCGCCCACAGGCGCGGCGCCCCCGTGCTGGCGCAGATCACCGGCCACGGGCAGCGCCTGGACGCCCGCCGCGGCACCGAGCCCGACGCCGCCGGCCAGGCGACGGCCATGCGCAGCGCGCTCGACGCCGCGGGCATCGGCCCCCACGACATCGATTACGTCAACGCGCACGGCACCGGCTCCGTGCTGGGCGATGCGACCGAAGCAGCGTCGCTGCAGGCGGTGTTCGGCACCCGGCCCTCGCTGCGCATCAACTCCACCAAACCGCTGACCGGCCACTGCCTGTCCGCGGCCGGGCTGATCGAGGCGGTCGCCACCGTCGCGCAACTGAGGGCGGGCACCGTCCACCCCAACGTGAACCTGCACCAGCCCGACACCCCCCTGCCGCTGGCCGGCCGCACCGCCGAACAGCGGCCGCTGCGCTGCGCGCTGAGCAACAGCTTCGCCTTCGGCGGCATCAACGCCTCCGTGGTGATCCGCCTCCCCGACCCCCGGCCCTGAAGCCGCACGACCCTGTCAGTTACGGAGAAGACATGAAGCAGGTCGGCATCGAAGCCATCAACGCCTACTGCGGTGAGACCTACGTCGACGTGCCGACCCTGTTCGCGGCCCGCGGCCTCGACGACAGCCGGATCGGCAACCTGATGATGGCCCGCAAGAGCGTCGCCTTGCACTGCGAGGACGCCGTGTCCTTCGCCGTCAACGCCGCCAAACCCCTCGTCGACGCCCTCACCGACGCCGAACGCGACGCGATCGAACTCCTCATCGTCGGCACCGAGTCCGGCGTCGACTTCGGCAAGTCGCTCGCCACCTACGTCCACGACCACCTCGGCCTGCCGCGCAGCTGCCGCCTGTTCGAGACCAAGCAGGCCTGCTACAGCGGCACCGCCGCCCTGCAGATGGCCGCCGCCGTCGTCGCCGCCAGCCCCTTCGAGGGCACCAAGGCCCTCGTCATCAGCAGCGACGTGGCGCGCCCCGTGCCGCACACCTACGTCGAACCCAGCCAGGGCGCCGGCGCCATGGCCATGCTCGTCGGCGACAACCCGGTCGTCGCCGCCTTCGACCCCGGCGCAGGCGGCTTCCACTCCTACGAGGTCATGGACACCTGCCGCCCCGACCCGGAGGCCGAGGCCGGCGACACCGACCTGTCGCTCCTGACGTTCATCGACTGCCTCAAGGGCTCCTTCACCGACTACGCCCGCAAGGTCGAGGGCGCCGACTTCGTCGACACCTTCGACCTGCTGGCCATGCACACCCCCTTCCCCGGCATGGTCAAGGGAGCCCACCGGGCCGCGCTGCGCACACTCAAGCGCGGCCTCGACCCGCAGACCGTCGAGGACGACTTCACCACCCGCCTCGGCGCGGCCGTCCAGTACCCCCAGCAGGTCGGCAACATCTACGCCGGCACCGTCCACCTCGCCCTCGCGTCCACCATCGCCAACGCCGTCGTCGACCGCGAACGCCGCGTCGGCGTCTTCTCCTACGGCTCCGGCTGCGCCTCCGAGTTCTACAGCGTCACCATCACCCCCGACTCGCAGCGCGCCGTGCGCGCCATGGGCATCCGCGAAGCACTCGACGCCCGCTACGAGCTGAGCATGGACGAGTACGACGAACTCCTGACCGCCACCGCCGAACTGAAGTTCGGCATGCGGGACTTCACCTTCGACCTCGACCGCTTCCCGCAGATCACCAAGGCCCGCTTCACCGGCGGCCGCCGCCTGGTCCTGTCCGCCGTGCGCGACTACCACCGCGAGTACGTGTGGCTCGACGGAGCCGCCCGATGACCGCCGTCACCCTCACCCGCGCCCGCGGCGTGATCCGCGCCCGCCTCGAGGCCCCCGAACACCGCAACGCCATCACCCCGCTGCTCCTGGACAACCTGCACGCCGCCGTGGACGCCGCCGAGGCCGACACCGGCTGCCGCGTCCTGGTCCTGTGCGCGCGCGGCGACGACTTCTGCGCGGGAACCGACCTGTCGGACCCGGTGCCCGCCCCCCTGCCCGCCGCCGGCGACATGGAAGAACTCCCGTACTGGCGGCTGCTGGAGCGCCTGACGTGCACCCCCGTCGTCACCGTCGCCGTCGTCGACGGGCGCGCGAGCGCCGGCGGAGTGGGACTGGCCGCCGCCTGCGACCTCGTCATCGCAGGCCCCCGCGCCCGTTTCCGGCTCACCGAAGCCCTGGTGGGCCTCGTGCCCGCCATGGCCCTGCCCTTCGTGGCCCGCCGCACCGGCGAACAGCGCGCCTTTTCCGCCACCCTGCTCGCCGAGGACCTCGATGCGGCCGCCGCCCACGCCGCCGGCCTCGCCGACGAGGCCACCGGCGACACCGAAGGCGCACTGCGCCGCACCCTGGTCCACCTCAGCCGCGTGGAGCGCACCACCACCGGCGCGCTCAAGCAGTACCGGGCCAGACTCTTCCCCCGCGACACACACCTGGGCCTGGACGCCACCCGCACCTTCCTCGACCGGCTCGCCGACCCGGACGTCCACCGGCTCATCGGCCGGCTGGCCACCCCGGAGCGCGCCGCATGAACACACCCGCCGACCCCGCCGCCGTTGTCCGGCTCACCCGGGAAGGGCCGCTGGCCGTCGTCACCATGGACGACACCGCAAGCCGCAACACCTTCTCGCCCGCACTGACCCAAGGACTCGTCGACTGCGTCGAACGCGCCGCCGCCGACCCGCACACCCGCGCCGTCCTCGTCGAAGGCCGGCCCGAGCTGTTCTGCGCCGGCGGCACCCGCCGCGAACTGATCAACTTCGCCCGCGGCGACGCCACCTTCGACACCGACGACTTCTTCCGCGTCTTCGCCCGCTGCCCACTGCCGGTGATCGCCTCCCTCCAGGGCCACGCCATCGGCGGCGGCCTCGTCCTGGCCCTGTACGCCGACTTCGCCGTCTTCAGCGAACGCTCCCTGTACGCGGGCAACTTCATGAACTACGGCTTCACCCCCGGCATGGGCGCCACCCACCTGTTCCCGTCCCGTTTCGGCCGCGAACTGGGCACCGAAATGCTCTACACCGCCCGCAACTACCGCGGCGCCGAACTGCGCGAACGCGGCGCCCCGATCCGCGTGGCCGCGCACACCGACGTACCGCGCACCGCACGGGAGCTGGCGCTGTCGATGTGCGGACCGCCCCGCGCCTCGGTCGAACTCCTCAAACGAGAACTCGCCGCGCCGCTGCTGGCCGCCACCGACGCCGCGATCGCCCGCGAGGCCGCCCTGCACCGCACCTCGTTCCGGCTGCCCGAGGTGCTCGACCGCATCGTCGCCGGATACGGCGACCCCGGCCGCTGACCGCACGACCGCCCGCCCCTGCCATGCGAGGACCGAGGGAACCGAACCGATGGACGCGAAAGAGATCCTGACCACGCCGCCCCCCGCCACGGGGGAGACCCCGTCGTCCGCCCCGGGCGATGCCCGGGTGCCCGCGGCATCCGCGGTGAGCCGGGCCCAGGCGGCTGTGCTGTTGCGGGCGGCCGCGGCCGAGGCGGGTCGCCCCGCTCCGGGCCGTGCCCAGGCGGTGGCATCAACTGCCGCCGCACCGCCGACCGGTGGTGTGGACCGCGCGCAGGCGGCCCCCTTGTTGCGGGCGGCGGGGGAGGAGCCCCCGCTCGCGTCCGTCCCGGGCGATACCCCGGCGACCGCGGCGCGCGGCGCGGTCAGCCGCGCGCAGGCGGCGGCCCTGCTGCACGCAGCCGCGGCCGAGGCGAGCCTCGCTCAGCCGGCCGCGGCCACCGCCCCCGCGGCCGGTGAGCGGGAGGCCATCGCCGTCATCGGGTACAGCGCCCGCTTTCCGGGGGCCGGTGACGCCGATACGTTCTGGCAGCGGCTCCTGGACGGCGACGACCTCGTCACCGAGGTGCCCGCCGAGCGGTGGCGGATCGAGGAGCACTACGACCCCAGCCCCGAGGCCGAGGGCAAGTCCGTGTCCAAGTGGGGCGCGTTCGTCGACGGCGTCGACCGATTCGACGCCGAGTTCTTCAAGATGCCGCCCCGCGAGGCCGAACTCACCGACCCGCAGGCCCGCCTCTTCCTCCAGGAGGCCTGGCGTGCCCTCGAGCACGCCGGGCAGCGCACCGCGGACCTCGCCGGCACCCGCTGCGGCGTCCACGCCGGGGTCATGATGAACGACTACCAGGACCTCATCGAACGCACCAGCGATCACGCCCGTCTCGCCCAGGTCATGCAGGGCAACTCCAACTCCCTCCTCGCCGCCCGCATCGCCTACCACCTCGACCTCAAAGGCCCCGCCGTCACCGTCGACACGGCCTGCTCGTCCTCGCTCGTCGCCCTCCACCAGGCCTGCCAGTCACTGTGGCTCGGTGAGGCCGACATGATGCTCGTCGGCGGCGTCACCCTCTACCTCACCGAACTGCCGCACGTGTTCATGAGCCGCGCCGGGATGCTCTCGCCCACCGGCCGCTGCCGCCCCTTCGACGCCGCCGCCGACGGCATCGTCCCCGGAGAGGGCTGCGCCGTCGTCGTCCTCAAACCCCTGTCACAGGCACTGTCCGACGGCGACCCCGTCCACGCCGTCATCCGCGCCGGCGGCCTGGGCCAGGACGGCCGCACCAACGGCATCACCGCCCCCAGCGCCGCCTCCCAGGCCCGCCTCGTCGCCGACACCCTGAACCGCTTCAACCTCGACCCCTCCGGCATCGACTACGCCGAGTGCCACGGCACCGGCACCCCCCTCGGCGACCCCATCGAAGTCACCGCCCTCAACCGGGTGTTCGCCCCCGCCGGCCTGCCGCCCGGCAGCGTCCCGATCGGCTCCGTCAAGGGCAACGTCGGCCACACCGCCGCCGCCGCCGGCCTCGCCGGCCTGCTCAAGGCCATCGGCGTCGTACGCACCGGCCACATCCCGCCGTCCCTGCACTGCACCGCCGACACCCTCAACCCGGCCATCCCCTTCGGCGAGGGGCCCTTCACCGTCGCCACCGAGCGCCGCACCCTGCCCGCCACCCCCGGCGGGCGGCCCCGCCGCGCCTCCGTCAGCTCCTTCGGATTCAGCGGCACCAACGCCTACGTCGTCGTCGAACAGGCCCCACCGACCGCCCGCACCAGCCCCGCCGCCGACCGGCCCGTGACCGTCCCCCTCTCCGGCCGCCGGCCCACCGCCCCGGCCGCCCGCGCCGCCGAACTCGCCCGCTGGCTGCGCTCACCCGCCGGCGCCGACGCCGCCCTCACCGACCTCGCCCACACCCTCGCCTGCGCCCGCGACCACCACCGCCACCGGGTGGCCCTCCTGGTCGCCGACCGCGACGAACTCCTCGACTCCCTCGACCGGCTCGCCACCGGCCACGACGACGAACGCCGCATCGAACCCACCCCGGATCACCCCCACGACGACCACTCCGACGACGACCACCCCGACCCGCGCCGTGAGACGGCCCGCCGCTACGTGGCAGGCCACCCGGTCGACTGGACCCGCATCTGCCCGCCCACGCAGCACCGCACGATCTCCGCACCCGGCTACGCCTTCGCCACCGACCGCCACTACGCCACCCCCGCCACCCCCGCCACCCCCGCCACCGGCACCACCGGCACCCCCGCCACCCCCACCACCGGCACTGGCACCACCACCGGCACCGGCACAACCACCGACCCGCACGAGGATCTCCTCGACGCCCTGGTGCTCCACACGCCCGGCTGGCAGGATGCCCCGCTGCCCGACCGGCAGCCGCCCACCACGGCGCTCGTCGCGCACGACACGGCCGGCGACCTGGCCGCCGCACTGGGCGCACACCACCCCGGCGACCTGGCGGCACTGCAGGACACCGCACCCGCCGCCGTCGCCCTCGTGCTGCGCCTCACCGGCGACGACACCGCCGACGACGTGGCCGCCTTCGACACGCTGCGCCGGGTACTGGCGGCCTTCCGCACCCAGCGCATCACCCTCCTCGCCGTCACCACCGACCCGCTGCGCGCCGACGCGGCCCGCGCCCTGCTGCAGAGCCTGCGCCAGGAAAACCCCCGCATCGACGGCCGCGCCCTCCTCGTCATCGACGACGGCGCCCCGGCCGCCTCCCGCATTCGGGCCGAGCTGGCCGCACCCGACGCCGAGTTCGGCCACCTCGCCGACCTGCGCGACGGGTGCAGGAAGCGCCGCGTCCTGCACCCGGCCCACCTGCCCCCGGGCGCCTGGACCCCCCGCCCCGACGGGGTCTACCTGATCACCGGCGGCACGGGCGGCATCGGACGCGACCTCGCCCGCCGGCTCACCGCCACCCCCGGCGCCCGCGTCGTCGTGTGCGGCCGCACCCCCCTGGCCGGCCTCGATCAGGCACACCGCCCCGCCGCCGGCAGCGCGGTGCGCTACGTGCAGGCCGACATCACCGCACCCGGCGCGGCCGCCGCACTCGTCCGCGACATCCTCGACCACGAAGGCGCACTCCACGGCGTCTTCCACGCGGCCGGCGTCGTCCGCGACGCCTACCTGCTGCGCAAGCACACCGACGACGTGGCCGCGGCCCTGGCCCCCAAGGCGGCCGGCGCCACCGCGCTGGACCAGGCCACCGCCCACCTGCCGCTGGACGTCTTCGCCCTGTTCTCCTCGGTCGCGGCCGTCACCGGCAACATCGGCCAGTGCGACTACGCCTACGCCAACGGCCGACTGGACGCCTTCGCCGAACAGCGCGCCGCCCGCGTCGCGGCGGGGGAGCGGCACGGGCGCACCCTGTCGGTGCAGTGGCCGCTGTGGGACGTGCCGGGCATGACGATCCCCGAGCCGGTACGGCAGGTGGTCGAGGAACGCGTCGGCATGCTCCCGCTGCCCGCCGGCCTCGGCACCCGCGCACTGCAGCGGCTGCTGGGCGGCGACGGGCCGAGCGTCGTCTCCCTCTTCCACGGCAGGGCCGACGTCTGGCACCACCACCTGAAAGACCTCCACCTGCTGCCCCAGGAGGCCGCCCCGCGACCGGCCCGCACCGCCCCCGAACCGGCGGCAACGGGCCGGCCGCGGGGAGCGGACCGGGACCTGGTGGCACTGGTGGCCCGCACCGTCGCCGAGACCCTGGGCCACGCCGTCGACACGATCGGCCCGCGCACCTCGCTGGAGGCGCTGGGCCTGGACTCGGTGATGATCCGCACCCTCGCCTCGAAACTGAGCAGCCGTATCGCACCGATCGGCCCGGACGCCCTGTTCGGCCTGCGCGACGTGAACGACCTCGCGGACCACCTCGCCCGCGCCCGCCCCACCCCGGACCCCGTTCCCGAGCCCGCCCCCGCCCCCGCCCCCGCCCCCGCCCCCGCAACAGTCCTCGCAACGGCGCCCGTTCCCGCGGCCGTTTCCCGGTCGGGTACCGAGCAGGCGGCGGCCGCGGGGCCGGCGGCGGCGGAGGAGGCGTTCGCCGTCGTCGGCCTCGCCGGGCGCTTCCCCGGCGCCGACGGCCCGGACGCCTTCTGGGAGAACCTCCTCGTCGGCAAGGACACCGTCGGCGACCTGCCCGCCGGCCGGTGGGCCGACAGCGGCGGCGTCCGGGCCAAGGGGCACTTCCTGGACCGTATCGACGCCTTCGACGCGGCGTTCTTCGGACTCTCCGCCCGCGAGGCCGCGTTCACCGACCCCCAGGAGCGGCTGTTCCTCGAGGTCGCCTGGGAGGCGATGGAGGACGCCTCACTCACCGGCGCCCGGCTCGACGCACTCACCGCCCCGGACGGCGAACCCCGCAGCGTCGGCGTCTTCGCCGGCATCACCTCCGCCGACTACCCGCTCCTGGGTGCCGAGCGCTGGGCGGCCGGCGAGCGCGACATGCCCTCCGGCCACTACTGGTCGCTGCCCAACCGGCTCTCCTACCTCCTCGACCTGCGCGGCCCCAGCCAGCCCGTCGACACCGCCTGCTCGTCCTCCCTCGTCGCCGTGCACCAGGCCGTCGAGGCACTGCGGCACGGCGAGTGCGCGGCCGCCCTGGTCGGCGGCGTCAACCTCTACCTGCACCCGTCCCGGTTCCGGATGCTGCGCCAGTCGGGATTCCTCGCCGAGGACGGCCTGTGCCGCAGCTTCGGCGCCGGCGGCGCCGGCTTCGGGCCGGGCGAGGCCGCCGGCGCCGTCGTTCTCAAGCGACTCTCGAGGGCACTGGCCGACGGTGACACCGTGTACGCCCTCGTCCGCGGCACCGCCGTCGCGCACGGCGGCCGCACCAACGGTTTCACCGCGCCCAGCCCCCGGGCACAGGCCCGCGTCCTGCGCGAGGCCCTGCGCCGCTGCGGGGTCGACGCGGCGAGCGTGAACGTGATCGAGGCCCACGGCACCGGCACCGAACTCGGCGACCCCGTCGAACTCGCCGCCCTGGAGGACGCCTACGGCCGCGGCGCCGCGGCCGGTGTGCCGTGCTCGATCGGTTCGGTCAAGTCCGCCGTCGGCCACGGCGAGTCCGCCGCCGGGATCACGGCCCTGACCAAGGTGCTGCTCCAGCTGCGGCACAAGACGCTCGCCCCCACTCTGCACGCCGACCCGGTCAACCCCCAACTACGCCTCGCCGACAGCCGGTTCACGGTGCAGCACGAGGCCGCCCCCTGGCCCCGCCTGCGGGACACGGACGGAAGCGAGCTGCCGCGGCGGGCGGGCATCAGCTCGTTCGGCGCCGGCGGCGTCAACGCCCACGTGATCGTCGAGGAGTACGAGCCCCCCGCCCCGCAGCCCGCCCACGACGGCACACCGCAGCTGGTGGTGCTGTCCGCCCCCAGCCGCGAGCACCTCACCGCCACCGCCCGCCGCCTGGCCGGCCACCTGGCCGGACCCGGCAGCTCCACCGGCCTGCGCGCCCTCGCCCGCACCCTGCGCACCGGCCGCGCGGCGCACGACCACCGCCTCGCGCTCGTCGCCACCGACGCCGCCGAACTCGCTGCCGCCCTCGCCGCGTTCGCGGACGGCCGGCCGGCCGTCCGGGCGCTGCACACCGGCACCGCATCACGCGACCGGGCCGCCCAGGCGCCGGAGACCGACGAACTCATCGCCACCCTGTGGCGGGCCGGACGCCTGGACCAGCTGGCCGACCTGTGGTCGACGGGCTGGGAGATCGACTGGAACACCCTCGACACCGACACCGACACCGACACCGACACCGACACCGACACCGGCGCGGGCGCGGGCGCGGGTGCTGGTGCTGGTGCGGCGGTGGTGCCGCTGCCGCCGTCCGCGTTCCTGCGCACCCGGCGCTGGCTGCCGGACCCGGCCACCACCACCCCGCCGGCCCCCGCCCCCGAACCCGCCGCGGCATCCCCCGGACCGGCCCCCGCTCCCGAACCCGCCGCTCCCGAACCCGCCGCTCCCGAATCCGCCGCGCCCGGGCCGGCCCTCGCGCCCGGGCCGGCCGCCCCCGACCCGTCCCCCGGCCCCGCGCCCGCGCCTGCTGTCGCGTCCGACCCGCGCCTGGCGGGCGTCGTCGCCCTCGTCGGCGAACTCGCCGCCGGCCCCGGCGCCGAGGGCCCCATCGACACCGGCCGCACCCTCGTCGAGCTCGGCGTGGACTCCCTGGGGCTGATGAACCTCCGCTTCGAGATCACCGAGCGGTTCGGCGAGATGCTCCCGCTCCAGCTGCTGAGCGAGTTCAGCGTCGACGAACTCCTCGCCCACCTGTCCGCCCTTCACGCCCCCGACCGGGCCTGACCGCAGAGGGAACCGGAGCTCCGCCATGCCGCAGACCGACCCCGACGACACCCGCTACGAGCCGTTCGCGCTCACAGAAGTCCAGGAGTCCTTCCTCGCAGCACGCACCCTGGGCGGCGGCACCGGCGCGGGAACCCAGATCCATCTGGAGTTCGAGGCGGACCACCTCGACACCGACCGTATGGAAGCCGCCTGGAACGACGTGGTGGCCGCCACCGACATGCTGCGCGCCCGCATCCTGCCCGACGGCCGCCAGCAGGTCCTCGCGCACGTGAGCCCCTACCGCCTGGAGCGCACCGACCTGACCGGCGCCGCCCCCGCCGAGGCGGCCACGGCGCTCGAGCAGCTGCGCCGGCGTGCCCTGGACGGCTTCGACGCCCACCAGTGGCCGCTGTTCGCCGTCCGCGTCGCGCACCTGCCCGCCGGGCGTGCCCGGGTGCTGTTCACCGTCGACGAGCTGATCGCCGACGGGCCGAGCGTCTCGCTGCTCCTGCAGCAGTGGTACGCCCGCTACACCGACGGCACCTGGCCTGAAGCCCCCGGCATCTCCTTCCGCCAGTACGTCACCACCGCCCGGCAGACCCCGGTCCCGGCCGCGTCACTCGACTACTGGCAAACCCAGCTCGCCGGCGTCGACTTCGATGTGCCGCTGCCGCTCGCCGCACCCTCCGGCGAGCACACCGGCCCCGGTGGCACGGCGGCGCACTCCCGGCTGGCGCTGCGTCTGGAGCCCGACCGGTGGGAGCGGGTGAAGGCCGTGGCCAAGCAGGTACGGGCCACCCCCACCGCCCTGCTGCTGGCGCTGTGCACGGCCGCGGTGCAGGGCGGGGGGGACGCGCCGCTGCCGGTGGTGCTCACCACCTACAACCGGCGCCCCGTGCACCGGGACGTGGCACGGGTGGTGGGCCCGTTCCTGTCCACCTCCGTGTTCGTGGCACCGCCGCCGCAGGGCACCTTTGGGGAGCGGCTGGATGTGGTGCGCAGCCGGCTGTGGCAGGACCTGGAGCACTCCGCGGTCAGCGGGGTGCGCGCCCTGCGCGAGCGGGCCAGGACCGAGCCCGGGCGCCGGGGCGTCGCGGTCCCCATGGTCTTCACCAGCCTCCTCGGCAGCCTCAGCACCCTGGCCGCCGCCGGCGACCCGGCCCACTGGGCGTCGCGTATCGACCAGGACGCCTCGGCGACCCTCACCTCGGGCGTGCAGCTGGAAAGCTGCGTCCAGGAACGCGACGGGGCCCTGCTGCTGTCGTGGGACTACGCACCGACGGCCCTCGACGCGGCCCGCACCCGGGCCGCGTTCGCCACCCTGCGGGCGCTGCTGGAGCAGATCGCCGACGACGGCGCATCGGCCCTCGCCACCCCCGCCGCCCAGCCCCGCACCACCTCCGCGGCCCCGGCAACACCGGTTGACGACGATGCGCCGGTGCCGCTCACCGAGGTCCAGTCCGCCTACCTGGTGGGACGGATCGGCGGCCTCGACGGCGGCGCCCAGACCCGCGTCTACCAGGAGTTCGACCTCGGGCGGCACGACATCGACCGCCTGGAGCGGGCCTGGAACCGGCTCGTGGCCCACCATCCCATGCTGCGCGCCGCCGTCCACGCCGACGGCACCCTCACCGTCGCGCCGCACGACCGGGCCGCGGGCTACCGCATCGCCCGCCACGACCTCACCGCCGTCGCCGACCCCCAGGCCGCGCTCGCCGCCACCGGCGAACGGCTGCGCGCCGAGGCGTTCCCGCTCGGCGCCGCGCCCCTGTACGCGCTGGAAGCCAGTGCCCTGCCCGACGGCACCACCGTGCTGCACGTCGTCCTCGACGCCCTGCTCGCCGACGCCCGCAGCTTCGCCCTGCTGTTCGGGCAGCTGTTCGCCCTCCACGACGGCGACGACAGCGTCCTTGTCACACCGGCCGACCCGCGTCCCCATCTGCGGGCTCTCGCCGGCAGGCCCGGCAGCCGAGCGGGCGAGGCGGCCCGCGCCGCGTGGCGCGAGAAGTTCGCTTCCATGCCGCCCGGACCGGCGCTGCCCGACCCGGCACCCGGCGCCGGGCGCGCCCACCGCAGGGCCCCGCTCGGCTCCTGGCGCCGGCTGACCGAGCACGCCGCCGCCATCGGCGTCCCCGCCGACATGGTCCTGCTCACCGCCTACACCGACGAACTGCGCGCCGAGTTCGCCGGCGGCGGGCCCTTCACCGTCACCGTCGTCTCCTGGGACCGGCCCGCCGGCCTGCCCGGCGCCGCCGCGATGGTCGCCGACTTCACCCAGCTCGCCTGGCTCACCCTCGACGACACTCTGCCCGAGGACTTCGCCGCCCGCGCCCGCGAACTGTGGGCCCGCGTGCGCACCGACCTCGAACGCTCCGACATCCGCCCCGGCCTCGGCGAACTGCGCACCCGCGTCTTCCGCTCCGGCGGCGCCCTGCGCCTGCCGGTGGTCTTCACCCGCGTCCCCGAGATCGACCCTGCCCTGCACCCGGCCGGCGTGGCACTGCGCACCAGCCAGTCGCAGACCGCGCAGGTCGCACTCGACCATGTGCCGCTCCTCGTCGGCGACGACCTCGTCGGCCAGTGGGACGCCGCCGACGGCACGCTCGACGCCCGCCGCCTGGACACGATGTTCGACCGCTACGCCCGCCGGGTACGGCAGTTCGTCACCGCCGCCGCGCCCACCCCCGCAGGGCTGCTGGCCGCCGACGCCCACGTGGACGCCGACACCTACCCGCCCACCCCCGCCGCCCCCGCACTCCCCGCGGCCCCGGCGGCGCGGCCGGCACCGGCCGCCACCGCCGACGGGCACATCGACGGGCACACCGACGAGGGCACCGGCATGCGCGTCGTCGGCCCCGTCGACAACAACAGCGCCCTCACCCTCGCCGGCCTGCTGGAGTCCGGGCTCGCCGGCCGCGCCGACCGCACCGCCGTACGCCACGAGGGCCGCGAGACGACCTACCGTCAGCTCGGCGAGCAAACGGCCCGCCTGGCCCACCACCTGCACGCCCTGGGCGTACGCCCGGGCGACCACGTCGCCGTGCACATGGACCGCTCGCCCGACCTGGTCACCGCGCTCGTCGGCATCGTGCGCGCCGGAGCCGTCTACGTGCCCGTCGACCCCGCCAACCCGCCCGAGCGCGTGCGCTACCTCCTCGACGACAGCGGCGCCCGCGTCGTCGTCGCCGACCAGGCGCACGCCGGCGTCCCCGCCGCCGCGGGCGCCCACGTGGTCTGCCCCGACCGGCCCGCCGACCGGGCCGTGCTGGCGTCGTACCCGAGCACCCCGCCCGCCGTCACCCTCGGCGCCGACGACCCCGTCTACACCATCTACACCTCCGGAACCACCGGAAAGCCCAAGGGCTGCCGCAACACCCAGCAGGGCGTCGCCAACCGCCTGCTGTGGATGCAGGAACGCTTCCCCCTCGACGGCGCCGACCGGGTCGCGCAGAAGACGCCGTACGGGTTCGACGTGTCGGCCTGGGAGTTCTTCTGGCCCCTGATCGCGGGCGCCTGCATCGTCGTCGCCCGCCCCGACGGCCACGCCGACCCCGCCTACCTGGCCCGGCTGCTGCGCGACGAGAAGGTCACCGTCACCCACTTCGTGCCCTCCGTGCTCGGCATGTTCCTGCGCCACCCCACGGCCGCCGAATGCACCGCACTGCGCTACGTGTTCGCCAGCGGCGAGGCCCTGCCCGTCGCCACGATGCGCCACTTCTACGACGTCCTGGGCACAGGCACCGAGCTGCACAACCTCTACGGGCCCACCGAGGCCGCCATCGACGTCACCCACTGGGCCTGCCGCCCCGACTGGGACGAGCCGACCGTGCCGATCGGCCGGCCCGTCGCCCACACCTCCGTCCACCTCCTGGACGAAGACCTGCGCCCGGTCGAGCCCGGAGTGCCCGGGGAGATCGTCATCGGCGGCCCCCAGGTCGCCCTCGGCTACCACCAGCGGCCCGAGATGACCGCACAGCGGTTCATTCCCTCTCCCTTCCCCACGCGCGACCCCTCACCGCGCCTGTACCGCACGGGCGATCTGGGACTGCTCGGCCCGGACGGGCAGATCCGCTACCTCGGCCGGATCGACAGCCAGTTCAAGCTGCGCGGGCTGCGCATCGAACCGGAGGAGATCGAGGCGGCGCTCACCGCGGTGAGCGGCATCGCCGAGGCGCGTGTCCTGCCGGTCGCCGACGAGGCGTCCGGCGAGCAGGCCCTGGCCGCGGTGTGTGTGGCAGCGGCCGGGGCCGGCGCCCCGAAGGTCTCCGCGGTGCGCCGCGCGCTGGGCGAGAGCCTGCCGGCGTACCTGGTGCCGAGCCGCTTCTGCTTCGTGGCCCGGCTGCCGCTGACGACGAACGGGAAACTCGACCGGCAGGCCGCCGCCCGCCTCTTCGACATCCCGCCCCGCCCCGAACCCGCCCCCGAGCCCGCCCGCGCCCCGGCCTGTGAGCCCGTCCCGGACCCGGCCCGCGAACCCGCCTGCGAAGCGGCCCGTGAGCCCGTTCCGGCCGCTGCCGGCGGGACGCCGGTCCGTGCGCAGGTCCGTGCCGCGGTCGCCGCCGTCCTGGGGGTTGCCGAACTCGACGGCGACGCCGACCTGTTCGACCTCGGCGCGACCTCGTTCACGATGATCCGCCTCGCCCAGGAGATCGAGCGGCTCACCGGCACCGCCCTGCCCGTCGACACGCTCATCAGCAAGCCGACGCTCAACGCCCTGACGGCCGCCGCCCTCCCCGCGGCTCTGCCCGCCGCCCCGCAGGCGCAGTCCGCGCCGGCCGGCGGCACGGTCACCGCCGAGACCCTCGCCCGCACGGCCGCCGCCGTCCTGGGCGTGGACCGGGTCGGCGTGGACGACGACCTGTTCGACCTCGGCGCGACCTCCTTCACGATGATCCGCCTCGCCCAGGAGATCGAGACGGCGTCGGGCGCGCAGGTCCCCGTCGACGTACTGATCCAAAGCCCCACGCCCCGCAGCATCGCCGCCTCCGTCGCCTCCGCGGCCCCGCCCGCCCCGCCCGCCCCGCCCGCCGCGCCCGCCGCGCCCGCCGCGGCTCCGAGGGCTGGGCGGGCGGCCGATGTGCGCATCGCGCTCGACCCGAAGGCCAAGGCCGCCTTCAAGGACGCCTGTATCGCCGAACGGCGTCTGCCGCAGACCATGCGCCGCCTTCCGGTGCCGGCCGCCGGGCCCGGCGAGGCCCGCGCCCTGTTCGACGCCTCCTCGTTCCGCGAGTTCGACCACGGCCCGCTGCCCGCGCACGACCTGCTGCGCCTGCTGTCCACCGTCACCTGGGGCGAACTGGAGGGCCGCGCCAAGCGCCGCTACCCCTCCGGCGGCGGCTTCTACCCCGTCCAGGTGTACGTGTACATCGCGCCCGGCGCCGTCGACGGCGCCGAGCCCGGCCTGTACTACCTGCACCCCGCCGAGCACTCCCTGATCGCGCTGGCGCCCGACGCCCGCTACGGCACCGACCTCCACGTCCTGCACAACCGGGCCCTCGTCGAGGCGTCCGCGTTCGGCGTCTTTCTCGTGTCCACGCCCGCCGCCATCGCCCCCGCCTACGGCGAGCGCAACGCCGCCCGCTTCTCCACCATCGAGGCCGGGCACATCGCCCAGCTGCTGCTGACCGGCGCCCCCGAACGGGGCCTTGGCCTGTGCGCGGTGGGCGAGATGGACTTCGACGCCGTCCGCGGCGACTTCGCCCTCGACGCCGACCAGGAACTGCTGCTGTCCCTGTGGGGCGGGGCCCTCACCCCCACAGGCCGTGCCACCCGCGCCGCCCTCACCGCCGACCCGGCCCCTGCCGCCGACCCGGCCCCTGCCGGCGGTGGGGGAGCGGGCGACCAGGAACGGGCCGTGGCCGTCGTCGGCTTCGCCGCCGACCTGCCCGGCGCCCGCACCCTGGCCGAACTCGACACGCTCCTGGCCCAAGGCGCCACCGCGACCGGGCCCGCCCCGCACGAGCGCTGGGCGCCGCTGCGCTCCCACGCCCGCCGCCAGGGCGCGCAGGCCGGCGGCTACCTCGCGGACGTCCTGTCCGTGGAGGCGGAGGAGTTCGGCATCGCGGACGCCGAGGGCGCCGCCATCGACCCGCAGGAGCGGCTGCTGCTGTCCGTGACACGCCGCTGCCTCGAGGACGCCGCGCTCACCCCGCAGCGGCTGGCCGCCGCCGGCCCGGTCGGCGTGTTCGTCGGCACCATGTGGCAGGACCACGCCCTGTACGGGGTCGCCGCCCGCACCGGACAGCGCCCCTCGGGCAGCACGCATGCCACCCGCGGCGGGCTCGCCCACCGCACCTCCCACGCCTTCGGACTGACCGGACCGAGCGTGGTGATCGACACCGGCTGCGTCTCCGGACTGGCCGCCGTCGAGGCCGCGTTCCGGGCCGTGGCGAGCGGCCGCTGCGAGGCCGCCCTGGCCGCCGGATCCAACCTGGTGCTCCACCCCGACCACCTCGACGTCCTGTCCGAGATGGGCCTGCTCGCCGACGACGCCGACTCGTGCGCCTTCACCGACCGTGCCGGCGGCTGGCTGGTCGGCGAAGGCGTCGGCGCCGTACTCCTCAAACCGCTGGAGCGCGCCCTGGCCGACGGCGACCCGGTGCACGCCGTCCTGCGCGGCGCGGCGCTCCAGCACTCCGGCACCACACGGCAGTTCGGCATCCCCGACCCGCGGCGGCAGGAGGAGACGATGCGCGCCGCGCTCGACGACGCCGGCCTCGCGCCCGCCGACATCGGCTACGTGGAGGCCGCCGCGGCCGGCGCTGCGCTCGCCGACGCGCTCGAGTTCACCGCCCTTACGCGGCTGTTCGACCAGGGCGGCCACGACGGCGCAGGCCCGGTGCCGGTGGGAACCGTCAAGCCGAACACCGGGCACCTGGAGGCCGCGTCGATCTTCGCGCAGCTCGGCAAGCTCGTCGCACAGTTCCGTCGCCCCGCCCTGTATCCGACCCGGCTGACGTCGGCCCTCAACCCGGCGCTTGCCCGCACCGAAGACACGGTGACCCTGGCCCGGCCAGGCGCCGACCACTGGCGCACCGCACCGGGAGCCGCCCGCCGGGTCCTCGTCAACGGCTTCGCCGGCGGCGGCTCCTACGGCAGCCTCGTCGTGGAAGAGCCCCCCGCACCGGCGGCGGGCACCGGCGACACGGCCGCCCTGGCGCTGCCGCTGTCGGCGGACACGCCTGGGAACCTGGCCGACCTCGCGGACCGGCTCGCCGCCGCCTGGGAGGACGACCCGCACCTGGACACCGGCCCGGTGGCCCGCGCCCTGCGCGAGGGCCGCCCCGACCGCCCGGCCCGCGCCGGCATCCTGGCGGACCGCACCACCGCCCCGGCCGCCCTGCGCGCCCTCGCCCGGCGCGTGCGCACCGAAGGCCCCGGCATCCTGGAACGCCACGCCCCGGCATCCGGCGAGGAGAGTGCCGCGCTCGAGGCCTGGCTGAGCGGCGAGGCCCCGGCCTGGCCGCCCCTGACCACCCCCCGCGCGTCCCTCCCCGCAACGCCCCTGACGCGCCGCACCTTCCCCCTGCCCACCCCACCCGCCGGGCCCGCGCCCACGGCCTCCGCAGGGGGAGGCAGCGCGCCCGCCGAGGCCGCGCCCACGGAGCCCTCCGAGCCTGCGCCCTCCGAGGCCGCGCCCACGGCAGCGGCCGGAACCGGGACGCCGCCCGTCCCGGCGCCCGCCACGGGAGCGTCGCACCCGCAGGGCGGGCACACACCGCCCGTTGCGCCCGCCGCGTCCGTGTCCGCCGGGTCCAGCGCCACGGCGGAGCCCGCCGGGCCCGGCGAGCACCCGCTCGCGGCGGACGGACCGCCCGCATCACCGGCCGCACCGCGTGGGGCCGAACGCCCCGCGCCCGCCGCCTCGCTGTCCGCGCGGATGGAGGCCGTGTGGGGGATCGGGGGCAGTGCCCCCGCCCCCGAGACCCCCGCCCCCGAGACTCCCGCCGCCCCCGCACCCCACGGCCCCGGCTCCGCGTTCGCGCGGCTCGCGCGTGTCGTCGCCGCGGAGATCGGCGCGGACGCGGTGCAACTCGACGCACGCCAGGACCTGTTCGCGCTCGGGGCGACCAGCCGGCAGCTGCTGCGGATCGCCGCGCGGATCGCCGCGGACGGCGGACGCGAGCTTGCGCTGGAGACCTTGTTCACCGCGGCCGACCTCGGCGCTCTCGCCGACGAGGCCTACCCCGCCACGGCCACCGCTGTCGCCCTCTGACCCGACCCACCGACTTCCGCACCACCACGAAGGCTGTGATCACGATGACCCGGATCCTCATGTTCCCCGGCCAGGGCGCCCAGCGCGTCGGCATGGGACGGGAGTTGTTCGACCGCTTCGGCGAACTGGAGCAGCAGGCCAGCGACGTGCTCGGCTACAGCCTGCGTCGGCTGTGCCTGGAGGACCCCCACAACCAGCTCGGCAACACCCGCTACACGCAGCCGGCGATGTTCGCCGTCAACGCCCTCGCCCACCGCGCCGCCCTCCAGGACACCGGGGTGCGGGCCGACGTCGCCGTGGGGCACAGCCTGGGCGAGTACAACGCGCTGGAGGCGGCGGGCGCGTTCGGCTTCGCCGACGGTCTGCGCCTGGTGGCCGCCCGGGCCGCCGCGATGGCCCGTATCGAGGGCGGCGGCATGAGCGCCGTCGTCGGTCTGCCCGAGGCGCAGCTGCGTTTCCTGCTGCTGCGTGCCGGATTCGCCTCCCTGGACCTGGCCAACCTCAACACGCCCGCCCAGATCGTCCTGGCGGGCCCGGCGGCGGACCTGGAGGAGGCCGGGCCGATCCTCGAGGACGCGGGCGCCCGCATGGTGCGCCGGCTCGCCGTCAGCGGCGCCTTCCACTCCCGCTACATGGCCCCGGCCGCGGAGGAGCTGTACCCGGTCGTCGAGCGGACCGGCTTCGGCCCGCTCGCCTTCCCCGTGATCGCGAACGCCACCGCCCGCCGCTACACGCCCGAACAAGTCGGCGAGCTGCTGCTGCAGCAGATCCACCAGCCGGTGCGCTGGCGCGAGACGATCGAGTCGATCCTCGACGAGGAGTACGGCGCCGAGCCGGAGTTCACCGAGATCGGCACCGGGAACGTGCTGACGGGCATGCTGCGCCAGATACGGCGCGAGCGGGTGCCCGCGGGGGCCCGGTGAGCGCCACCGCCGCCGGCCCGGACACGGTCCAGCTCTGGTTCTGCCTCAACGAGGCCCTCGACGAGGCGACCAGCACCCTGCTGGCCGGGCACTGGCTCGATGAGCACGAACGCGAGATCGCCGGCCGTTTCCTGTTCGAACGCGACCGCCGCCAGTACCTGGTCGCCCACGCGCTGGTACGGCGGGTGCTGTCCTTGGAGACCGGCATCCCGGAGGCGGAAGCGACGATCTGGCGTTCCTCACGCGGCCGGCCCTTCCTGCAGATGCCGCCCGCCTCGCCGCTCCCGCCCGGTCCCGGCACGGAGCTGGACTTCAACCTGTCGCACGCGCACGGCTGCAACGTCGTGGCCGTCACCCGCGGCCGCCGCGTCGGCGTCGACGTCGAACGCCTCGACCGGGGCGGCGAACGCGGCCTGGACTGGATCGTGGAGAGCTTCGCCCCCGAGGAACGCGACTACCTCACCGGCATCGGGCCCGGCAGCAGACGCGACCGGGCCACCTTGCGGCTGTGGACGCTGAAGGAGGCCTACGCCAAGGCCCGCGGCCTCGGTCTCGGCCTGCCGTTCGACTCGTTCGCCTTCGAACTCGCCGAGGACCGCGGGGTGGTGGGCTTCCGTCCCCCGCAGGGCGACAGCGCGGAGCGCTGGCTGTTCGCCGAACTCGAGCCCAGAGCTCAGGTGCTGGTGTCCCTCGCCGTCGAGAAGACGGCGCACGAGGCCGCGCCGCCCGCCCGGCTGCTGATCCACGACGGATTCCCCTGGGGCCGCGCCGCGCCCCGCGAGGTGGCGCTGCCCGCCGGGCACCGCCACCTGCCGGCCCTCGCGGGCGCCGCCGCCCACTGACCGAGCACCCACATCCGACGGAGGAGCACCGTGACATCCGTGACAGGAGCAGCCCAGGACACGACACGGCCCGTGGCCGACCAGCAGACCTTCCGGGACGCGATGGCCCTGCTGGCCGCGCCCGTCACCGTCGTCACCGCCCTCGACGCGGCGGGACGCCGGTATGCCTTCACCGCCGGCTCGGTGACTTCCATCTCGCTGGACCCGCCGCTGGTGATGGTGGGCATCGCGCTCACCTCGAGCTGCCATACGGCGATGGCCGCGGCCGGCGAGTTCTGCGTCAACATCCTCGGCGAGGACCACCGCGATGTCGCCCAGCGGTGCGCGACGCACGGCGCGGACCGGTTCGCGGGCGGCGAGTTCGCCGCCTGGGACGGGTCGGGCGTGCCGTATCTGCCGGACGCCACGGTCCTGCTGCGCTGCCGCACCACGGAACGGGTACGCGCCGGCGACCACGATCTCGTCCTGGGCACCCCGGTGGAGATACGCACCGGCGACCCGGCGACGCCGCCCCTGCTGTGGTACCGCCGCGGCTTCCACACCTCGGCCCCCTCGGCGGCCGCGCTCGTGTGACCCGGGCCTGCGGCCGAGTGCCGCCCTCGCCCGTCGTCCGCCGGGCCGGAGCCTGACGGCGCGGAGGTCCTCTCGTCGCGGATGACGATGCCGCGCCCTTGCGTTACCGGGACTCTTGCAGAAAGCCCCGGCGTTCACGCCAGGGGGTGAATGCATCTCCTGCGCCTGACGGGCGTCCAGCGTGCCACCGTCGAAGATGAACGCCATCTGGTCGTCCCACGGTCCGTGCGGGGGCACCCAGCCGGCCATGAGAAGGCCGCGCAGGGTGATGTCCTCTTGGCGGATCCGGGGCCGTTCGTCGGACGGGGTCAGCTTCGATAGGGGTCGGCGTACGGTTCGAGTGACTGGCGGACTGTCTCCTGCACAGACGCCATGCGCGGACCGGGCCCGTAGAAGCGCGCCCTGGCCTTTCCGTGCGGCACCAGCCAGTCCAGGCGGACGAGCTCACGCATGTCGCGGATGGCCTGCTGGTCGGAGAGTTCGGCGTCCTGCTGATAGACGGTGCGCCGCACCTTCGACCCCCAGAAGGCCGGCAGCAGCGCGTAGACGACACGCTCGTCCAGACCCATCTCAGTTGCGGCTTCGCCCAGGTGGATCCAGGCCCGCGACAGCAGGTCGGTGCGGCGCTGGGCTTGCTGGGCCTGCCGGTGGTGGGCCTCAAGGCAGAAGCGGATCCACGGGTGCGTGTCCCGTCCCGGGCTCCACTTCGGGCCGCCGACCTGCTGCAGCACGCGGTAGTAGCCGTAGGTGTTCTGGCCGCGACCGAGCCATTCCTCGATGGAGGAGAACTCCGGCGGCATCAGCGCCTCACGGGCGAACACCAGCGTCGACAGCGCGCGGGACATGCGCCCGTTGCCGTCCTTCCAGGGGTGGATGTTGACCAGGTTCAGGTGCGCCATCGACGCGCGCACGTGCACCGGAGCGTCCAGGTCTCCGGTGTTGAGCCAGTCGATCAGCTCCCGCATCAGCAAGGCCACCTGCTCGAAGTCGGGAGCGGTGTAGGCGGGGACGAGCGGGTCGTCGGGGCTGGTGACGAAGACCGGTCCGTCGCGCCACCTGCCGGGCCGCTTGTCCAGGTGATGGCCCTGCAGCATGAAGTGCAGGCCGTTGAGCAGGCCCGCGTCATACCGGAAGCCGTCATCCGTGTCCGCGAGGGCCTGGATGTAGGTCATCGCACGCTGATAGCCCTCCAACTCCACCCGGGTGCGATCCTCCGTCTCCAGCGGCTCCTCCCCCGCCATCAGCGCCTCGACATCGTCCACGGTCGCGGCATAACCCTCGATCGTGTTCGACCCGGCGATCGCCCGCGCCGTGAGATTCCGCCGTAGCTGCCCCGACCAACGAGGCTGCGCGCGCAGCTGATGTCGCAACCGCAGCCGCATCTCCTCGATCTCCTCAAGGACACGACGATCTTCAGCATCCAGCGTCGGCGTCTCATACAACATGCTCCATGACACCATGACACAATCATTATGTCAAGCCTTACGGCTTCTCTCGACCGTGCGGGCTGACCGGCGTAGTCCGACGTGCAGACCCTGCCCTCGGAGAAGAACGGGCAAGCCAGGCCCTCTTCATCTGCCGGAGCTGCGGGGTCGTTGCCCACGCGGACCGGAACGCTTCCCGCAACATCGCCCGCAAGGGCGAGGCCGCGTGCACTGCGGGGCGTGGGCCACGCGTCCCTGCCACCCCATAGGGGTGTCTGGACGGAGGAGCCCACCCGGCAGCCAGTTGGGCGCTACCTCCAAGCCCGGTCCTTCAGGGCCGGGTCAAGTCGACAAGGAGACCTCCTACTGCCCCGCCGCCGGATTGGCGACCAGAGCGTCGAAGCGGCGCATCAGCGCCTCCTGTTCGAGGGAGAGCCGCTCGATACGGCTGCGCAGCCGGGCGATCTCCCCGGTCAGGCTCAGCACGGTCGCGTCCGGGCCCGCCTCCGGTCCGGTCTGCGGACCGGTCGGCAGGGGAGGAGCGGACGGCCGCGGCATGGGGTGGATGCGGGCCGTGAACTCCGCGGTGCCCGGTACGGCCAGCCGCGGATCGTGCTGCAGGATCGCCTCCATGCGGCCGCGCAGCGCCGGGCCCGGCTCGACGCCCAGCTCGTGGACCAGCCGTTTGCGTGCCCGGTCGTAGACGCTCAGCGCCTCCGCCTGCCGGCCGCACCGGTACAGGGCGACCATCAGCAGGTCGTAGAAACGTTCCCGCATCGGGTGGTCGGTGGTCAGTTCCTCGAGCTCGCCGGTGATCTCACCGTGCCGCGACGCCCGCAGGCACGCGTCGTACAGGGCCTCCAGGGCGGTCAGCCGGTTCTCCTCCAGCTGGGCGGCCTCGGCCGCGCAGATGTCGCCGAGGACGCTGCCCTCCAGGGCCGGTCCGCGCCACAACGCCAGTGCCTGGCGCAGCAGTTCGGCGGCCTGTTCGGGGTCGGCGGCGGCCGCCGCACGGCCCTGGGCGGCCAGCCGGTGGAAGCTGTCGGCGTCGGTGCCGGCCCGGCCCAGCCGCAGGACGTAACCCAGGGAGCGGGTCACGATCCACTCGTGGTGCTGCTCGCCGGAGCCCGGTTCGGGCACCGGCAGCAGCCGGCGCAGCCGCGCCACATGGGCCTGGAGCGCGTTGGTCGCGTTCGCCGGCGGCTGTTCGCCCCACAGTTCGTCGATGAGCCGGTGCACGGACACGATCTGCCCCGACTTCACCACGAGCGCGCCCAGCAGCGCGCGCTGTTTGGCGCCCGTGGGAAGGATCCTGACACCGGTTCGCTCGTCGTGGATCTCCACCGGACCGAGAATGCGGAACTTCATCGTCTTCCTCGCACGTCCCTCAGAATCGGTCGGGATCGGTGAACCCCAGCGGCACGGCCGGCTCCTTGCCCAGCGCGAGGTCGGCCACCACCTCGCCGATGCCGGTGGAGTGCTTGAAGCCGTGGCTGTTGCAGCCCCCGGCGACCACCAGGCGCGGGTTGCGCCCGGGCCGGCCGATGACGAACTGGCCGTCGGGGGTGCGGGCGTAGACGCCTCCCACCGCCCGGGTGGGCGTCTCGCCCACGCCGGGCACGGCAGTGGCCAGATGCCGCGCCAGCACGCTCCAGTCGGTGGGGGACACCGAGCGGTCCACGGCCTCGATGTCGACGGTCGTGAAGTGCCGGCCGCCGTCCTCCAGGCCCAGCTTGAGCTCGGCGTGGCCGGGCAGCACTCCGTGCCCCCAGATCACGTCGCCGCCGTCGAGTTCGCGCATGAACACCGGCAGCCGCCGCAGCGTGAACCGCTCGTGCGGCCGGGCCGGGGTGAACCAGGTGGTCGGCATCCGCACCACCTCGAGCGGCAGCGAGGGCACCAGCTGGGAGAGCCAGGGACCCGCACTGACCACCGCCTGCCCGGCCCGCAGCACCCGGCCCGCCGCCGTGTGCACGGCCACGCCCGGGCCGGTGAACTCCAGCGCCACCACCCGCGTGTCGGTCAGCACCTCGGCCCCCGCCGAGCGGGCCGCGCCGACCGCCGCCCGGATCGTCATCTCCGGCAGCGTCAGCCCGCCGGCCGGTTCGACGACGCCGATGTGGCCGGCCCCCAGCCCGTCGTGGGCCGGCGCCCGGCGGCGCAGCTCCCGCTCGTCGAGCACCTCGATGTCCAGGCCGTGCTCGCGCGCGGCCCGCAGCGCGCCGCCCACGATCCGCCCCTCGGGCGGGCCGATCAGCATCGCCCCGGTCGGATCGAGCAGATGCGCGCCGCTCTCCCGTTCCAGCTCCTGCCACAGCTGCCGTGAGCGCTGCGCCAGCGGCACGAGCCCGGGATGCTCCAGGCACGCCGTGCGGAACATGCGGCTCTCGCCGTGCGAAGAGCCGTGGGGGCTCGCCAGACCGTACCGTTCGACGCCGGTCACCCGCGCCCCGCGCCGGGCCAGCTGCCACAGCGCGCACGCGCCCCAGGCGCCGAGCCCGACGACGACTATGTCCGCGTCCGTGTTGCTGCCGCTCACGGCGCCCCCACCGCCCCCACCGCGCCCGCCGGCCCCGCGGCTCCCGGCGCGTTCAGTGCGGCCGTCGCGTCACGGGCCACCTGCTGCAGCAGCGTGCGCGGGTCGGCCTGGAAGTAGAAGTGCCCGCCGTCGAACATCCGCAGCCCCATGAAGCGGGCGCAGTGCTGCTCCCAGCCGGCCAGCCGCTCCGGCGGGACGACCACGTCGCCGTCGCCGCCGTACGCGGACACCGGCATGCTCAACGCCGGCGCGCCGGGCAGCGGACGCCAGCTCTCCACCAGCTTCAGGTCGTTGCGCAGCGCCGGGGCGAACATCTCCCACAGGTCCGCATCCTGCAGGACCTCCAGCGGGGTGCCGCCCATCGCGGCCAGATGCAGCCGCAGTTCGTCGTCGGGCAGGTCATGGCGGCGGGTGCCGTCGCCCGCCGGGCGCGGCGCGCCGCGCGCGGACAGCCCCAGCCACACCGGCAGCCGCTGCCCTTCCGCGGCCAGCTGCTGGGTGAGCTCGTAGGCGATCAGGGCGCCCATGCTGTGTCCGAAGAACGCGAAGGGGCCGCTCAGATCGGCCGCCAGCCGGCGCCGGAAGAAGCCGGCGAGCGTGCGGGCGTCGTCGATCTGCGGTTCGCCGGTGAGCCGGCCGCGGCCCGGCGCGTCGAGCAGCCGCACGTCCCACGAGGAGGGCAGCAGCCCGGGCCAGTCGCGGTACAGCAGATGCGAGCCGCCCGCGTGATGGAAGACGAACAGCCTCAGCCCGCCATGAGTGCCGTACATGTCTGCTCCCTCGGGTCGGGCCGCGCTCACGCGGCGGCTGCGGCAGCGGCCACGCCGTCGCCGGCGAACGCGGGAGCGACGTGCTGGGCGAACAGCTCCATGGCGCGCTCGGCGCGCTCGTAGGGCAGATGACCGGGGTTGAACTGCAGGCTCAGGCACACGTCCGAGCCGTACCAGCCGCGGATCGTGTCGATCTGCGCGCTCACCTCGTCGGGTGTGCCGGCCAGCACCTTGTTCTCGGCCAGCGCCGCATCGAAGTCGTAGCCGCGGGCCTTGTCGGCGAACTTCTCGTAGCCGGGGTACTGCGCCGAGCGCGCACCCGCCCAGGACGCCACCGCCGCCGCCATCTGCTCCACATAGTTGAGCTCGCACGCACGCGCGTCCGCCAGGACGGTGTCGCGGTCCTCGCCGAGGTAGCAGGTGTACTTGATCTGGATCCGGCCCGGGCCCTGGTGGCCCGCGGCCCGCCGCGCCCGCCGGTAGGCGTCCGTCATCCCCGTCAGCTGCTCGCGGCTGGTGACCGACGGCACGACCTGCAGATGGTGCCCCTGCTCACCGGCGAGCGCACACGATTCGGCGCTCGTCGCGGAGGCCACGAACACCGGCGGATGCGGCCGCTGGTAGGGCCGCGGGAAGCCGGTGACCGGACCGAAGCGGTGCACCTGCCCCTCGAAGCGGACCTCCTGGCCGCTCCACAGCGCCACACACGCCTCGACGACCTCCGTGAACCGGGTCCGGCTCTCCTGCATGGGGACACCGAACAGCTCGAACTCATCGGGCAGGAAACCGCGTCCGAAGCCCACGTCGAGGCGGCCGTGGGAGAGGTTGTCGAGCAGCGCGAGGCGCGCCGCGACCTGCACCGGGTGCGCGAAGGAGGCGATCACCGCGCCGGTCACCAGCCGTATACGGCTGGTGCGCGCCGCCGCGGCGGTCAAGAACACCACCGGGTCGGGGCTGTAGCCGCCGTAGGGGGAGCCGTAGTGCTCGACGGTCTGGACATGCTCGAAGTCCAGAGCCTCGGCCAGCTCGACCAGTTGGAGACTTTCGTCGTAATAGGTGCTCGCGCTCTTCTTGACCGGGTCGACGACCGGGAAGAAGTTGACGCCGAATTCCATGGGGGCTCCGTCTGTGATCCGATTCCGGCTTCACGAAAAAGCCGAGGACAACTCTTCGACTATCGGACCTTAGACGGTGAAGGAGCGCGGCGGGACGTGCGCGAGCGGGACTCCAGCCGCTGTATGAGAGGTCTTGAGTTTCTTTCAGCCGGTGCGGACCGTGTCCTGGTCGGAAAGCAGCCGCCACCAGTGGCCGAGCGTCGGGCGGGCCATCAGCTCCGGAAAGCCGACCTCGATACCGCGCCGGTGCCAGGCGGAGATCAGCCGCATCGTGCTGATGGAGTCCAGCCCGTGGTCGACCAGGTCCTCGTCGTCGCCGGGCAGTTCGGCCGGCTCCAGCTGCATGCAGCCGGCGACCATCTGCCGCAGCAGCTGCCGGGTGAGCGGATCCGCGCCCGGCGGCACCTCACGTTCCGAATAGGTCTCCATGGCCCGGAAACCTAACAGCGCGCCAAGGCGCCGCGGAAGACGATCCGCTATGTACGCGCGGGCCGGTCAGCTATCTGTCAGCGACGCGTCAGACAGTGCCCCTGCAGAACTGCTCGACAGCGACTGGAGATTGACCCGACGGTCGACTCGAAAAGAGCTACCGTGCCTCTCGTCCATGGATCGTGAGGAAAGGACAGCGGGTCCTGTCATGGCGCAATATCGACCGCGCCCCGGATACCGGCTCGTAAAAGGGTCCGGAAGCCGGGCGCAGGCCGTCGAGGTACGGAGGAAACCATGAAGATTCAGGTTCTGGGTCCGCTGAGTGGCCACGTCAACGGGATGTCGATCGTTCCGACTGCGGGCAAGCCGCGGCAGATCCTGGCGCTGCTCGCCCTCTACCCCGGACGGGTCATGCCCGTCCCCACCCTCATGGAGGAGATCTGGGGCACCGAACTGCCCCTCAGCGCGCTCACCACACTCCAGACATACATCCTCCAGCTGCGCCGCCGGCTGGGCACCGCCATGGGCCCCGACGCCCCCGGCACCGCGAAGGACGTGCTGGCCACCCGGCACGGCGGCTACCTGCTGCAGATACCGCCCGAAGCGGTCGACGTGCACGAGTACGAGCGGCTCGTCGCCGAGGGCCAGCAGGCCTTCGAGGAGGGCGAGGACGAACGCGCCGCCCGCACCTACCGGCAGGCACTGGAACTGTGGCAGGGCTCCGCCCTGGTCGATGTGCGCGTCGGCCCCATCCTGGAGATCGAGGTCATGCGGCTGGAGGAGAGCAGACTGGTCACCCGCGAGCGCCGTATCGACGCCGATCTGCGCCTGGGCCGGCACGTCGAGGTGATCGCCGAACTCACCGACCTCATCGCCCGCCACCCCCAGCACGAGGGCCTGCACTCGCAGGCCATGGTGGCGCTCTACCGCTCCGGCCGGCAGGCCACCGCCCTCGACGTCTTCCACCGGCTGCGCCGGCGCCTGATCGAGGAGCTCGGCGTGGAGCCCTCGCCGCAGCTGCAGCGCCTGCACCAGGCCATGCTCGCCGTCGACCCGCAGCTGGACATCGCCTCCAGCCCCCGCCGCACCTCCACGTTCAACCTGTACGCCGCCTGACCCACGCAGACGCTCAACCACCGGCGCGGGGGCGGCGGTTGGCTGATTCGAGCCGTTCTCCAGGCCGGTGGACGAGGCTCGGTGCCCATGAACGGTTCCGTGCAGAAAACAGCCGAAAGAGGTGGCCGGGCCCCGGCGGGCCGCCCACCGCTGCGGCTGTACTGCTTCGCCCACGCCGGCGCCGGGGTCACCGGCTTCGCCCGCTGGCCCGCCCGCTCGGGCCCGGACCTCGACATCGTTCCCGTGCCGCTGCCCGGCCGGGAGACCCGGCGCCGCGAAACGCGCCTGACCACACGCGCCGGCCTGCTCGCAGACCTGCTCGACGAGATGACCCGCGCCGCACACCTGGGCCCTTACGTCCTGTACGGGCACAGCCTGGGCGGCATGGTCGCCTACACCCTGGCCCGCGCCCTGATCGACCAGGGCATGCCCCCACCGGCGCTCCTCGCCGTCGGCGCCTGCCCGCCGCCGGACGCCGTGCCCGCGGGCCGCGGGAGCGAGTTGAGCGACGAGCAGCTCCTCGCCTTCCTCGGCGACCTGGGCTCCGCACCCACCGGCCTGCTCGCCGACGCGGGCAGCGTATGGCACCGCACCGTGCTGCCCGTGCTCCGCGACGACCTCGCCCTGGGCGCCGCCCTGCGGGCGGCCGCCCTCGATCCGGCCACCGGAGGGCCCCTGCCGCTGCCCGTCCTGGCCGTCGACGGCGCCGACGACCCGGTCGTCGGCGCCGAGACGATGGACGGCTGGCGGCACTGGACCAGCGGCCGGCTGGTGCGCCGCACCGTTCCCGGCGACCACTTCTTCGTACGCGGCCGGGAGATCCCCCGGCTCATCGGGCGGGCCTGCCGCGTCGTGCAGCGCACCGAGCCCCTATCTGGAGGACAACTGTGAGGGAAAACAACCGATGAGACGGGTCGTCATCACCGGCATAGGCGTCGTCGCCCCCGGCGGCGTGGGCACCGGACGCTTCTGGGACACGCTCACCGCGGGCCGCACCGCCACCCGCGGCATCACCCTGTTCGACGCATCCGGCTACCGCTCACGCATCGCCGCCGAGGCCGACTTCGACCCCGCCGCGCACGGCTTCACCCCCGCCGAGGCCGCCCGCCTGGACCGGGCCTGCCAGTTCGCCCTCGTCAGCGCCCGCGAAGCCCTCACCGACAGCGGCCTGCCGCCCGGCGGCGACCCGCTGCGCACCGGCGTCACCCTCGGCAGCGCGGTGGGCTGCACCACCGGCCTCGACGACGAGTACGCCGTCGTCAGCGAACGGGGCAGCACCTGGGAGGTCGACCACACCCGCGCCGTCGCCCACCTCTTCGACTACTTCGTGCCCAGCTCCATGGCCGCCGAAGTGGCCCGCGCCAGCGGCGCCCAGGGCCCCGTCTCCCTCGTGTCCACCGGCTGCACCTCGGGCCTGGACTCCATCGGCCACGCCGTCGACCTGATCCGCGAGGGCAGCGCCGACGTCATGGTCACCGGCGCCACCGAAGCACCCATCTCGCCGATCACCGTCGCCTGCTTCGACGCCATCAAGGCCACCAGCCCCCGCAACGACGAGCCGGCCACCGCCTCAAGGCCCTTCGACCGCACCCGCAACGGATTTGTCCTCGGCGAGGGCTCCGCCGTCCTGGTCCTGGAGGAGTTCGAACACGCCCGCCGCCGCGGCGCCCGCATCTACGCCGAGATCGCCGGGTTCGCCGGCCGCAGCAACGCCTACCACATGACCGGCCTGAAAGCCGACGGCGTCGAGATGGCCGAGGCGATCACCGCCGCCCTGGACGAGGCCCGGCTCGATCCCACCGCCGTCGACTACATCAACGCCCACGGCTCGGGCACCAAGCAGAACGACCGGCACGAGACCGCCGCCTTCAAACGCAGCCTCGGCGCGCACGCCCACACCGTCCCGGTCAGCTCCATCAAGTCGATGATCGGGCACTCCCTCGGCGCGATCGGCTCCCTCGAGGTCGCCGCCAGCGCCCTGGCCATCGAGCACAACACCGTGCCACCGACGGCGAACCTGCACGAGCCGGACCCGGCCTGCGACCTCGACTACACCCCCCTCACCGCCCGCGAACAGCGCACCGACACCGTGTTGAGCGTCGGCAGCGGCTTCGGCGGCTTCCAGAGCGCCATCGTCCTGACCCGGCCGCGCCTGAAGGAGGCAGCATGACCACGGCCCTGGCGGACCACCCCACAACCCAGCCCGCCGTGCGGCCCGCACAGCGGCCCGCCGCCCGGCGCACCGCCGCCACCGTCGTCACCGGCATCGGCGTCGCCGCCCCCAACGGCCTGGGCACCGAGGCCTGGTGGCAGGCCGTCCTCGCCGGCGAGAGCGGCATCCGCCCCCTCACCCGCTTCGACGCCACCCGCTACCCGGTCCGCATCGCCGGCGAGGTCCCCGGCTTCGTCGACGAGGACCACCTGCCCAGCCGGCTGCTGCCGCAGACCGACCGGGTCACCCGGCTGTCCCTGGCCGCCGCCAAGGAAGCCCTCGACGACTGGGGCCAGGACCCCGCCACCCTGCCCGACTACAGCGCCGGCGTCGTCACCGCCGGCTCCGCCGGCGGCTTCGAGTTCGGCCAGCGCGAACTGCAGGCCCTGTGGAGCAAAGGCGGCCAGCACGTCAGCGCCTACCAGTCCTTCGCCTGGTTCTACGCCGTCAACACCGGCCAGATCTCCATCCGGCACGGCCTGCGCGGCGCCAGCGGCGTCGTCGTCGCCGAACAGGCCGGCGGCCTCGACGCCCTCGCCCAGGCCCGCCGCCACATCCGCAAGGGCAGCCGGCTCATGATCACCGGCGGGGTCGACTCCGCCCTGTGCCCCTGGGGCTGGGCCGCCCACCTCGCCGGCGGCGCCCTGAGCCCGACCAGCGACCCCGCCCGCGCCTACCTGCCCTTCGACACGGCAGCGAACGGCCACGTGGTCGGCGAGGGCGGCGCCCTGTTCGTCCTCGAAAACGCCCACGCCGCCCAGGCACGCGACGCCCGCGTCCACGGCACCTTCGCCGGCTACGCCGCCACCTTCGACGGCCCCGGCACCCCCCGCCTGGCCGACGCCGCCCGCCTGGCCCTCACCGACGCCGGCGTCCGCCCCGACGAGATCGACGTCGTCTTCGCCGACGCCGCCGGCGAACGCGGCGCCGACCGGGCCGAAGCAGACGCCCTGGCCGCCCTGTTCGGCCCGGCGGGAGTGCCCGTCACCGCCCCCAAGACGATGACCGGCCGCCTCCTGGCCGGCGGCGCCTGCCTGGATGTGGCCGCCGCCCTGCTCAGCCTGCGCGACCAGGTCATCCCCCCGACCACCGGCACCCGCCGACCCGCCGACGACTGCCCCGTCGACCTGGTCACCACCCCCCGCCACGGCATGCGACTGCGCAACGCGCTCGTCCTGGCCCGCGGCCGGGGCGGATTCAACTCCGCGGCCGTCATCAGCCAGGGCCCCGGACCGAGATGACACGCAACGAAGAGGAGACACCGGCATGGACCGCCTGGAACTGACCGACCTGAAGGCCCTGCTGCGCGAGTGCGCCGGCGTCGAGGAAGGCGTCGACCTCGACGGCGACGTCCTCGACGTCCCCTTCCTCGCCCTCGGCTACGACTCGCTGGCCCTGCTGCAGACCACGGGCCGCATCGAACGCGACTACGACATCGCCCTCGACGAAGAAGGCCTCGACGAGGCGGAAACCCCCCGCGACTACCTCGCCCTGGTCAACCGGGCCCTGTCCGCCCGGGCAGCGGTGTGACCCCGGCCGGGCCGGCGCCGCACACGGCCGCGCACACCGACGTCCTGGTCGTCGGCGCCGGCCCGGCCGGACTCGCCCTGAGCCTGCTGCTGCTGCGCTCCGGGATCCAGGTCACCCTCGCCGAGAAGTCGACCACCTTCGCCCGCGACTTCCACGGCGAAATCCTCCAGCCCGGCGGCCAGCGCATCCTCGACGACCTCGGCGTGCTGGCCGCCGCACATGACCGCGGCGCCCGCACCCTCGACGGCTTCCAGGTCCTCGAACGCGGCCGCGTCCTGCTCGACATCGACTACCGGCGACTGAACTCCCCCTACGCGCAGCTTTTGGCCCTGCCCCAGCGCCACCTGCTCGAAGAACTCCTTGACGCCTGCCACCGGCTGCCCGGCTTCACCTACCTGCCCGGACACCGCATCCACGCCCTGGCCCACGCACGCGGCCGCTGCACGGGCGCCACCCTCACCGGCCCCGCCACGCGCACCACGGTTGCCGCGCGCGTCGTCGTCGCCGCCGACGGACGCTTCTCCAGGACCCGCACCCTCGCCGGCATCGACGCCGGACGCACCGAGGCGTTCGACCAGGACATCGTCTGGTTCACCCTGCCCGCACCCGGCCGCGCCACCCGTCGGGTGCGCATCCACCGCGCCGCGGGCACCGCCGTACTCGTCCACGACACCCACCCCGACCGGCTGCGCATCGGCTGGGCCCTGCCGCACCGCGGCTGGCAGCAGGCCACGGCCCGCGGCATCGCCCCCATCAGGGACGAACTGGCCGCCGCCGTCCCCGAACTGGCCGACCTCCTCCATACGCACCTGACCAGCCTCGCGGACCTGACCCTGCTGGACGTGTTCGCCGCCCACGCCCGGCAGTGGGTGCACGACGGTCTCGTCCTGATCGGCGACGCCGCCCACACCCACAGCCCGCTCGGCGCCCAGGGCATCAACCTCGCCCTGCAGGACGCCGCCGCCCTGCACCCCGTCCTCATCGACGCCCTGCACACCGGCGGCTGCACCCGCGAACGCCTCGCCCCCTTCCAGCACGCACGCGAAAAGGCCGCCACCCAGGTCACCCGCGTCCAGCGCCTGCAGGCCACAGCGTTCCTCGGCTGTGCCGGACCCCTCCCCACCTATCTGCGCGCCCGCGCCGCCGCCCTGGTCACCCGCACCCGCCTCGGCGCCCACCTCACCTCCCGCATCGCCTACGGACCCACCCCCGCCCCGGTGCGGACCGACCTGTTCACCGCCGCCCCCGCACTCCAGAAAGGCGCACCGACACCATGACCGCCCCCAGCCGCCGGCGTTTCGTCGCCCAGGCCCTCACCGCGGGCGCCGCCGCGTCCCTGACCACCACCGGCCTCGCCCCCGCCGCCCGCGCCACCCCCACCACGGCGGCGCGCGCCGCCCTGGTCACCCCCGACGACCCGCGCTACGCGGCCCTGTCGGTCCGCGGCAGCAACAAACGCTTCACCGCCCGCCCCGACGCCTTCTGCCTGGCCGCCACCACCGCCGACGTCGTCCGCGCCACCGCCGCCGCCGTGCGCCGCCGCCGGCGCATCGCCGTCCGCAGCGGCGGCCACTGCTACGAGAACGTCGCAGGCGACCCGGCCGTCCAGCTCGTCATCGACCTCGCCGCCATGAACGCCGTCACCTACGACCCCGCCCGGCGCGCCTTCATGGTCGAGGCCGGCGCCCAGCTCATCGACGTCTACAAAACCCTGTACTACGGCTGGGGCGTCACCCTGCCCGGCGGCGCCAGCGCCACCGTCGGCTTCGGCGGACACATCACCGGCGGCGGCTACGGCGCCCTCAGCCGCGCCCACGGCCTCGCCTCCGACCACCTGTACGCGCTCGAGGTCGTCGTCGTCGACGCCCAAGGCCGCGCCCGCGCCGTCGTCGCCACGCGCGAGCCCGACGACCCCCGCCGCGACCTGTGGTGGGCCCACACCGGAGGCGGCGGCGGCAACTTCGGCATCGTCACCCGCTACTGGTTCCGCTCCCCGCACGCCCACGGATCCGACCCCGCCCACCTGCTGCCGCGCCCGCCCGCCGACATCCTCTCAGGCGCGGTGATCTACCCCCGCGACGGCATGGACCAGGCCTCCTTCGGCCGTCTCATACGCAACCACGGCCAGTGGCACGAGCAGCACAGCCACCCCGCCTCGCCCTACGCCGGCCTGTACAGCGGCCTGGTGCTGCCCGGCCGGCTCAGGGACAACGACCCCGGGCAGAGCGCCATCGTCTTCACCCACCTCGACGGCACCCTGCCCGGCGCCCGCGAACTGCTGGAGCGCTACGTCGCCGCGCTCACCGAAGGCGTCGGCGCCACCCCCTACATCACCGACACCGCGAGCGAACCATGGCTGACCGCCACCGTCGCGCTCGCCGAGTCGCAGGACACCGACAAGGGCCGGCACAAGATCAAGTCGGCGTATCTGCGGCGCGCTTTCACCCCCGCCCAGACCGACGCCCTGCACACCCACCTGAACTCCACCGACCACCGCAACGACAGCGCATCGGTGTCCATCCAGTCCTACGGCGGCCGCATCAACACCCTGACGCCGGGCGCCACCGCGAGCGCACACCGCGACAGCGTCCTCAACGTGATCTTCATGAACACCTGGCAGGACCCGCAGGCCGACGCCCCCAACATCGACTGGCTGCGCCGCACCTACCGGGACGTGTTCGCCGCCACCGGGGGAGTGCCCGTCCCGGGCCGCGGCAGCGACGGCTGCTACATCAACTACCCGGACATCGACCTGGCCGACCCGAGCTGGAACACCTCCGGCGTGCCCTGGCACCACCTCTACTACAAGGACAACTACCCGCGCCTGCAGCGCATCAAGGCCAAGTGGGACCCGCGCGGCGTCTTCCGCCACACCCTGTCCGTCCGCCCCGCCTGAGCACCGGACCGGCCGCCGGGCACCGGACCGGTACGGGCGGACCCGCCCGTACCGGGCGACCCGCACCGCCGCTTCTCAGCCCACCCGGCCCAACTCCCGCATCAGCGCACGCTCGAGCGGGCTCAACGGCACGTCCGGACGCAGCCGCTCCGGATGGCCCGCCGCAGGCCCGGACAGCGGACCGGGGCGCTCGGCCGCGGCGCGCGCACACTCGCCCGCCAGGCAGACGGCCCCGTATGCCACCAGACCCCGCCACACCCCCCGCAGGCCCCGCGCCACCGCGTGCCGGGCGGCCGTGCCGCCGCCGCCCGCGGCCTTCGCCGCATCCGACGCACACGAAAACTCGTCGATCACCGGGAATCCTTACGCTCGGCGTGCCCGGCGGGCACTCATCGTCAGGTTCCGGCGGGCCGGTCGCAACGGGACCGAACGCGCCTGGAGAGTCGACCAGGCCACAAGGCGCCCCCACCAGACTCGGCCGTCCCGCAACATCTGTGTAAGGAGAGGCCGTGCCGTCCAGCACCACCGTCCGCAGCCAAGCCCCCGCACCCGCCGGCCGGGCCACTCAGGTGGCGCCGGGCGTCCACGCCTACCTCCAGCCGCCCGGCGGCTGGTGCCTGAACAACGCCGGCATCATCGTCTCCGGCGGCGAGAGCGCCCTCGTCGACACCGCCGCGACCGAGTCCCGCGCCCGGCACCTGCGCACCACCGCGCTCGGCCTGAACGCGGCCGCCCCCCGCGCGGTCGTCACCACCCACTTCCACGGCGACCACGCCTTCGGCAACCACCTGTTCCCCGAAGCGCTCGTCATCGGCCACGAACGCACCCGCAGCGAGATGATCGCCGCCGGGCTCCACCTGACCGGCCTGTGGCCGGACGTCGACTGGGGCACCATCCACCTCGCCCCGCCCCAGCTCACGTTCACCGACCGGCTGACCCTGCACGTCGGAGAGATCCGCGCCGAACTGGAGCACATCGGCCCCGCGCACACCTCAGGCGACACCGTCGTGTGGCTGCCGGAACACAGGGTGCTGTTCACCGGCGACCTGGTGATGAACGGGGTGACGCCGTTCTGTCTGATGGGCTCGGTCACCGGCTCGCTGGCGGCCCTGGAGCGGCTGCGGGCCTTCGGCGCCACCACGGTCGTCCCCGGCCACGGCCCCCTCTGCGGGCCCGAGGTCCTCGATCAGGTCGAGGGCTATCTGCGCCGGGTCCAGCAGCTCGCCGCCCAGGGCCACCGGGCCGGCCTGACCCCCCTCGAGACCGCCCGCGACGCCGACCTCGGCCCCTACGCGCAGCTCCTGGACAGCGAACGGCTCGTGCCCAACCTGCACCGCGCCTTCGCCGAACTCGACGGCGCAGGCGAGGCGGACCCGCTGCCGATGCCCGTCATGCAGAGCGCGCTCGGCGAGATGATCGACCACCACGGCGCGCTGCCCTGCTGCCTGGCCTGAGCCGCGCCGCGCCGACGAACAGAGGCGGCCCGCCGGAGCGGGCCGCCTCTGTTGTGCGCCGGGCCACGGTCTCACACCACGTGATCCGGGCTGACCTTGCGGAACTTCGTGCGCAGTTCCCCGTCCTCGTAAGCCAGGACGTCGGTGACGAAGCAGCTCGGACCGACCACCGGCTCCCGCACACCGGGTCGGGTCTGCACCACCAGCGCGTAGTACTCGGTGCGCAGCGTGCCGTCGTCCTGGGGGAAGACCTCCAGCATGTTGAACCAGTGGCGGCGCTGCACCGGGTCGGCGGCGTGCGTGGTCCTCTGGTACTCGCCGATCGCCGCGGCGATCGCCTCCCGGCCCACCAGCGGGTCGCCACCCGGACGGTGGTCGAAGACGCCGTCGCTCGTGAACGAGCCGGCGAACTCCTCGGCCCGCATGCCGTCCAGGTGACGCACCTGGCCGGCGTAGAACTGCTGCACCTGTGCGTAGATCTCGCTCTGCGACACCGTGGCCGCCATGGCTGTGCTGGTCACCTGGTTCCTCCGAGGATGTTCCGGCCTTCAGGCCGGGGAAGCCGGGCAGGCCCGGCGCGCGCACTGTCGCGGCCCGCCGAGCCTCGCTGCGCGAGGTGGACCCGCCCTCGAGCCGCACTGGGACCGGCCAGCCGCCCGCGCGCCCGTGGACCGGTTCTCGAGCGAACCTCCATACGCGCACGGCACATTGACCCGCACCCGCACCCGCACCCGCACCCCGCACCCGCACCCGCACCCGCACCGGCCCGCATCGGCACCGGGGGGTCGGACGAAGGAGGCCCGCGCATGGACCGCACGTTCCGGGACGTGGTGCTGCTGCTGCCCGGCCAGGGCGCGCAGTACCCGCGCATGGCCGCCGGACTCCACGGCAGCGACCCGGTGTTCACCGACGCCGTCGACCAGTGCCTGGCCCTCTTCGGCAACGGCGAAGAACTGCGCGCCGACTGGCTCGGCGACCACCCGGCCATCGGCATCGACGACGTACGCCGGGCCCAGCCGCTGCTGTTCACCCTCGACTACGCGCTCGGCCGCATGGTCATGTCCTGGGGCGTGCGCCCCGCCGCCCTCCTCGGCCACAGCGTCGGCGAACTCGCCGCCGCGACCCTGGCCGGCGTGTTCACCCTCGAGGACGCGGTGGCCGTCATGCGCGACCGGGTCGCCCGCATCGCCCCCACCGACCCCGGCGGGCTGCTGACCGTCGCCGGCACCCCCGACGACGTACGCCCCTTCCTCGCCCGGCACCCCCAGATAGCCGTCGGCGCGCTCAACGCCCCCCGCCAGACCGTTCTCGCCGGCCTCACCGGCCCGCTGGACGCCATCGCGGCCGACCTGCGCCACGCCGGGATCACCGCCCTGCCGGTGGCCGCCCACCACCCCTTCCACAGCCCGGTCCTGGCACCGCTGTTCCAGGACCTGACCCTGTACCGGCAGATCGCCGCCCGCCCGCCCCGCATCCCCCTGTGGTCGGCCTTCACCCGCACCCGGCTGGAGGCGGACACCGTGGCCGACGCCGCCTTGTGGGCGAGCCACCCCGTCGCCCCCGTCCACTTCTGGCCCACCCTCGACAAGCTCCTGTCCACCGGCCGTCACCTGCTGGTCGAGACCGGGCCCGGCAAGGGGCTCACCACGATCGCCTGCCGCCACCCCGCCGTGAGGCTGGGCCACCACACCACCACCGCGCTGCTGCCCGCCCCCAGCCGCACCCCGGACGGCGACCGGCAGCAGACGGGCCGGGCCCGGGAACAGCTGCTCGCCGCCACCACTGCCCCCCAACGGGCCTGAATCCCGCGGACCGCGGGGTCCGTCGAGCACCCTGCCCGCCCGGACGGCAGGTGCTCACCACCGGCCGTCGCGGCCGCCGCACACCTCGAACCCGCCCCCGGACGATCAGTAGTTCCCCAGGCCGCCGCAGACGTTGAGCGCCTGCGCCGTCACGGCCGCCGCGTCGTCGCCGACCAGGTACTCGACCATCGCGGCGACCTCCCGCACCTGCACGTAACGGCCGTTGGGCACCCGGGTGGTGATGCGCTCGTACGCCTCCTGCTCGCTCACGCCCCACGCGCCCGCATAACCGGCGCGGACCCTTTCCGCCATCGGCGTCTCCACGAACCCGGGGCACACCGCGTTGACGGTGATGCCGGTACGGGCCAGTTCCAGGCCGAGCGCCTTGCTGAAGCCCACCACGCCGTGCTTCGACGCCGAGTACGGGGCAGCGAGCACCACGCCCTGCTTGCCCCCGGTCGAGGCGATGTTGATGATCCGGCCCTGCCCCGCCTCCTGCATGCCGCCCGCCGTCAGGACCTCCTTGGTGACCCTGAAGACACTGGTGAGGTTGGTGGCGATGACGTCGGTCCACAGCTCGTCGGTGATCTGGGCGGTCGGGCCGCCGCCGCTGCGGCCGGCGTTGTTGACCAGGATGCGTATCGGGCCGTGCTGCTCCACGACCGTGCGCACCAGCTCGCCGATCTGCTCCTGCTCGCGCACGTCGCACACCGAGCCGGTGACCGCCAGGCCCTCCTCCACGAGCTCCTTGACGGTGCTGCTCACCGTCTCCTTCGAGCGCCCGCACAGGTGCACCGGGATGCCGGCTGACGCCAGCCTGCGCACGATCTCCAGGCCGATACCGCTGGTGCCGCCCGTCACCAGGGCGATCCGCTGATCCTTGATGGTCTTGCTCATCGGTTACTCCTCAGGGTCGATGGCTGCCCGGCCCGGGCTGGAGGACGAAGGCACCGGGGTGCCACACAGCGCTGCAGTGGGGCAGCCGGCACCGCCCCGGTTCGGTCCACGTCTCGAAGGGGCCGCCACGGGCGCCGGCCGGCCGGCAGGGCAACTGTGCCACCGGCCGGAAGGCAGGGGCCTGGTCATGGACTTGTGCTCGACGGGACGTCGGCTCCCGCCCGATCCGGCCCCGAGCCGGACTCGAGTCACCCCGCTGGAGTCCCGTTCCCGGCTCCTCGCCCCAGCCGCCGGCCGGCGGCGAGTTCCTGCCGCGCCGCCCGGAGCGGGCGCGAGAACCGGTCGAAGGCTGCTCGAGGCGCGCTCGGGGCGTTCTCGGTGAGCGGTCTCAGCGCGCGACCCGCTCCAGCAGCGGCACGTACAGGTTCGGGTCGCTGCTGCTGAGCGTGCGCAGCCTGGCGCGGTGCGCGGCGAACTCGGGACGGGCCAGCGCGGCGCGGAAGGTCTCCTCGTCCTTCCAGTCGGCGATGTTCACATACAGGTGCGGCTCGTCGACGTGCTGCAGCAGACGGTGGCTCAGGAACCCGTCCTGCGCGGCGAAGAACGCCGACGTGGCGTCGAAGGCCGCCTCGAACTCATCGCCGGGGCCGGTCACGTGGAACCGGTTGATGAAAGTGATCACAGTGCATCCTCTGGTCGGGGACCTCCTCGCGTCACCGTCCCGCCCCGCGCTAGAGCAGCCGTCGAACGGGACCGGTCCCGGCCCCCGGGCCACGGCCCGGTCCCTCTGCTCGGGCGCCCCGCCTTCCGCCGGCCTCGCGCCTCCCCGCCCCCGCCTCTCCGCCCCCGCCTCCTCGACCGGTCCTCGACCGGTCGCCGACCGGTGCTCCGCCCGCGCTCCGGCACGCTTTGGGACCCTCGGCCGGATGACCGCTACCCGTAAGGAAGCCGACGTGGATCCGACCAGCCCGGCAGTCCTCGCCGAAGGACTGCGCAAACGCTACGGCGACCGTGACGCCCTCGACGGATTCGACCTGCGCGTGCCTGCCGGCACCGTCCACGGACTGCTGGGCCCCAACGGTGCGGGCAAGACCACCTCGGTCGGCATCCTGTCGACCCTGCTGAAGGCCGACGCAGGACGCGCCGAGGTGGCCGGCTACGACGTCGTCCGGCAGGCCGCGGACGTGCGGGCGAGCATCGGCCTCGTCGGCCAGTACGCCGCCGTGGACGAGGTCCTCAGCGGACGGCAGAACCTCGTCATGTTCGGCCGCCTGCACCACCTGTCCCCGGCCGCCGCCCGCCGCCGCGCCGACGAACTGCTCGAGCACTTCCGGCTCGCCGACACCGGCAAGAAGCCGCTGAAGGAGTACTCGGGCGGCATGCGCCGCCGCCTGGACCTCGCGGCAAGCATGGTGCTCGCCCCGCCGGTGCTGTTCCTGGACGAGCCGACCACCGGCCTCGACCCGCGCAGCCGCGGCGAGGTGTGGGAGGCGGTCCGCACCCTCGTCGAGACCGGCACCACCGTGCTGCTGACCACCCAGTACCTGGAGGAGGCCGACCAGCTCGCCCACGCCGTCTCCGTCATCGACTCCGGCAAGGTCATCGCCGAGGGCACCCCCGACGAGCTCAAGAGCCGCATCGGCGGCGACCGCATCGACGTCGTGGTGCGCCGCACCGACCAACTGCCCGCCGCCGCGGCCGCGCTGGCGCGCGTTGCCGCCGGCGAGCCGGACACCGACCCCGACACCCGCCGCCTCAGCGCCCCCGTCACCGACCGCGCCGCCGCGCTCGCGGAGATCGTCCGCGCCCTGGACGCGGCCGGCGTGGCCGCCGAGGACATCGCGCTGCGCCGCCCCACCCTCGACGAGGTGTTCCTGCACCTGACCGGCACCGGCACGGACGCGCCGGCGGCCGACCGAGAGGCGGTGGCGGCATGAGCATCACCGCACCCCGCCCGCTGGGCCAGGGCCTCGCCCCGGTCATCGCACGCACCCCGCTCGCCCGGCTGCGCTGGGCCCTCGCCGACGGCTGGACCGTCACCCTGCGCGGCCTGACCCACTGGGTACGCGAACCGGGCACCCTCATCGGGTCGTTGGTCTTCCCCGTCATGATGGTGCTGATGTTCGGGTACTTCTTCGGCGGCGCCATGCAGGTGCCCGGCGGCGGAAACTACCGCGAGTTCCTGGTGCCCGGCATGTTCGTCATGACGATGGTCTTCGGCATGGGCGAGACGGTCACCGCGGTGGCCGCCGACAAGAACCGGGGCGTCACCTCCCGCTTCCGCACCATGCCCATGGCCCCCTCCGCCGTGGTCGTCGGACGCGCCGTGACCGACATGCTCTCCTCCCTGCTGGCCCTGGCCGTCCTGTTCGCCACCGGCCTCGCCATCGGCTGGGACGCACACGGCACCCTCGGCGAAACCACCCTCGCCGTGGGCCTGTTGCTGCTGCTGCGCTTCGCCCTGGTGTGGGCGGGCATCTACCTCGGACTGCTGATGAAGGGCCCCGAGGGCATCACCATGGTGCAGACCCTGGAATTCCCGATCGGCTTCCTCACCAGCGCGTTCGTCGCACCGTCGACGATGCCGGGCTGGCTGGGCACGATCGCCGAGTGGAACCCGTTGTCCTCCACGGTGCTCGCGGTGCGGGAACTGTTCGGCAACCCGGGCTTCGGCGGAGACTCGTGGATCGCGCAGCACGCACTGCTGATGGCCGTGGTGTGGCCCGTCATCCTGTGCGCGATCTTCTTCCCCTTGTCGGTGCGCCGCTTCCGCAACCTGACAAGCTGATCACCGACGCAACACGAACACGTACCACGAACGACGCGGCACAAGAGAACAGCAAGAGAGAGCGGGACGCATGGTGTGGTTGGCGCCTGAGCAGGCCGGACTGCTGGCGCAGTGCGCGGTGGTCTTCGAGGCGGGGGACCCGGCGCGCACGGGCCGCCTCGTCTTCTTCAACCCCGACGGCGCCCCGCCGCCCCACGAGGCGGCGGGCGAGGCCGGCGAGGCGGGCGAGGCCGCTCTCGTCGTCCCGCACGACGGCGGCGTCGCCCTGCGCACCCTGCCCGCCGTGCGCCTGCCCCTCGCCGCGGCGCTGCCGGCCCTGATCGCGGCACGCCGCCGCTACGGCCACGACGGCGCCGGCGTGCATCCGGCCGCCGCGTTCTGGGGGGCGGCCGCCGCCCTCGGGCTGCACCTGGCCGCCCGCGAGCGGCTGCTGCCCGGCGTCTCCGCCGCCGGCTACGACACCTGGCGCGCCGGGCCGCTCGACCCCGAGGACGTCCTGCGGCTGCGCGAACTCGCCCAGGCCGCCCCCGGCGAGGCCGTCGCCGCCCCCGGCAGCGACACGACCACCCTGCTGCGCGCCTTCCTCGACGCCGTCGCCGACACACTGCCGCGCACCGCCGCCGCCCAGGCCGCCACCGGACGGGCCGCGTTCTCCGCCACCGCACCCCAGCACGTGCCGCAACTGCGCGCCTGGGCCGAGGAGATCTCCGCCGGACTCGACTCCGGCGTACGGGTGTCCCTGCACGTCGGCCTCGCCGGCACCGCCGGCGGGCCGCCCGCCCTGCACCTCGTCCCGCGCGCCCACAGCCTCGCCGACCCCACCCTCGCGCTCGACGCGGGCGAACTGTTCGCCCGCGCCGACCACGCGCTCGGCCCGCGCGCCCAGAGCGACACCGTCCTCGCGCTGCGCCGGGCCGCCGGCGTGTGGGAGCCGCTGGAGCGGCTGCTGCCCGTCCCCTCCGCCCTGGCGCTGACCGACCGGGAGACGACCGACCTGATCGGCACCGGCGCGGCCCGCCTGCGCGCCCACGGCATCGACGTCCACTGGCCCGAAGGCGCCGCCCGGTCCCTGACCGCCCGCGCGGTCGTCGGCGCCGACCGCGTCCCGCCCACCGACCTGCGCTCCTTCCTCGGCGGCGACGGCACCGTCGACCTGCGCTGGCAGCTCGCCCTCGACGGCGAACCGCTCACCGAGGACGAGACGGCCCACGTCGCCGGCGCGGGCCGCCCCGTCGTCCAGCTCCGCGGCCGCTGGACCCTCGTCGGCGCCGACCTCGCCCGCAAGGCCCGCGAACGCGACCTCGGACCGCTGACCGCCATCGAAGCCCTCGCCGTCGCCCTCACCGGCCACACCCGCATCGGCACCGAACAGGTCCCGGTCGCCCCCAGCGACTGGCTGCTGGCCCTTCGCGCCCGCCTCGCCGACCCCGACGGCGGCACCGAACCCCTGCGCCGGCCCGAAGCGCTGGCCGCGACCCTGCGCGACTACCAACTGCGCGGCCTGCGCTGGCTCGAGCGCATGACCTCCCTCGGCCTCGGCGGCTGCCTCGCCGACGACATGGGCCTGGGCAAGACCATCCAGCTCATCGCCCTCCACCTGCTGCGCCAGGAACACGACGACACCCGCGGACCGACCCTCGTCGTGTGCCCCGCCTCCCTGCTGGGCAACTGGCAGCGCGAAATCAACAGATTCGCCCCCGGCACCCCCGTACGCCGCTACCACGGCACCGGCCGCAGCCTTCAGGGCGCCGACGACGGCTTCGTCCTGACCACCTACGGCACCATGCGCCTGGACGCCGAGCAGCTCGGCGCCCACCGGTGGAGCACGGTCGTCGCAGACGAGGCCCAGCACGTCAAGAACCCGCTCTCCGGCACCGCCAAGGCCCTGCGCCTGATCCCCGCCGACGCGAAGATCGCCCTGACCGGCACCCCCGTGGAGAACAGCCTCTCCGAACTGTGGGCCGTCCTGGACTGGACCACCCCCGGACTGCTCGGCACCCACGGCCACTTCCGCCGCCGCTGGATCGCCCCCATCGACGCCGAACGCGCCGACCCGGCCGGCGAGCAACCCACCGCCCGCCGCCTGGCCGGCCTCGTGAAGCCGTTCCTGCTGCGGCGACGCAAGTCCGACCCGGGCATCGCACCCGAACTGCCGCCCAAGACCGAGACCGACCGGCCCGTCGCCCTCACCGCCGAACAGTCCACCCTCTACCGCAAACACGTCGACGACGTCATGGGCCAGATCCGCGCCAGCCAGGGCATCGCCCGCAGCGGCCTGGTCCTCAAACTCCTCACCGGCCTGAAGCAGATCTGCAACCACCCCGCCCACTTCCTGAAGGAAGACGCCCAGGGGCCGGGCACCACGGCCTTGTCCGGCCGCTCCGGAAAGCTCGAACTCCTCGACGAACTCCTCGACACCATCACCGCCGAGGACGGCGCGGCACTGGTGTTCACCCAGTACGTCGCCATGGCCAGACTCCTCGAGCGGCACCTGCGCGCCCGCGGCATCGGCGCCCAGCTCCTGCACGGCGGCACCCCCGTGCCCCGCCGCGAGGAACTCGTCCAACGCTTCCAGGACGGCGAAGTCCCCGTCTTCCTGCTGTCGTTGAAGGCCGCCGGCACCGGACTGAACCTCACCCGCGCCGACCACGTCGTGCACTACGACCGCTGGTGGAACCCGGCCGTGGAGGCCCAGGCCACCGACCGCGCCTACCGCATCGGCCAGACCAGAACCGTCCAGGTCCACAAGATGATCGCCGAAGGCACCATCGAGGACCGTATCGCCGCCCTCCTGGAGTCCAAGAAGGAACTCGCGGACGCCGTCCTCGGCTCCGGCGAACAGGCCCTGACGGAACTGACCAACGACGAGCTGGCCAACCTGGTCGAACTGAGGAGCATGTGATGCGCGATCACGAGGCGAGCGGCGCCCGCGGCTTCCCCGCCTTCCCCGCCCGCAAGGGCGGCCGCGCCCGCGGCCAGTCGTTCTGGGCCGCCCAGTGGACCCAGGCCGTCGAGGACACCTGGCCGCAGGAGGAACCCCTGAAGAAGGGCCGGGCCTTCTCCCGCACCGGCCGCATCGGCCCCATCACCGTCAGCGCCGGCCGCGTCGCCGCCGAGGTCTACGGCGGCGACGCCGCCCACACCACCGCCCTCACCCTCAAGGCCTGGGACGACGACGAGTGGGACCTGCTGTGGGACAGGACCGCCGACCGGCCCGCGGAGACCGAGGCGCTGCTCGAGGGCGAACTGCCCGAGGACCTCCTCGAAGCGGTCGAGGACGCCCGCCTGCGGCTGCTGCCCGGCTACGGCGACCTGGACGCGGACTGCGACTGCGACGCGCTCGACCACCCCTGCCCGCACGCCACCGCGCTCGCCTACCAGCTGTCCTGGCTCCTCGACGAGGACCCCTGGCTGCTGCTCCTGATCCGCGGCCGGGACACCGCACAGGCGCTCGACGAGCTGAAGTCGGTCCTGCTGCTGCGGGCGATGACCGCCACGGACGACGACGTCGACGAGCCCGAGCCGGACGTGGAGGACCAGGAGCCCCAGGAGACCTACGAGAGCAACCGCCAGGCCTACGACCGCCCCGCCGTCGCGCTGCCCGCCCTGCCGCCGCTGCCCGAACCGCCGGCCTCCAGCAGCGAACCGGTCACCGGCATCGAGGCCGACCCGCTGGAACGGCTCGTCACCGACGCCGCGGTGCGCGCGCGTGAACTGCTCGCCCACCTCGCCGGGTTCGGCGAGGCGCCCGCCCCGCCGCTCGACGAGTGGCACGACACGGTCCGCCTCGCCGCCACCCACCCCGACCCGCGCGTCCCGGCCCGGCTCCGCGAGGCCTGCGACCGCCCCGACGACCTGGACCGCGCCGCCGAGGCCTGGCGCACCGGCGGCCCGGCCGGCCTGGACGTCCTGGAACACCCCTGGACCCCCACCGAACAGGACACCGCCCGCGCCCGCACGGCGCTCGCCGCCGGATGGGACGACGACCTGCCGCCCCTGACCGTGGACGGCAACCACTGGACCCTGACCGGCCGCGGCCTCCAACTCCGCCAGGGCCGCGACACCCGCTGGTACCCCTACCGCGACCGCTCCGGCACCTGGTGGCCCGCCGGCCCCCCGGACACCGACCCCGCGGTCGCCCTCACCGAACTCCTCCACGCCCCGCAGGAGTCCTAGGGCGTGTTTCGAAAGTCCCGCCTGGCCCACGACGCCTGGCACGCACACTCGCTGCGTTGTCGGAGTCATCCAAGTACGTCCAGTACGAGGATGATCCTCCGCCTTGCGATTGCACGCACCAGACGCCGCGAGCCCCGCCCTGCGGGCGGACGGCGCCACTTTCGAAACACGCCCTAGCCGAGCCCTGCGCCCACCGGGGCGGCGCCGCACCCGTCCGGTGCTCACAGCCGGACACACCGGACGGGCAGTGCCGCAGCCGGCAAGCGCTCCGGCACGGCGGCATGGCGTCCACGCTCTCCGGCACCTCGGCAGCACACCCGCCGGCCTGCTGTTCCCGTTCCGGCTGTCGCAGCGACAAGGCGCACGGCTCCGGCGCGTTCAGTCCTCGGCCAGGAGCTGCCGGGCGAACCGGCGGACGGCATCGGTGAAGGCGTCCGGGGCGTCGAAGTTCGCGAGATGGCGTGCCCGCGGGATCAGTTCGACGCGGGCGTGCGGATGGGCGCGGGCGAAGTCCGCCTCCCCGGCCCGGAAGACGGTGTCCTTCTCGCCGTTGAGGATCAGTACCGGAGCCTTCACATGACGCATCGCGCCCGCGTCGAAGCGTCCCAGCACCTCGCCCCAGGCGGCGGGCAGGGTGTGGAAGGCGTAGCCGGCGCGGATGGTCTCCGCCACCACCTCCGGCGGGTAGAGCCGTCGCAGCAGCCGGTCGTTCAGGCGGGCCAGGCGGTCCACCGGTATACGGGGGACCAGCTGGGCGGCCCACCGGTACGGCGTTGCCCACCGGCCGCTGGTGGCGGCGCTGGCCCCGGCGAGGACCAGCCCGCGCACGTGGTGCGGACAGTGCCGTGCGAACTCCAGCGAGGCGTACCCGCCGAGCGAGTGCCCGACCACCACGGCGGGCCCGCGATCGAGCGCGTCCACCGCGGAAGCGATGATCTGCGTCGCGCTGCTCAGGCTCCAGGGCTGGGCCGCGCGCTTTCCGTGACCGGGCAGATCGACGGCGGCCACCGCGAACTCGTCGCGCAGCGCGGCCAGTTGCGGGCTCCACTGCCCGGCGCTGAAGCGCGTTCCGTGCACGAAGACGATCGGCAGGCCATCCGCTGTTGTCATCAGTCCCCCCAGTGAGCACGTGGTGCGAACGGCGACTGCCCAGGCACCGGGCAGTCGCCTGCAAGGCGCGCCTTCGACGCACTCCCAAGTCTCCCTCATGCCGCGGGCTCCCTGGCCGCACCCCTTCACGTCCCATGCCCCTCATGCCTCGCGGCTCAGGCGATCCTCCAGCGCGCGAAACCACCATCGAGGCCGACAGGTTTTCGCACGCGCGATCAGCGGAAGGGGGCGCGGCCCATGAGTGGCGGCACGCTCGTCGAGGGGGTCCGGGCGCAGGCGCGCCGTGCGCCGGAGGCGACGGCGCTCGTGTGGCACGGCGACGAGATCAGTTACGGCGCCCTGTGGCGACGCGCCGAGCGGGCGCGGTCCCGGGTCGCCGGCACGCCCGGCCGGGGGCCCGTCGGGGTCCCGGCCGTCAAGTCGCCCGACACGATCGCGCTGGTCCTCGCCTGCCTGCTGGAGCGCCGCCCGGTGCTGCTGCCGTCCGCGACGCTCGGCAAGGACGTGACGGAGCAGCTGTACGAGCAGGCCGGCGCCGCCCCCCTGCCCGACCGGCCGGACGACCGGCCGGATGCGACGGCGTACGACCAGCCGGACGGCACGGCCCACGACACGCCGGAAGCCGCCCCCGCCGGCCAGGGCGACACGCCGGAAGCCGGCCCCGCCGCGCCCGCGCTGCTGCTGACCACCTCCGGGTCGACCGGGCTGCCCAAGATCGTGCCCGTCTCCGCCGGCGCGATCGACCGGTTCAGCAGCTGGGCCGCCGGCGCGTTCGGGATCGGTCCCGGCACGAACGTCCTCAACTACGCGCCGCTCAACTTCGACCTGTGCCTGCTCGACGTGTGGACCACCCTCGCCCACGGCGGACGTGTCGTCCTCGTCGACCCCGACCAGGCCATGAGCGGCCGGCATCTGCTGGACACACTGGAGCGCCACGACGTCCACGTCGTCCAGGCCGTGCCCATGTTCCACCGTCTGGTCACCGACGCCGCCCGCGAACACGGCACCACCGCCCTGCCCGCCGTGCGCCACGCCATGACGACCGGCGACGCCCTGCCGGGGCCGGTCCTGGCCCAGCTGCCGGGCCTGTTCCCGAACGCGCGGCTGCACAACATCTACGGCTGCACCGAAACCAACGACAGCTTCGTGCACGAGATCACCGACGCGCAGGCCGCATCCGGCGCGCCGCTGCCGCTGGGCCGTCCGCTGCCCGGCGCCGACGCGCTCGTCGTCACCGACGGCGGCGAGGTCCTGGACGGCCCCGGCAGCGGCGAGTTGTGGGTCACCACCCCGTTCCAGACCGACGGATACCTCGGCGCGGCCGCCACCCGGCCCGTGTTCGTGCCCCACCCCACCGGCGCGGACGCCGGCGACCGGCGCTGGTACCGCACCGGCGACCTGGTGCACCGCAGCGCCGACGGCGTCCTGACCCTCGCCGGCCGCACCGACTTCCAGGTCAAGGTCCGCGGCGTGCGCATCAACGTCCAGGAGGTCGAGCACGTCCTGCTCGCCCACCCCGACGTCAGTGAGGCCGCCGTCCTGGCCCTGCCCGACCCGGTCGCCGGCCGGCTGCTGCACGCCGTGGCGCGCCGCACACCGGGCAGCACCCTCAACAGCCTGACGCTGCGCGGCTATCTGGCACGCGGCCTGCCGAGGGCCGCGATCCCCTCGGCGCTGCGCTTCACCGACGAGCCGCTGCCCAGGACCTCCACCGGCAAGGTCGACCGCGACCGTGTCGTGAAGGACCACTTCACCAAGGAGAACTGACATGCCCCACGCCCAGGCTCAGGCCCAGGCCATCAAGGAGTTCCTCGTCGAGGAGTTCCTGCCCGACACGCCCGCACGGGAACTGGACGACCACCACGACCTGCTGGAGGGCGGCGTCATCGACAGCCTCGGCCTGCTCAAGGTGATCGCCTGGCTGGAGGACCGCTACGGCATCAACACCGACGACGTGGACCTGGACCCGGAGTCCTTCCACTCCGTCGCGGCCATCGAGGCGTTCGTCGCCGAGGCCACCCGCGTCCGGGCGGAGGCCGCGTAGTCATGCACGACGCCGTCGCCGCCCTGATCGCCCAGGACCGGCCCGTCGAAGCGCCCCAATGGCACTCCTTCTTCGACCGGCTGGGCGACGGCGCGCTGCGCCGGGGCGAGAGCGTCGCGCTGCTCGCGTCCCTGTCCACGCAGATGCCCGGCCGCGCCACCCTGACCGCGCTGCTCGACTCGCTCGCCGAACGCCGCCCCGAACAGGGCGCCGGGCTCCCCGAGTTCGGCGGCGCCGTCAACATCGTCGGCACCGGCGGCGGCCCGAGCACCCTCAACATCTCCACCGCCGCCGCCCTGACCGCCGCCGCGATGGGCACCCGCGTCGTCAAGACCGGCTCCCGCGCCTACACCTCCCGCCTCGGCTCCCTCGACCTCCTCGAACGCCTGGGCATCGAGACGACGACGTCCTACGAGCAGACCCACGACATGCTCGAGCGGTGCGGCATCGCGTTCGCCGGCCCGTTCGTCTACCCGGCCGAACTGGGCCTGCTCGCCCGCAGCGTGCTGCCGCTCGACATCCGCCGGCTGGGCCGCTTCGTCAACGCCGTCGGCCCTTTCCTCGCCGACATGCCGGTGGCCGCCCAGCTCACCGGCATCTCCGATCCCCGGCTCGTCGCCGGTCTGCGGCACGCCGCCGAGCACACCGCCCGCCGCACCGGCCGGTCCGTGTGGCTCGCCACCAACGACACCGGCACCGACGAACTGATCGGCTTCACCACCAACCTGGTGCGCACCTACGAGGGCGGCGGCGAGGACGAGTTCACCCTCGCGGGCGCCGCGCTCGGCCTGCGCCCCGGCACCGTCTCGGACCTGCGGCCGGGCGACGACCCCGTCCGCGACGTCCTGGACCTGCTCGCCGGCCGCGGCCGGCCGGCGGCCGAGGACGCCGTCTGCCTCAACGCGGCGGCACTCGCCGTCGCCGGCCGTCTCACCGGCGACTGGCACCAGGCCCTGCGCGGCGCCCGCGCGGCTTTGACCGACGGCTCGGCCCTCGCCCTGATCGACCGGCTGCGACGCGCCACGGAGGTGGCCCATGCCTGACCCCCGCCCCATCCCCGGCACCCCGCGCCCCGGCATCGGCGGCCCCCGCCCGGGCCCTGGCACCGTCGGCCCGCGTCCGGACGCCTCCGGCACCGGCCCCACCTCCGGCGGCCTGCGCCCGGGGCCCAGGGACCCCCGCCCGGACGCCGGCACCGGCGACCCCCGCCCGGACGCCGGCACCGGCGACCCCCGCCCGGACGCCGGCACCGGCGACCCCCGCCCGGACGCCGGCCCCGGCGGGCCGCGCCCGGGCACCGGCGACCCTCGCCCCACCCCCGGCGGCTTCTTCACCCACGTACGGCCCGGCCGGCCCGGCCTGGCCCTCTTCCTCAACGCCGGCGACCCGCCCCTGGAGCACCTGCCCGACCTGGCCGCCCTGCTCGACGAGAGCGACGTCGACTGCCTGGAACTGGCCGTCCCGTTCCCCGGCTCCGTCACCGACGGGCCCGTCATCCGCGCCTCCGCCGACCGGGCGCTGGCCGCCGGCACCGACCTGCCCGCCGTCCTCGCCGCCGTCGCCCGCATCCGCCCCGGCCTCAAAAGGCTGCGCATCGCGCTGCTCGCCGACTTCAGCCACACCGTCAAGGGCACCGCCCCCGGCGACTTCGCCGCCGCCGTGCGCGACGCGGGCTGCGACGGGCTGCTGCTGCACGGCGTGCCGCCCAGGCTGCGAGGCGCCCACTACGAGGCCGCCCACACCGCAGGGCTTCCGCTGGTCACCACCTGCTACGCCGTCTCCAAAGCCGACGCCGTCGCAGAGGCCGCCGCCCACGCCTCCGCCTACCTGTACCTGGTCGCCCACTACGGCCGCAGCGGCACCGCCGCCGCCCTCGACCGCGACCGGCTCGCCCGCTCCATCGCCGACCTGCACGCCACCGCCTCCGTGCCCGTCGCCGTCGGCTTCGGCGTCAAGACCCGCGCCGACATCGCGCTGCTGGAGGAGCTGGGCGCCGACGCCGCCGTCGTCGGCAGCGCCGGCGTGGCCCGCATCGCAGACGCCCTGGCCAAGGGCCGCGACCCCGTCGAGGAGTTCGGCTCCTTCGTGAGGGAGCTGCGCGGCCGGTGAACGACCGGAGCGAACACCACCGTATGAAGGGAGAACCCGCATGATCGTCCGCAAGCTCGACGAGGTCACCTGCGTCGACTGGGGCAACGGCCTCAGCCGCAGATTCCTCACCCAGGCCGACGGCGTCGGCTACACCGTCACCGACACCATCGTCCGGGCCGGCACCAAGTCCCGCCTGGAGTACCGCAACCACCTCGAGAGCTGCTACTGCATCGAGGGCAGCGGAGAGGTGATCGACAGCGACGGCGTCGCGCACCCCATCACCCCCGGCACCCTGTACGCCCTCGACCGGCACGACGCCCACTGGCTGGTGGCGAGCCCGCACGAGGACCTGCGGCTGGTGTGCATGTTCACCCCCGCACTGCGCGGCGACGAGAGCCACAACCTCGACTCGCCCGAGTTCTCCCACTACTGATGTTCGACGCCACCAAGGACCAGCAGGCCCTGCGCGACGGCCTCGCGCCCCTGCTCGCCGAGCTCGACGCAGGACACATCGAGCGGGACGCGGCCGCCGAGTTCCCCCGCGAGGCGTGGCGGCACCTGGCCGCCGCCGGCCTGTTCGCTCTGCCCTTCGACGAACAGTACGGCGGCCTCGGCCAGTGCTTGACGACCACCATGTACGTCCTGGAGGGACTGGGGGAGGGCTGCCGCGACGCCGGACTGAACTTCTCCGCCTGCACCCACCTGGTCTCCGTCGGCGTACCGCTGCACCGCTTCGGCTCCGAGGCGCTCAAGGAGCGCTTCCTGCCCGGCGTCTGCACCGGCGAGGTGATCGGCGCGCACGCCATCAGCGAACCCGACAGCGGCTCCGACGCACTGGCGATGCGCACCCGCGCGGTACGCGACGGCGACGCATACGTCCTGAACGGCAGCAAGGCGTTCGTCAGCAACGGACCGGTCGCCGACGTGTTCACCGTCTACGCCCGCACCAGCGACCGCCCCGGGCCGCTGAGCATCACCGCCTTCCTCGTCGACGGCGACACCCCGGGCCTGACCCGCGGCCGGCCACTGGCCAAGATGGGGCTGCGCACCTCCCCGCTGTGCGAACTGTTCCTCGACGACTGCCGCGTCCCCGCGGACCGGGTGATCGGCCGGCCCGGCGGCGGGTTCCTCGTCCTGGACCACGTGATGCGCTGGGAGATCCTGTGCTCCTTCGTCATCAACGCGGGCGAGATGAAAAGCCGCCTGGACGCCTGCGTCCAATACGCCACCACCCGCACCCAGTTCGGCCAGGCCATCGGCACCTACCAGGCCGTCTCCCACAAAATCGTCGACATGGCCACCGACGTGGAGACCTCCCGCCGCTGGCTCTACGAGACCGCCCGGCGGATGAGTGCCGGCGAGAACGTCACCCGCGACATCGCCATGGCCAAACTCGTCACCAGCGAAGCCAACGTCGCCTCCGCGCTGGCCGCCGTGCAGATCTTCGGCGGCAACGGCTACATGGCCGAGTACGGCATCGAGAGCCAGCTGCGCAACGCCGTCGCCGGAACGATCTACTCGGGCACCTCGGAGACCCAGCGCAACCGCATCGCCGCACTCCTCGGCCTGTGACCCCGCCCGACCATTGGAAGCTGCCATGACGACGACCTCCCTGAGCACCGGCGCCCTCGCGGCCACCGAATTCCTCGACCACACCAGCGACCAGGTGCGCGCCTTCGTCGCCGACGCGCTGCCGCCCGGCGCCACCACCCCCACCGAACAGGCCGTCGCCCTCTACTACGCGGTCCGCGACACGATCCGCTACGAGGTCTACGGCGCCGACCTGACCCGCCAAGGCCTGCGCGCCTCCACCGTGGCGGCCACCGGCTCGGGCATGTGCCTGCACAAGTCGGTCCTCTACGCGGCCGGCCTGCGCTGTCTGGGCATCCCCGCCCGGCTCGTGCTCACCGACGTACGCAACCACCTCGCCTCCGACAAACTCGTCAGCCTGCTGGGCGGCGACGTGTTCCACCAGCACTGCCTGACCTCGGTCCGCCTCGAGGGCCAATGGGTACGGGCCACACCGGTGTTCAACAAGACCCTGTGCCGGCTGTACCGGATGGCGCCGCTCGACTTCGACGGCACCGCCGACAGCGTGCACCACCCCTTCGACCTGAAGGGCCGCCGCCAGATGGAGTTCCTGCGCTTCCACGGCGAGTTCGACGACCTTCCCTACGAAGCCGTCCTCACCGACCTGCGCGCCGCGCACCCCGGCCTGTTCCGGGGCGGCGACGACCGCTTCGCCGCCGGCTCCCTGGTACGCGACGCCGACCGGACGGCGGCCGCCTGATGCTCGTCAAGTTCTGCGGCGCCACCACCATCGCGGAGGTCGACGCCATGGCCGCCTCCGGCGCCGATCTGATCGGCCTGTGGCACCACGTCCCGGGCGGCCACGCCGACCTGACCCTCGATCAGCTCACCGCTCTGTCGGCCCGGGCCCGCGCCGCGGGCCTCGCGCCGGTGCTCGTCACCTTCTCCGCCGACCCCGAGCAACTGGCGGCCGCCGTCCACGCCGCCCAGGTCCCCTGGATCCAACTGCACGGCTACCAGCCCCCCGGCGTGCTGCGCGCCCTGCGCGCGACATGCCCCGACGGCCTGAAGATCGCCAAAGTGCTCCACGTCCGCGACGACACCTGCCTGGAAGGCCGGCTCACCGCCGCCTACGAGCGCGCCGGGGCCGACTGCTTCCTGTTCGACGCCGTCACGGGCGACGGCCGCGTCGGCTCCACCGCCCAGCGCCTCGACGACACCACCGTCACCAAGCTCGCCGACGCCACCGGCCTGCCGTTCCTCCTCGCCGGCGGCCTCGGCCCCGACAACCACGGCGACTTCCCCGCCACCAGGGCCCACCCCCGCTTCCTCGGCATCGACGTCGACTCCGCCGCCCGCGGCGACGACCGACTGCTGAACGAGCAGCGCGCAACGGCCGTCACCCGCGCCTGGCGCGCCTGAACCCGCGGCGCCGACCGGGACACCCGGCCGGCCACCGGCTGAACCGGACGGGTCCCCGGTCCACCCTCTCGCGGCCCGGGTGGCGGCCGCTTCCCGTCAACGCTCGATCAGCACGTCCTCGGTGCGCCCGCCCCGTTCCACCGTCAGGCGCTGTGCGTGCGGCGGCGAACTGCACGATGAAGCGAGAGGTCCAGTCGTCCAGGAACGTCGGCCCCGATGACCGCATTGCCGCAGCCGCCTGTTCCACGGGTGTTGAGCGGCCGCTGGGTTTCGTCGGTGATGCTCATGGCGCGTTCGCCGCCGCGACGGCCGGAGCGCCGAGGAGAACGGACAGCGCCTCGTGCGGGTCCCGCGCGGGCCGGACCCGGTCGAGTGCGCCCGCCAGGTGCCGGGGGCCGACGCGGCGGTCGGTGCGGTAGGGACGCAGCCAGTAGGGCCCCTCGGGCCGTTCGTGGGACGCCGGCGGGAACGGGATGCGCCAGGGAGCAGACAGGCATACGCCGTATGCGTTGTCCCAGCACTCACGGGTGCCCGGTCGTACGAGCCAGTACATCCACGGGCGGCCCTCCTCGGCGATCACCGGGCCGCAGCCGCCGGGGTGCGTGTCCGTGAGACGCAGAAGCTCCTTGCCTGCGTGCCCGGCCTCGGTGACCACTACGTCGAAGTACGTGCCCAGAGGCACCACGGTGGGCAGGTGCGCGACCTTCTGGAGGCGTCGGACCAGGGCGGCCAGACCGGACCAGTCGTCGCCGGAGCACAGGGTCGTCACGTGCCCTCGCCTTCGACCGGCAGCGTGCACCAGGTGCACGTACCGTCCGGGCTGACGCCCCAAGCACCCTTCCGGGCTCGTACGACGGCGTCCACCAGCTCGAGCCCCCGGCCGCTCTCGGCGTCCTCAGCGGGCCGCACCCCGGAGTGCGCTGACCGGCGTACGCCGTCGGCCACCCGAATCTGCAGGAGGTCACCTTCGAGGTGGACAACCAGCCTGATGCCGGTGCCTCCGCTGTGCACAAGTGAGTTGGTGAGCAGCTCGCTCACGATCAGCTCCGCGTCGTCGACCAGAGCGTGCAGCCCGCGAGAGGTCAGATGTCCCCGGACCAGGCGCCGCGTGCCCGACACACGGCGGGCGTCCCGCTCCCGTGCAGAGCGGTCCGCGCCGGGCCGGATCGCGAAGGCAACGACGACCGCGGGCCGCGTTGGGTGCGGGGTGAGGGACGGGCTGGTGAGCGTCACGTCAGCGCTCCCGGTGTCGTAGGTGCTGCCGGAGGGCGTTTGTGGTTCATGGCGTCGGCGATGGATTCCGTGCCGCCGCGTCCGGTCGTGCATGAGCTGCTCACCCTGTCTCCCCAGGCCGAGATCGTTCGGTGTCTGCCATGAGGTAACCGCTCGATCACGCTCTGCGGGTACCGTTGAAGGCAGGTGCGACCGTGAACACCGTGAACGCCGTGCGAATCGTCGGGAGTTGAGATCATGGCCGCGAGGAAACGCACACCCAATCCCGCCCTGGCCGGGTTGCTCGAGCAGGCGAAATGGACGCGTACCCAGCTGGCGCAGCAGGTCAACCGGCTGGCTCCGCAGGCCGGGTTGGCACTGACGTACGACCGCACGGCCGTGGCGCACTGGATCGCGGGCGTGCAGCCGAAGCCTGAGGTCAGGCCGTTGATCGTGGAGGCGCTGTCGGCCCGTCTGGGCAGGCCCGTCACGCACGCCGAAGCCGGCCTGGAACCCGCACAGGCTTCGGTCGGCTTCCGCACGCCCGACACTGTCGAGGAATTGCTGGACCTCGGAAGGGCGGACATGGACCCCTCACGTCGCGGCGTACTCGCCGCCACCCTGTTCTCGGCGGCTCTCGCCGCCCCCGCTTTCGCCACGGACGCGCACGCGGCGGAGGAGCCCGTCACGCCAGGGAAGGCCACGACCCGAATCGGAGCCTCCCAGGTGGCCTCCGTCCGGTCGATGACCGACCGGATCGCCGACATCCTCGACGAGTTCGGCGCCGGGCACGCCCGCCCCATGGCCGCGGCGTTCCTCGTCAACACCGTCGGCCCCTGGCTGCGTGCCCAGGCCACCGAGCGCGTGCACGCCGAGATGCTGGCCGCCGCCTCCGACCTGACGTACCTCACCGGCTGGATGGCGATGTACGAGAAGGCCCACGGCCTCGGCCAGACCTACTACGTCAAGGCCCTCCAACTGGCCCGCGAGGCACAGGATCACGTGACGTACTGCCGCACCCTGCGCGGCATGTCCCTCCAGGCGTCCAACCTCGGCCATGGGCGCAAGAGCCTGGAACTCGCCGATTCGGCCGCCGAGGCCGCCCCGTCCGCAGGCCCGCGGCTCGTGGCGTTCCTCCGCGGCCAGCAGGCGCACGCGACTGCCATGGTGGGCGACTACCAGCAGGCCCATGCCCGGCTGCGGGAAGCGGAGACGGCCCTGTCGAGGGCCGACAGCCGACGGGACGCCATCGGCGGGTACGACCAGACCGCGTACCTCTTCCATGCGGCGCACGTGCTGTACGAGGAGCGCGACCTGCCCGGCAGCATCCGCACCCTCAAGCAGTCCATCAGGGTCCAGCCGGCCAACGAGCGCCAGGGCCGCGTCCACGCCTACGCCGTCCTGGCCCAGCGACAGCTCGAACGCGGCCATCTCGACGCCGCCTGCGACGCGTGGACCCGTTTCCTGGGGGAGTACGAACACGTCTCCTCGGCCCGCGGCGACGACCACTTCGCCACCATGCGCAAGCGACTCGCACCCCACGCAAAGGCACGGGTCGTGCGGGAGATGGCCCCTCGGGTGAGGGAGATCGCCGCCCTCAAGGCATAGACACAGCCGCACGCCGACCGACCCCGGCCGGTCCGGGGCAACGCGACCACAGAGCCACGCGAACGACAAGGGACCCCATCGACCTCGACGCGGTCGACAGCACCCCTGTCTACGACCTCGGGCCGTACTTCGAGGAGATGGGGCCGCGCGGTGAGGTCCGTGAGCCTGCCTGGCCTGGTGAGATGCTCAAGGACTACTGGGGCGAAGGCCGCCCGTAGGGCTTGGTCGTTGACATCGCGGAGATTGAGAGGGGGAATCCCGGCGGGCCGTTCCGCGCGTGGGCACTCTCGGCGGGGGAGCGGAGCTGGTCGTCAGCAGGTATGCCGACCTGCCGCTTCTGATCTCGACCTCCTCTGCACCAGCGGCCGGCCCCGGCGTCCAGGGGGCAGACTCACACCAGCCACAGCGAGATCGTCTCAACTGCCGGCCATTCGCGGTGGCCTCACGCGACTGGCTTCCTTCGCTTTCAGCATCAGCATCAGCGTCCGCCTGATGGCCTGAGGGGCGCTGCCCGACCCCGTACAAGGCGCGGGATCCACCCGGCTTGCGGCGCACCCGCGCGCGTCATTCCGACAGACGTGAACCCCGCTGCCGTCACCGTGGCGGCGGCAGCGAACAGGGCAATCAGCCGGACACCGCCGACAGGGGCGTTCGTCTGCGGCGCGGCGAAACCGCCGGGCACCGCATACACCACGAGCCGGTCTCCCGCCTTTGTCCCGGCAGGGCACGCGTCCCCTATGGGGAAGAACTCCGACTCCCGCAGGCTCCGGTCGAGTTCCGTGCCGTCGAGCCGCTCGAGCGAGCACTCCCACCAGTCCCTCGTGACCTTCCCCGTCGGCGCGTTCCGCTCATGCCGGACGGCCTTCGTCACCACGGCATCCAGCGGCTTGCCCCACACATCGAGCACGGCCTGGTCGAGAAACGCCAGCAGCACCATGGCCAGCAGACACTCCACGATCGCGGCTGCCCCGAAGTGCCAAGGCCCGAGATGGATGAAACACACGGCGATCAGCGCGAACCCCGAGCCGAGGAGCACCAGCCCCGCGACGACGGCCACGGCGGTGTGAGGCCACCACGTGGGAACGAGCACCACCGCGACCACGGCCAGCCCGCACGTCAGCACCGAAGCGGCGACCCCCACCAGCGCACCGGCCCTCCAGGACCGCGCCCTCCCGCCCACCGCTACCTCCCCCATGCCTGAAGCCTCCGTGCGGTTTCATTCCCGTCCGTGAGCGGTCCGACCCCCGTGCGAGCGACGAACCTGGACCACGCCGGCGATGCCGAGGGCGTCCGCCCGAACGGTGTCGGCCTGATGCAGCGGCCACCACACACCAGCGCCCCGGAGCCGTACACGAAAGTCGAGTCCTCAAGTAGCGTCTGCTGGTGGGGCCGCCTGTCCATCTGAGCAGGCGGCCCGCCATCGAATAACGGAGGCGTCTCAACACGCGAGAAGCTATTTCAGTGCAAATGGCTGTCTGTAGAATTCATGCATGCCTGACACCTGGATTGCTCTCGATGCTGCATCCCGACGCAGGAACTGGTACTGGACCGGATATTTGGCGGCGGTATACATTGGTGCGGGAGTAGCGATGGCGCTCACTGCAGAAGCGCCGTTCTGGTGGGTATTCTCTGTTGCGGCCTGCTGGCTATTCTCGACCATCTATATGATTAATCGGGGTCACGGTCGGACGCAGCTTATCTCGGATCGGATAGTGTTTCATACCATCACTGGTCGTAAATCCATCCAGTGGGCCGAGGTTGCCCGCATCGAAAAGCGGCGCCATCAGGGACGTAGCAGTGAGTGGTGGGATTTGCGCCTGGTTCGATCGCGCGGTCGGTCGCTGACAATCCCTGGCGTCTTTACCGACAAGCGCTTTGATGAGCGTTTTGAGGAAAATTTCGCACTGCTTCAGGAGTATTGGTCTCGCGCAAAGTGAAACCCTCTGTGCAGAGAAGACAGATGGGGACGTTATGAAACCCCCGATCCCCAGGCCGAGATCGTTCGGGTGTCTGCCGAGGCCCTGTCCACCGGCGCCGAAGTCCGGGGCCGTGCTGCCGCCTCTGATCGACACGCCCCGACATTTTGATGTCATTTCTGAGTGGCAATTGATATCATTATTGGGTGTTGTCGGGCTGTGGAGGAATGACTGATGGCCAGGACTGTGATCGATCTGGACGAGGAGATCGTCGAGCAGGCGATGCGGGTGTACGGGGTGAAGACGAAGGCCGCCGCAGTGCGGGCGGCCATGGAGGAGGGGGTGAGGCTGCGGCTGCGCCGGGAGCTGTTCGATGCCATTGACGATGGCGAGTTCGAGGACGCGTTCGCGGAGATCCGCTCGCAGACGGGGCCGCGGAATCCGGACGGCTCGTTGAAGCGCGAAGGCGGGGCCTCGGAGGCGTGAAGGGGCGCTACCTCATCGATAAGTCAGCGCTGGCCCGCCGGGGCAAACCGGCAGTGCGGGCGCGACTGGATGCGCTGGACCGCGATGGGCTCCTGGCGGTGTGCGCCCCCACCGAGTATGAGGTTCTGTACTCGGCACGCGGAAAGCCCGAGGCGCTGCGACTGCGCACCCTGCTCCGTGGATTCGACTACCTGCCCTGCAATGACGCGGAGTTCGAGCGGGCGCTCGAGATCCAGGCCCTGGCCCTGAACGCCGGCTTTCACCGGACGCTGTCGCTGGCCGACGTCCTCATCTCGGCAACCGCCGAACGGCACCGGGCCACGGTCCTGCACTACGACGGCGACTTCGACATGATTGCTTCGGTGAGCGGGCTGCAGGCCGAATGGGTCGTGGAGCCCGGCACCGCCGACTGAGCCGGGAACGCGCGCACGTCGCAGCGCGGTCGCCGAGTCGACGCCCGAGGCGGTCGACGTCTCGGACACGGCGATGGCCATCGCCGCCGACCTCATGCAGCACGACCGGGCCCTGCCGGGGGTACCTTCGCAACCCGCATCAACCCCCACGCCTGACACCAGGCGCTCCCAGGGGGCGCAGGCACCCGAGCAGTTGGCCGAGCGCGACCGAAGCAGCCACAGTCAGCCTGGTAAGGAGGTTTACGCGACCTGGGTCTACGACGAGCGCACAGGACGGCTGACCCAGCAGCCACCGACCGCAACTGACACTCCTCGCGCTCGAGCCGCCCCATGCGTGGGCAGGGCTGCCGGGCATCAGGGCGCCCGAGGTGGGCGGTTGAGGCAACGCTGTGGGGGCGGTACCGCCACGGGAACCGCACCACACCTCGACCGGGGGCGCTATGGCAACTCGCGCAGACTCGCGAGGGTCAGGCCGCCCGCGCGCCGCGCGGCGTGGTGCGCCCGCCCCGCGCGGTGCGGCCCCACGGCTTGTAGACGGAGACCACCGCGGCGACCGTCAGCAGCGCGAAGAGCACCGGCACGCTCCACAGCAGGAAGTCCGCGGGCCAACCTGGCTTCGGCGGCGCGCCGCCTGCCTTCGCGGTGTTCTCGGTGGCCTGCATGACGATCGGGTGGATCACGAACCACGCGAAGATCGTCATGAACAGGGTGATCACCCACTTGACGACGATCCACCAGTGCAGCAGCAGGCCCCACTTGGTGCCGCACGACAGCAGGATGCCGGACAGTGCGGCGGTGATGCTGAACACCGTGACGCAGGTGTCGTCGAAGACGTACATCGCGTAGTAGACGCCCTTGGCGACCGCGGCGTCCTCGGTGGTGTAGCCCATCACGGCCAGCACCGCCATCGCCAGGGACAGGCCGACCCAGCCCACGGAGGTGACGACGTGGATGGCGAGCGTCAACTTGCGTGCCCTGCGGGAGAGTTCGAACTTCTTCTTGGTCCTGCCCCGCTTGGTGGGGGACTGGCCTACTGCGGTGGCGGACAAGGCGGCGACCTTTCGTGGGCGACGAAGGGGAGACAAAGGGGGGAGTGGGGCGGGCAGGCCCGCGTGAACGGCTCCGCAGCCGCCGGGCAGGCCCGGCGTCGCGCGCACGGGCGCATGCGGGCGAGGCCTTCCACGGGCAGCATCCCCGCCGCCGCTCGAGAACGGCTTGAGCAGCGCACCCGCCCGCGCCCCGCCCGCCTCCCGTCTCCGGACGCGTTCCAGCCAGTCTCCGGGGACCCTCCAGCCCGTCTGTTCAGCCTTGCACCACCAAGGTCCGAGGAGTCTCGGGGAAGCCGAGACCGACAGGGTGGAGCAGGCGTGACAGTTCTGGTGACAGGAGCGACAGGATCCGTCGGCCGGCATGTGGTCGACCACCTCGTGGCGGCGGGGCAGCAGGTGCGGGCCCTGACCCGCAACCCGGCGACCGCGGGACTCCCCGACGGCGTCGAGGTGTTCGCAGGCGACCTCGAGCAGCCGCAGACGCTGCGCGCGGCCCTCGACGGCGTCGAGCGCCTCTACCTCTTCCCCGTCCCCGAGACGGCACAGGAGGTCGTCGCCCTCGCCAAGGAGGCCGGTGTGCGGCGCATCGTCGTGCTCTCCTCGTCCTCCGTGCTCGACACCTCCGGCGACAACCACAGCGGTGAGCACCACCGCGCCGTGGAGCGCGCCGTCGAGGAGTCCGGCATCGCGTGGACCTTCGTGAGGCCCGACGAGTTCGCCACCAACCTGCTGTGGAAGTGGGGCCACTCCATTCGCACCGAGAGCGTCGTGCGCACCCCCTACGGCGGCGCGCCGCGCGTCCTGATCCACGAGGCCGACGTCGCCGCCGTGGCCGTCGCCGCGCTCGTCGAGGACGGCCACGCCGGCCAGGCGTACGTCCTGACCGGACCGCAGGCCATCACCCAGGCCGACCAGGTGAAGGCGATCGCCGCCGCCACCGGCGCCCCGATCACCTTCGAGGAGATCACCCCCGACCAGGCACGCGAGCAGATGGGCCACTTCATGCCGCCGCCGGTCGTCGAGATGATCCTCGGCTACCTCGCCGACGCGATGGACAACCCGCCCGTCCCCCTCGACACCGTCGAGCGCGTCACCGGCCGCCCGGCCCGCACCTTCGCCCAGTGGGCGGCCGACCACGCCGACGACTTCGCCCCCCGGCGCGAGACGGTGGCGGCGTGAGCACCGCCACCGGCCCCGCGACCGCCGCGGACACGAAGCCGGCCACCACCGGCGCCGGCACCGCCACCGCCGCCGAGGCCGCCACCGGCCCCGCCGCCCACGGCAACGCGCACGTGCAGCTGACCGGCAGCGGCCGGCCCGAGGACCATGTCGTCGCCGGCCACGGCACGCGCCCGGCCGCCGGCCGCGGCAAGGTCGTCGTCCGTGTCGAGGCCGCCGGCGTGTCCTTCGCCGAGGTGCAGATGCTCCAGCACCTGCACCCCTTCCCGCCCAAGTTCCCCTTCGTGCCCGGCTACGACCTGGTCGGCCGCGTCGTCGAGACCGGCGAGGGCGTCACCGGATGGCAGAGTGGCGACCGGGTGGCCGCCATGCCCCGGCACGGTGCCTGGCAGGAGTACGTCGAGGTGCCCGCCAAGGCCCTCGCCGCGGTGCCCGAGCACCTCGACGCGGCCGTCGCCGTCTCCCTGATCACCAACGGGGTCACGGCCTACCAGATGCTGCACCGGCTCACCGCCTTGGCCGCCGGCTCCACGGTGCTGGTGCACGGCGCCAGCGGCGGCGTGGGCACCCTGCTCACCCAGCTCGCCGTGCACGCCGGGCTGCGTGTCATCGGCACCGCCTCGCCCGCCAAGCACGACGCCGTCCGCGCGCTGGGCGCCGAGCCGCTCGACTACCGCACCCCCGATCTGCCCGCCGCGGTACGGGAGTCGGTGCCCGGCGGCGTCGACGCGGTTTTCGACCACATCGGCGGCCGCGGCCTCGACGCCGGCTGGGCGATGCTCGCCGACGGCGGCACCCTGGTCTCCTTCGACTCGTCGGTGGCCGGCTACCGGCCCGGCCAGTGGTTCCGGCCGCACGTGCCGGCGCTGCGCCGCACCGCCGCCCGCTGGATCGCGGCCAGGCTCCGCCTCACCCGCGGCCGCCGCCAGAGCATGTACTACGTCAAGCCCGGCGACGACTTCCGGGCCGACCTCGCGGCCCTGTACCGGCTGGTCGACGAGGGCGTCCTCACCCCCGAGATCGCCGGCCGCCACCCGCTGGCGGCGGCCCCGGCCGCCGTGCGCGCCCTGCTGGACGGCACCACCGTCGGCAAGCACGTCCTGATTCCCTGACACCCGGTAAGGAACCGCACCCATGCCCGCAGCACTCGCCGAGCAGACCGCCCTCAGCGTCCAGGAGCGCAACAAGCAGATCGCGCTCGACTGCGCCGCCGCCTGGAACCGCTGGGACCTGGACGGCATCTTCACGCACTGGTCGCCCGACATCAGGCACTTCTCCGAGGACCGCCCGGTCGACTCCGAGCTCATGAAGGCCGCGATGCGCGGCGGACTCGCCGCCTTCCCCGACCTGCACCTGGACGTCAAGAGCGCCGTCTCCGAAGGCGACCGCGTCATCCTGCGCATCACCGTCACCGCCACCCACCTCGGCGACTTCTTCGGCAAGGCCGCGACCGGCAAGAAGGTCAGCTGGTTCATGCTCGAGGAACTGCGCTTCGACGACGCCGGAAAGATCATCGAGCACTACGACGTCTTCAACTACCTGCCCATGCTCAAGGAGCTGGGCTTCGTCGACCAGAGCGTCCTCGGCGGCTGAACACCGCCCGCACCACGGAGGGGCCCGGACCGCGCCAACGGACGCTGTTGGTTAATTCGGGCCCTGTTGCTTCGCCCCGCTGACTTGGTCGGCGGGGCGAAGTGCTGCGAAGTGGCTGGTTCGGGTGCGGGCTCGGGGCGTGTCGGTGAGGTGGGCGTCGATGCGGGCGAGGTTGATGGCGGCGCCGGTGAGCTGGTGCTGGAGGCTGGTTTTGGCGAGGCCGCGGTAGCGGGATCTGCGCAGGCCGCAGCGTCCGATGCCTTGGGAGATGGTGCCTTCGACGCCAGCGCGGATCTTGTAGCGGGCTTTCCAGTCGTCGGTCTGCTGGAGAGCGCGGGTGCGTTGAAGGGCCTGGTGCTCGTCGTGCTGCCGCAGGGTGAG